>CAZQKE010000093.1:0-87366 GCA_964593865.1 uncultured Anaerolineaceae bacterium | reverse complement strand
CAGGACCTCCTCCCAGCGCATTTGGGAAAGCCCTAACTTGCGCCGCAGCCGATCCGGGTCCATCTGCGCCCGATAATCGCGGACGGCGCAGGTCCAGCGCAGCATCTCAAAGGAGAGGCCGTCGGGCAGATCGGCCCGTTTGGCGACATCGGCCAGGACATATTCCAGGTTGCGGGCGGTGCAGGGGAAGAGAAACACCTCCGGTTCATAAACCTGAAGGTAGTGGCGCAGGGTTTGGGTCCAGGCGGCGGGCAATTTCAGCCGCCGTTCCTTGTACCGCATCCGGGGTTTTTCGTAGCGGATGTGGACCACCGGCCTGGCCGGGTCGCTTGTGTCAATGTGGGCCAGTTTGAGGGCCATGCACTCCTGCTTTTTGATCCCGGTGTGCAGCAGGAGGCTGACCAGGAGGTGGGGGCGCGGATCGGGCTTGGCCTCCGGCCCGTCGCCCTGCATCAGCCGCCGGGTGACGGCCAGAACCTGCTCAACCTGGGCATCGCTCAGGATGCGCGGCAGGGGGACGCGGACCGGCTTGTGGGTCAGCGGGGCCGCCGGGTCGGAGGGGATGGCTCCCAGGTCGGCCAGCCAGGCAAAGAACACCTTGAGGGTCGTCAGGCGGCGGGCGTAGGATTTGGGACTGCAGGGCTTGCCCCGTTCGTGTTGCAGCCAGTGGAGAAAGTCTTGCAGGGTCTTGGTGCCGATCTCACCGATGGGTGGATCGCCTTCCAGGTAACGTTGCAGGATGCGGAGATCGCCCAGGAACGATTTGACCGTGTTTTCGCTGTATTCCCGGCGGACCATGTGCTCCCGAAAAGGCTCCAGGGTCGCCGTCAGGGGTGTCTCGGCCCCGAATTCCGGCTGCCGGTGCACGGTTTGGGGCCGTTCGCCGGGAAAAAGAGGGAGCTGCTCAACCGCTTCCATCGTCATCTTTCCTCAAAATCGCAGACCGTTCACCTTCTTTGCGCCTTTGCGGTTTAGATTTTGGAACCGCCAAGGCGCGAAGGGCGCGAAGGCTTTTCTTTTTCTTCATAAATTGTAAACTCAGAAGGCCCTTTTGTCAACTTTGACATTCGCCCCCGGATATGCTATGCTTGTCCGCGAGTGCACGACCGGACGGCGACCATCCTCCCGCGAGTTTGCGGCAAATTTGCGGCGACGCACGGGAACGGAGGGGGCGTGTCCGGACCATCCGGCGGAGGGAGAGATTTGCGAGGCGGCAGCATGAACCGGAGCCTGGCCCTGAGTGTGGGAATGCTGGTTGTGGCCCTTTTTGTCCTGGCCCGACCGGGCAGCAGCGGGCAGGCCGCCCCCCAGGCGGCTCCCCTGGATGTGGTGATCAACGAGGTGGCCTGGGGCGGCACGGCGGCCAGCACCGCCGACGAATGGATTGAGCTTTACAACAACACCGGCGCGGCCGTTGACCTTTCCGGCTGGACCCTGACCGATGGCGGGGATATTTCCATCTCCCTGGCGGGCGTCATCCCGGCCCATGGCTACTTTTTGCTGGAACGCACCGATGACAACACCGTGAGCGACATCCCTGCCGACCAGATTTACACCGGCTCCCTGAACAACAACGGCGAACGCCTGGAGCTGCGCGACGCGACCAATACCCTCATTGACAGTGCGGACGGCAGCGGCGGTTGGCCCGGCGGCAGCGGCTCCCCCGGCTATTTCAGCATGGAGCGGATCGATCCCACCGCCGCCGACGCGCCCACCAACTGGGCCGCCAACGACGGCCTGACCCGCAACGGCCACGACGCCGACGGCAACCCCCTCAACGGCACGCCCAAAGCCCGCAACTCGGTCGCGCCCCTGCCCGGCGCGAACCTGATCGTCCGCAAGGAAGGACCGGCCACGGCCCGCCCCGGCGCACCCATCACCTACACCATCACCCTGAGCAACGGCGGTTCCCTGGCCGCCCGGAACGTCCGCCTGACCGATACCCTGCCGGGTGGCGTGCAATTCCTCACCCACACGGCCCCCTACACCTTTGGCCGGCCCTCCGGCGGCACGCTGGTTTGGGAGCTGGGGACGGTGGCGACGGCTGCCACCCCCTTGACCTTCACCGTCCGCTGCCGGGTGAGCGGGACCGCTGCGGGCATCCTGACCAACCGCATCACCGCAACCTCGGCGACCACCGAAACCAACCCCGCCGATAACGCCGCCGCCTGGACGACGGCCATCAGCGCGCCGCAGCCCGTGGTCGTCATCGAAGCCCTGCACTACGACGGCTACGAGGCGGACGACGCCGACGAAGCGGTGCGGCTGATGAACGTCTCCACCGTCACCGCCGACCTGAGCGGCTGGCAGCTGAGCGACGGTTCGGTCACCGCTGCCTTCCCCGACGGCGTTTCCCTGGCGGGCGGCGCAGGGCTGTGGTGCGCCCGCTCGGCGGTCGCCTTTGCCCGGCAGTTCGGCTTCCCGCCCGATTTCGAAACCGACGACACCGACCCTGCCGTACCGGAGCTGAACGGCGGCTGGCCCGGCTTTGCCAACGACGGCGACGAATGCCTCCTCCGCGACGACGGGGGAAACACCGTGGATGTCCTGGTCTACCGGGCGGGCGACACCGCCACCCCCGGTTGGAGCGGCCCCGCCCTGGCCCCCTGGACGCCCAGCAACGCCTTTGCCGCCGAAGGGCAGATCCTCTACCGCAAGCGGGATCAAGCCACCGGCCTACCCGTGGCCGATAGCGACACCGCCGCCGATTGGGCGCAGGACCCCGATGACCACATCAACGGGCGCAAGGTGCGCTACCCCGGCTGGGACCTGGACACCTTCTTTTTCACCCGCCGCCTCACCGAGACGGCGACCCTGACCGTCGCCGTTGCCCCCGACAACCTGTACGACGCCCTGGCTCCCCTTCTGGCCCGCGCCCAGAACAGCATCCAGATTGAGGTTTATTCCTTCAAGAGCAAGGAGCTGGCCGATATTCTGTTGGACCGGCTGGCCCAGGGGGTGACGGTCACGCTCCTGTTGGAGGGCGCGCCAGCCGTGGAGGGCGTCACCGACCAGGAAAGGTGGATCGTCGATCAACTGCGCGACGCCGGGGCCACGATCCTGTTCATGGTCAACGATGACCAGGCCCGCATCCACGACCGCTATGCCTACCTGCACAGCAAGCTGATCATCGTGGATGGAACCTGGGTTGCCATCGGTTCGGAGAACCTGAATTACACCAGCGCGCCCGCCGATGACAAAGGCAACGGCACGGCGGGGCGGCGCGGCGTTTTCCTGATCACCGATGCGCCGGGGGTGGTCGCCCATGCCCAGGCCCTCTTTGCCGCCGACGCCGATACCGCCCATCACGCCGACCTGATGACCTGCGCCCAGGTCTCCCTCCTCTGCACGCCGCCGGTCGGCTACCAACCCGTCGAAACGCCGGACTGGACCACCTACACCATCCGCATCAGCCACCCTTTGACCCTCCACGGGGAGATGGCTTTTGAGCTGATCCAATCGCCGGAGAACAGCCTCCGCGACCGGGACGGCCTGCTGGGGCTGCTGGCGCAGGCCGGGGCAGGCGATACCCTTCTCATTGAACAGTTTTACGAATACAGCCACTGGGGGCCGAGCGACGGGACGCCGGAGACCGACCCCAACCCCCGCCTGGAAGCATACGTCGCCGCCGCGCGACGGGGAGCGGCGGTCCGCCTCCTCCTGGACGGCCACTTTGACGGCGGCAAGAACCGGGAGACGATGACCTACCTGCGCCGTCTATCCGGCGCGGAAGGGCTGGACCTGGAGGTGCGGCAGGGCGACCCCACCTTCCAGGGCCTGCACAACAAGATGATCCTGGCCCACATCGGCGGGAAAAAGTATGTCCACGTGGGCAGCATCAACGGCGGCGAGGCTTCCAACAAGACCAACCGCGAGCTGGCCCTTCAGGTCCAATCGGACGATGCCTATGACTATCTCCGGGCGGTGTTTGAGTATGACTGGCTGCAATCTGTGCCGCCGCTCTACCTGCCCCTCCTCGCCAAAAACTATGCCCCGCCCCAACCGGCGGACCACCTGCTGGTCAGCGAGGTCTATTATGCCGTGTCCCGGAAAAACGAATGGGTGGAGATCGTCAACCCCACCAACCAGACCGTTGACCTGACCGGCTACCGCATCGGCGACGCCGCCGAACGAGGGTCTGAGGGCATGTATCGCTTCCCCGCCGGGACGACCCTGGCCCCGCACCGCACCCTGGTCATCGCCGCTTCCGGCGATGTCTTCCGCCAATTTTACGGGCGAACCCCCGACTTTGAGTTCTTTGATATGTTGCCCGATGTACCGGACATGGTCAAAGACAAGGACTGGAGCGAGGGCGATTGGGGGCTGGACAACAACGGCGACGAAGTGCTGATCCTGGACGCCGACGGTCAGGCGGTGGATGTCCTGGTCTACGGCGCGGGCAGCTACCCCGGCGTTGTCCCTCACCCCGGCGTCGCCCTTTATACCCATTCGCTGGAACGTTTCCCCTACCTGTACGATACCGACGATTGCAGCCAGGACTTTCGGGACTGGCCCTTCCCCAACCCCGGAGAGTTGCCATGACCGTTGACGCCCAGATCGCCGAACAGGCCAAACGCCGCGCTTCCCTGGTTTCCCTGCTGGCCGTTCTTTTTCTCGTCATCCTCAAGGTGATCGTGGGGCTGGTGACGGGCAGCCTGGGCATCCTGGCCCAGGTCGCCGATTCGGTGCTGGACCTGATCGCCACCCTGCTGGCCTTTTTCGCCGTGCGCATCGCCGATCAACCCGCCGACGCAGGACACCCCTACGGCCACGGCAAAGTGGAGAACCTGGCCGCCCTGGCCGAAACGGGGCTGCTCCTCTTTACCTGCGGCTGGATCGCCTATGAAGCGGTGCAACGGCTCTTTTTCCACCCCGTCCCCATTGAATCGGGCCTGTGGGGCGTCGCCGTCATGGTCCTGTCCATCGCCGTCAGCCTGGCCCTTTCCACCTACCTGCTGCGGGTCGCCCGCCGCTACCGCAGCCAATCGCTGGAAGGCAACGCCCTCAACTTTCGGACCGATGTGCTCAGCTCCTCCGTGGTGCTGCTGGGCCTGGTCCTGGTCTCCTTGAGCCAATGGCTGGGGCCGGAATGGGCCTGGCTGACCAAAGCGGACCCTCTGGCCGCCCTCTTTGTGGCCCTGATGGTCCTGCGCACCAGCCTGGGCCTGGGCCGTCAGGCGGTGCATGAGCTTCTGGACGCCGCGCCGCCGGGGTTGGCCGAGCGGGTGACCGCCGCCGCCGGGGCCACGCCGGGCGTCCAGGAGGTCGGGCCGGTGCGGGTGCGCCGGTCGGGGGCCAGTACCTTTGTGGATTTGGCGATCCAGGTGGAGCGCAGCGCATCGTTGGAGGAAGCCCATCGCATCGCCAGCGAGGTGGAAGGGCGGCTGGCCGAACTGGTGGGGCGGGGAGACATAGTCGTCCACGTGGATCCGGTCCGCCGGGAAGGGGAAACCCTGCCCCAGACGGTCGGGGCCATCGCCGCCCGCTTTGGGCTGCGGGTGCACAACGTCCACGCCCACGAAGCGAAAGGGCACTATTGCGTGGACCTGGATGTGGAAGTCCCGCCGGAGCTGACGCTGGCCCAGGCCCACGCCCAGGTCAGCGAGATGGAAGCTGCCGTGCGCCGCGAATTGCCTCATGTCAGCGATGTCCACACCCACATTGAACCGCAGGCCGTGCCCCTGGCCGTCGGCGAACCGGAGGGGAACATCGCAGAGGTGCAAGCCCGCGTGCAAGAGATCGCCGAAAAGGTGGCGGGCCTGCGCCGTTGCCACGAATTCCAGATCCGCGTTGGCCCCGAAGGCTATGACGTGGCCTTTCACTGCCTGGCCGATCCGAACCTGCCGATAGAACAGGTCCACCGCCTGGCCGACAAAGCCGAACGACAGATCTATGCCGCCCTGCCGGAGGTCCACCAGGTGTTGATCCACATGGAGCCGGAAGAACCTGCGTGAGATCCATCTGCCGATTTGTCGGCGTGCGCTCCAATTGACAAAACCGCGCCCCTGTGCTACACTTTGGGCGTGATGCTCGCCATCAAGCAGAGACGGTGATAATACGGAAGGTGAGCCGGATCGCATCGGGCGATGCAGCCGGTGGACCGGCGTGAGCGCACCATAAGCCGCCGATCTTTTCGGCGTGGCTTATGGTGCTTCCTTTTGGAGGGGGAAGGAGATTTGGCGGAATACGACCGCATCTTGGTCACGGGGGCCAACGGCTTCATCGGTTCTCATCTGGTTGAGGCGTTGCTGGCACGGGGCTACCGGGTGCGCTGTCTGGTTCGGCGTGAAAGCGACTTGCGTTTCATCAAGCATTTGCCGGTGGAGTGGGCCTATGCCGATGTGCGGGATGCCGAAGGGTTGCGACAGGCGTGCTTGGGTGTGGATGCCGTCTGCCACGGGGCCGGGTTGACCCGTGCCTTGAGTTTGGAGGCTTTTCGCCGGGTCAACACCCAGGGGACGGTGGCCCTGGCCCGCGCTTGCCTGGAGGTCAACCCCGGCCTGAAACGCTTTTTGTTCATTTCCAGCCAGGCCGTTGTCGGTCCGTCGCGGGCGGCGGGCGATTTCGTGAATGAATCGCGCCCGCCCCGGCCCCTGGACTGGTACGGTCGGAGCAAATGGGAAGCAGAGCAGGAACTGCACGCCCTGGGTGAAAGGTTACCCCTGGTCGTCGTGCGTCCTTCTTCCGTGTTCGGCCCCCGCGACCGGGATTTTCTCGCCTACTTTCGCCTTGTCGCGCGGGGGCTGAGCTTGCAGCTGGGCCGGACAGAACGGCGGATCAGCCTTATCTACGTCGGTGACCTGGTGACGTTGTTGCTCCTGGCCCTGGAGCGAGAGGTGGCCCTGGGGCGCACCTACCTGGCCTGTGCTTGGGACGTTTCCTACACCGAGTTGAGCGCGGCCATCGCCCAGGCCCTAGGCAAGCGTCCGCTGCACCTGACCTTGCCGTTGGGCATCCTGACGCCCCTGACCTGGGCCGCCCGGCTTCAGGAACGGTTGACGCACAAACCGGTCTTGCTCAACGAACAGCGCATCCGCAATATGCGCCAACCCTACTGGCTCTGTTCCGGTGAGCGGGCAAAACGCGAGTTGGGCTTTGCGCCGGCTTACGATCTGGCAACGGCGGTGCAGGAGACCGCCGATTGGTATCGGAGTAACGGTTGGGTTTAGGGATTTGTGATTGGTGGTTGGAGCCATGATTCTGTTGCGTTATGGTGAGATCGCCCTCAAAGGGCAGAATCGTGCCTATTTTTTCCGCAAGTTGCGGCGGAATGTGCGCCAATGCCTCAAGGCGGAGGGCATCGAAGGCCGGGTCTGGCAGGAGGGTCAGCGACTCTACCTGGAAACGGAGCAGGAAGAGGCTGCCCTAGACGCCGTGCGACGGGTGTTCGGCCTGGTCTCCCTCAGCCCGGTGCGCGTCGTGCCGCCGGACCTGGATCACATCATTGCCGAGGCGGTTGAGACGGCGCGACGGGCAGGGCTGGACCCGCAGCGGTCGTTTCGCGTCCAGGCGCGGCGGTCCGATAAATCCTTCCCCTACATCTCGCCCGAAATAGAGCGGCGGGTGGGAGCCGCCGTCGTGGAGGCCACCCAGGCCCGCGTGGACCTTTCGCGGAACGCCGATGTGGAAATCGGCATTGAGGTTCAGCGGGGGCGTGCCCTGGTCTACGGCGAGACCATCCCCGGACCGGGCGGCCTGCCCCTGGGTAGCCAGGGCCGGGTGGTGGCCCTGATTTCCAGCGGTATTGATTCGCCCACGGCGGCCTGGCTGATGATGAAACGGGGCTGCGGCGTCATCCCCCTTCATTTTAGCATCAATCAGGCCCAAACCGACCAGGTCCTGTCCATCATTGAGGCGTTGAACCGCTATGCCTACGGTTGGACGCTGCGTCCCATCATTCTCTCCCACCACGAGGTGCTGGGTCCCACCCTGGAACGGTTGCGCCGGGTGCACGGCGAACGCTGGACCTGTCTCTTTTGCAAACGGACCATGTTGGCCCACGCCGCCCGCATCGCCGCCGAACGGGGCGCAGGGGCCATTGTCACCGGCGAATCGCTGGGCCAGGTGGCCAGTCAGACCTTGAGCAACATGGAGGTCATCTCTTACGGCATTGAAAAACCGATTCTGCGCCCTCTTATCGGCTGGGATAAAACCGAGATCATGGCCCTGGCGCGGCGCATCGGAACTTATGAGCCTTCGATCCAACATGCTCACGCTTGCCCCTTCCTGCCCGACCGTCCCTTGACCCAAGCCAGCATTGCCAAGTTCAAAGAGTTGCTGGATCGGATGCAGGAATGAAGGACAATGTTTGGATCAAATTCTCGTTGGAATCTGCTGTTTGCCTTTGCGCTGTTCAACCTGATCTTTTGGGTAGGTGTGGCCATCGCTGTAGGGTTGCTCGCCGGACGCGAGGTGGACTTGGGCATTGAACAATCGGTGCGCGAGTATCAGGCGACTGCTGCCGCTGCTTTGCAGCGGGTGACCTCCTCGGCGACGCCGCTCACGGTGTGGCCTTCGGTAGGGGCCACCGAGCTGCGTGCCGACCACACCCCGACGGCGATTCCCACCAATCCTCCTACCCGCGTTGCCGCCACTGCCACCCGCACTCCTTTGCCCTTTGACACGCCTGCCCTGCAGCCCAAGCCCCGCTCCTTTGCAACCCGCTCCCCTACCCCCCGGCCCACAACTCACCCCTTGCCCACGGTGCGTCCGGCAGCCCCTTCCCCGGCCTTTGCCGCAACGCCGACCCTCATCCGGCAGCCTCTTCTCCTGGCAAATCCCCCGCTTCAGGACCTGAGCGACCTGGATCGGGAGATGGCCCGCTCGGCCCCCGGTCGGCCCGTGCAGATTCGCTACCATGAAGACGACCTGAACCGGGAGATCGCCGCCCTTCTGGCCGCCAATCCCGACCAGCCTTACCGGGATGTGTCGGTGGATCTACGGCGGGGCCGGGTGGTTGTTCGGGGCAGCACGGAGGTTTTGAACTTTACGGTTCCGGTTGAAGTGACAGGCCGGGTGACGGCGGTCGACTGCCGCCCCCGCATCGAGATTGAGCAGGTGACCGTAGGAGGGTTGCTCACCCCTTCCTTCGTCCGGGAAGAGGTGCGGGAGATGGTTTTGGAGGCGGAAAGCTGGTACCCGGCAGATTACCCCCTTTGTCTGGAACAGATCGTGCTGGAAGAGGACCGGGCCACCATCTACGGCCATCGCCGCTGACGCCGGGCCGAGGCATCTTCCGGCCGACAGGCCCGCGGAGGCCGGGCCTTACGCGTCGTCGGGGAGGCGAATGAAACGCAGGTGGATAACCCGTTCCGTCTGAGGGCCGATGGCTGCGCTTTCATCCGGCCGTTGCCCACAGACCCACAAGATCTGCGCATCCCCCCGGACAAGCAAAGGCAATCGGTCGCGGGCGGCACGAGGGACTTTGCGGTTGGTCAAAAAGTCGGATAGTTTGACCGTATGCCCCCCCATGCCCAGAGGTCGGAAGCGGTCGCCGGGTCGCCGGGTGCGCAGCCCCAGCTCCCCGGCGGCAGCCCTTTCGTCAAGAAACGCTTGCCAGGGATCGGGATTGCGATTCCATTGAGGAGGCAGGTCCTTGCGGGGCAGTATTTTCGCTTCCAGTGCCCAAGGGGAATCGGGGAGCGGGGTGTGCCCCGGCAAGCGCACCGGCAGGAGGGCAGCTCTCGCCGGCAGAAAGGGCCAATCGGGCAACAATGGTGCGGCATCGGCATCGGCAACGGTGAGTCGCCCGTACTCTACGGTGAGCATCAATCCCCTGGGCAAAGTGGCCCGATCTCCTGTTGTGCCGCTGCGGGCGACCTGCACGGCATTTTCTACATGGACAAAGCCGATGTCCCGCAGGGAGCGTCGCAGGCGATGGACCGCTTCCCGCAGGGTGGAGCGTTGCAGGCCGGTGGGCAAAGACCTCCAAACCTGCCGGTTGAACACTATCCGCTCTGCATCTTCTTCCAAGACGACGCGGGGCCACGTTTCCGCCAGGAGTGAGCGCAGCAGAGCATAGTCATCGGCTACAACTTGTGCCGTGCGCTGCAACACCCGGTGGATGTTTGGATTATGTTGGGCCAGCAGGGGGAGCACTTTGTGGCGCAGCCAATTGCGAAAATAGGTCGTGTCCAGGTTAGAGCGGTCAAACCGGGGTTCCAGGCCGTGGGCGTCACAATAGGCCAAGATATCGGCGCGGGGGATGTCCAGCAGAGGACGGATGAGGAGGAGGGATTTTTCGGCTTCACCCAGGGGAGTGCAAGGCAACATACCGCGCAACCCGGCCAAGCCGGACCCCCGGATAAAATGCATAAGCACCGTCTCGGCCTGATCGTCGGCATTGTGGCCGACGGCGACGGTTCTGGCGTCGACGTGCCGGGCTACGCGTTCCAAGAAAGCGTAGCGTGCGTGGCGGGCGGCCTCCTCCACAGCCGTTTTGCTCCGTTCGGCCAGAGCAGGTACATCGGCCCATTCCACGGTGCAAGGCAACCCCCAGTCGGCGGCGGTCCGGCGCACAAAAGCGGCGTCGGCGTCGGCATCGGCCCCACGCAACCCGTGGTGCAGGTGGGCCACGTGCAAGCGTAGGTCTTGGTCCCCTGCCAAACGACGGAGTAGATGCAACAGGCAAAGGGAATCCGGTCCACCCGATACGCCGACGACGATTCCCGTGCCCGGCGTCAACAGGTGATGCCGTTCCATGAAAGCGCGAACGCGGTCAAGTAGGTCCATTGCCGTTCCATTATACCACAAGATGCTCGGCGGCGGCAATGGGCAATCTCAACTGCTCATCCGAACCCCTGGACAAGGCGGGAATGCAAGCTCTGTACTCCTCCTCGTTATCGGGCGGCCCCGGCCTTGCTTGGCAGGCCGTGAAAGGTGTGTTACAATCAGAATACGGGAAATCGGCAGGAGGAGGAAATCTCATGGCCCGGATTGTGTTCATGGGGACGCCGACCTTTGCCGTTCCTGCCTTGCGGGCGCTGGCAGCGCGACACCGGGTGGTTGGCGTGGTCACCCAACCGGATCGGCGGGCGGGGCGAGGGCGTCGGCTTGTCTTTTCGCCGGTCAAGGAGGTGGCGTTGGAGCTGGGGGTGCCCCTTTTCCAGCCGACGACCCTCCGCACGGAAGAGGCGGTGCAGCGGCTGGCCGCCTGGCAGCCGGAGGTAATCGTGGTTGCGGCCTTTGGGCAGATCCTGCGCCGACCGGTGCTGGAATTGCCTCCTTGGGGCTGCTTGAACCTCCACGCTTCTCTGCTACCCCGCTACCGGGGAGCCTCTCCCGTGGCGGCGGCCATCCTGGCCGGGGAAACGACGACCGGCGTCAGCCTGATGCTCATGGATGAGGGGATGGATACCGGACCGATCCTGGCCCGGAAGTCGTGCCCCATCGCGCCGGACGACACGACCGGTTCCTTGACGGCCCGCTTGGCCGAGATGGGAGCGCAGCTTCTTCTCGAAACGCTGCCCGGCTGGCTGGCGGGAGAAGTTCAGGCCGTGCCCCAAGATGAGACGCAGGCGACTTATTGTCCTCTGTTGCGCAAGGAGGATGGCCGCCTGGATTGGAGCCGTCCGGCGGTCTACCTGGACCGCCAAGTGCGTGCTTACAATCCCTGGCCGGGGGCCTTTACGGACTGGCAAGGCAAACGGCTCAAGGTGTTGCGTGCTTGCCCTCGGTCCGAGGGGGTGGAGGGTGAGCCGGGGCTGGTCGTCACCTTGCCTTCCGGCTTGGGAGTGGTGACGGGGGAAGGGGTGTTGGAGTTGTTAGAGGTGCAGCTCGCCGGGAAGAAACCACTCCCTGCCGCTGCTTTTGCCAGAGGTCGGCGGAAATTCATCGGTAGCGTGTTAGGTGGGGAATAACTAGGCCACTAGGCCCGATCCCTGGGGATAAAAGTTGCAAGATTTGAAAAATGCTTGTATAATGCCCCCACTTTGCCCCGGAGGGCAATACGTCGGCCGACCCGATGATACCCAGGAATTGCACCGAACCGTGAGTGAGTTAGACACCCGTCGGATTACAGTTGAAGAGCCGCCGGTGGCTACCCAGCCGGAAGGTACACTGCCGCCCCACACCGTCCTACAGGGTCGTTATGAGATCTTGGGTGTGCAGGGCGTAGGAGGGATGGGGGCGGTCTATCGGGCGCGGGACCTGCGCTTTGCCGCCGTGAACAAGATCGTGGCGGTGAAAGAGATGATCAACACCGCGCCCGATCCCCGCCTACGGCGGATCAGCATCCAGAATTTTGAGCGCGAGGCCAACATTTTGGCCAGCGTCTCCCACCCGGCCATCCCCAAAATCTTTGACTACTTTAGCGAAGGCAACCGCAGCTACCTGGTCATGGAGTTTATTGAAGGCCAGAACCTGGAGCAGGTGTTGGAGGAACGAAAGCAACCCTTCCCCCCGGAACAGGTCGTGGAATGGGGCCTCCAGATCTGCGACGTGTTGGCTGCCTTGCACAACCACCAACCCCCCGTCATCTTTCGGGATATGAAGCCGGGCAACCTGATCCTGCGGCCCGACGGTCGGCTGATGCTCATTGATTTCGGCATCGCCAAAGTGTTTGAGCACGGCCAGCGGGGGACGATGATCGGCACGGAAGGTTACTCCCCGCCGGAACAGTATCGCGGTATCGCCGAACCGCGGGGCGACATCTATGCCCTAGGCGCGACCCTCCACCACATGCTCACCGGGCGCGATCCCCGCCTGGAGCCGCCCTTCACCTTCCACGAACGTCCCATTCATCTCTTCAATCCCGGCGTGCCCAAAGAGCTGGAAGCGGTCATCATGAAGGCCCTGTCCTACGATGTGCAGGATCGTTACAGCTCGGCGGTAGAGTTTGCTGCCGCTCTGAGCAAAGCGTTGCCCCGCAGGCGCAGCGTCACGGGCATCATCGCCACCGCCGGGTTGGGTACTGCGGCGTTTGTCGGCCCCCAAGATGTAGAACCCCGCTGGACCTTTACTTGCGAGGATGAGGTGCGTTCCTCGCCTCGTATCGCCGATGGAGTGCTCTACATCGGCTGCTACGACAACAACCTGTACGCCCTGGATGCCAAAAGCGGCAAATTCCGGTGGAAATATGCGACCGAAGGAGGGATCGCATCCACCCCTTGCATCCATGAAGACCGGGTGCTGATCGGCTCCGAAGATGGATGCCTGTATGCCATCTCGCGGCGCACGGGGCACATGCTTTGGAAATTCGCCACCGAAGGGCCGATCCGCTCTTCGGCGCGGGTGGCCTACGGTTATGCATTTATCGGCTCCGATGACGGTTGCCTCTATGCCGTCAACACCCAATCGGGCCGCCTGCTTTGGAAATTCCAAACCGCCGGTCCCATCCGTTCCACACCCTTGCCGGTGGAAGAGGTCATCTTTGTCGGCTCCGACGATGGTTACATCTATGCCCTGGAAATGCGAGGGGCCAAGATCCGTTGGAAATATGATACCCACCGCCGTGTGACCTCCTCCCCGGCCGTTGAAGAGGACCTGGTGTTTGTCGGCTCCGCCGACGGACACCTTTACGGCCTGAATGCCCGCTCCGGGTGGCCCGTCTGGCGGTTCCGCACCAAAGGATATGTGTTCTCCTCGCCGCGCGTATGGGAAGGCACGGTTTTCGTAGGTTCCGCCGACAAATGCCTCTACGCCGTGGAGGCCGATTCGGGACGCAAACGCTGGCAATATGAGACGGAAGGGGCCGTGACCTCCTCCCCGGCCGTTGCCGGCGATATGGTGTTTGTCGGCTCCAACGATCACGCCATCCATGCCGTAGATGCCCGTCGTGGAACCATGATCTGGCGTTATGCAACGGGAGGGCCTGTCCCATCGTCGCCGTTGGTTTACGATGACACGGTCTATGTCGGCTCAACCGATCACAAGGTCTATGCCTTGCCCGTGCAATGAGGCGGGATACACGGCATGATTTCGGCGTCGGAGATTTGCCCTCCCAACCCCGATCCCAACAGGGCCGGAGCGATCCCGGCTCACCGCCGGGGTTGGAGATTTCCGGAGGGTGCGACCGAAAGCGTCCTTTTGGGCCTGCGACCGAGCATCCGCGCAGACGGGCGGTCGGCCGGCGGCCTGCCCGATGCGATTTCGGCGGCATACCGCTTGCGCCGCAGGCCGCGCCGGGCAGAAGGTCCGAATCTGCCGCTTTGAACTCGTGCCTAATCCGTGGATAGCTTGTGACTCAAGGAAGCATTATGGAAACAATCGCAATGGCAAGCGAACCACAGACGGCCCAAGAGCCTTGTCCGCGCAGTCTGTATGTCGGCTTGGCCTCCTCGCAAGGGCAGGTCCGCCGACGTAACGAGGATTCGGTGTTGGCTTGGCACTTCACCTTCCTGGCCGAAGGGCAGTTGCCCTGGCCCATCGGCCTCTTTGTTCTGGCCGATGGAATGGGGGGGCATCGGCACGGGGCAGAGGCCAGCGCGCTGGTGACGCGGGTCGCAGCAGGCTATGTCATTCGGCAGGTGTGCCTTCCCATATTGAGTGCGGAAGAGAGCGGAGACCGCCCGCCGATCCATCAGGTCCTTGAAACCGGCGTCCACTTGGCCCACGATGCCGTGCTCCGCCGCCTGCCGGAAGCAGGGGCGACTTTGACGATGGCCCTTTTGCTGGGCGACAGCGTCTACCTGGCCCATGTGGGCGATAGCCGGGCGTACTTGGGGCAGCGGGGAAGCCTTCGTCCTCTGACGAAGGACCATTCGGTCGCCGCCAGGTTGGTGGAGATGGGCCAGGCCACCGCCGAAGAGGTGGATGCCCAACGGCACATCCTTTACAAGGCCGTCGGTCAGGGCAAAACGGTCCAACCCGATGTGACCTATCACAGCTTCAAAAAGGGCCAGTACCTGTTGCTCTGTTGCGATGGGCTGTGGAGCACGGTGTCGGAAGCGGAGATGGCCACCATCATAGAAGAAGCAAGCAGCCCCCACTGTGCTTGCCAGGAATTGGTCAACCGGGCTAACGAACTGGGCAGTGATGATAACATCTCGGTCATTGTGGTAGCCTGGGAATGGCCTTTGCCGGAAGAACCGGCTTCGGTAGACGCCGAGCAGAACCATGGAATTTGAGCGCGATTACTATGCCATCCTGGGCATCCCCAGCGACGCGGACGAGCGGACCATCAAGCGGGCCTACCGCCAACTGGCCCGCCGTTACCATCCAGACGTTAGCAACGTTACAGGGTCCCTGGAACGGTTCCGCGAAGTCCAGGAAGCGTATGAAATACTCATAGACCCCTTGCAGCGCGAGGCATACGACGCCTGGCGCAGGCAGCAAGGGCTGGACCGCCCTGCCCCTTTGATCTTGCGGGTGACGCCCAGCCAGGACCGGTTGCTCTGCTTGGGCGAATCCCAGGTTCTGTACGTCTTGGTTGAGCTGTTGGCCTCCAGCGAAGTTGAAACCAAGCGGATGCCGATGAACCTATGCCTGGTGCTGGATCGGAGCACCTCCATGAAAGGGGCCAGACTGCACCAGGTCAAAGAGGCAGCCCGCTACATCGTGGACCAGATGACGCCGGAGGACATCCTGTCCATCGTCACCTTTAGCGACCGGGCGCAGTTGGTCTTGCCGGGCCGCCGCAACATAGACAAAAATGCTGCCCGCTCGGCCATCAACAGCATTCGCAGCGGCGGAGGGACCGAGATCTTTCAGGGATTGAACATGGGGTTGCAGCAGGTGGAACGGTGGAAATCGGATGATTACGTCAATCACCTGATCCTGCTCACCGATGGACAAACCTATGGTGATGAGGATGCCTGCCTACAAGCCGCCCGCCGTGCCGGACGGGAAGGCATTCCCATTACGACGATGGGCATCGGCTCCGACTGGAACGATGAACTCTTGGACGAGATCGCCCGCCTTAGCCATGCCCAGGGTTCGTCCATCTATATTGATTCCACGGCCAAGATCGCCCGCGTCTTCCGCGATCAAATTCAGGGAATGGGCAGCACCTTTGCCCGCAACCTGACCCTCACCTTCCACCGGGGGCAGCATGTCTCGCTGAAAGAGATCTTTCGCGTTGCTCCTCACATCAACCAGATCTTTCCCCAGGATGACACCGTTGCTCTGGGAACCCTGGAGGCCCAAAAGCCCCAAGCGATCATCGTGGAACTGCTGGTGGGGAGCTACACCCCCGGCGTCCACCGTTTGCTCCGTGTTGCCGTGGAGGGCATCGTCCCTGCCCTCGGGCAGCAGCCGGTGCGTGCCCAGAAAACGGTTGACGTTGAGTTCGTAACCCAATTGAAAGAACGGCCTCCCGTTCCGCCCGACATCGTCTCGGCCATGGGGAAACTGACCATCTTCAAGATGCAGGAACGGGTGATGCGCGAAATTGAAGTGGGTCAGATCGAAGCGGCGGTCAAACGGCTCAAGACGATGGCCACCCGGCTGCTGGACATCGGCGAGGCGGAACTGGCCCGCGCCGCCCTCCTGGAGGCGGGACGGTTGGCGCACACCGGCTCCCTTTCTTCTGAGGGGCGGAAAAAGATCCGCTACGGGACACGAGGGCTGCGCATTCTGCCCAAAGAGGTACGACTATGATCAAATGTCCCTTTTGCCACAGCGTCTATCCAGAAAACACCCTCTTCTGCGAGGAATGTGGCTCTTACCTTTCCCCCGGCAACAGCCAGGCAACCGATCCGCTTGCCGAGGAGGAGGAGAGCAAGCCGGATGGCGGCCCTTTCAAAACGCTCAAGCTGGTCATTGAAGGGGGGAGCAGCATTGAGCTTCCCCTTTCCAAAGAGATCATTCTAGGCCGCTTGGACCCGAACCGTGCCATCTTTCCCGACATTGACCTGAGCCGTGAGGGGGGAATCGACAAGGGCGTCTCGCGACGACACGCCCGCATTTCTCAGCGCGAAGGACAGGTATTCATTGAGGATATGAACAGCCTGAACGGCACATTCCTGAATGCCACCCGCTTGGTCCCGGAGCTTCCCTACCCCCTCCGCGACGGCGATCAGGTCCAGTTGGGGAAACTGATCTTGACCGTCCATTTGAAATAAGAGGAGAGCAATGTCCATTGAGGTCATTATCCATTTGCAAAACGAAGACCCCATCGTGGCCGAAATTGAGGAGATCCCCGATCCGACCCATCAGACCTTGACCTTCACCAATCCCCGCCGCCGCGACGGTCGTCCGCTGCACTATGTCACCGAGGGGGCGACCTCATTCATCTTTCCCTGGCATCGGATCAGCTTCATTGAGATCATGGAGGAAGAGGCTGCCGAAGAGGTCGTCGAATTCTTCCGGGATTAGTCGCAGTCGCTCCGGTTCGTCCGATGGATCGTTTTCAGCGGAACCTCTTGTTCGGTGGAGCAGGCGGTTTGTTGATCTGTTTCCTGCTCTTGGCCGTCGGCATCTGGTTGGTGCAAAGCGGCATCGTCAGGCCGCTGCTGCCCTACCCGTCTATCGCCCTTTTGACGGCCCTAACGTTGGGACTCTTTTCCCTGGCCGAAATCCCGATGATGGTGTTCACCATGCGCCGCCTGCTCATAGAGCGGACGGAGAACCGGGGCGTTGTGTTGGGGCTAAACCTGCTCTATGTCTCCTTTGCCGGGGTGTATGCCGTCCCCGTGGTGTTGCTCACCGGCTACGTGGGTTGGGGAGTGGCTTTGGGCGCATTGGGCGTCATCCGCCTGGTGACGGCCCTGATCTTTGTCGGGCACGTTGGAGGTTGAGCAGGCATTCCGGGTGTGTGGGGAGAGGAGTTGTGCCCCAAACAGACCGCAGATCGCATCTGCTCCGTCGGATCGCCCGACGGAGCAGATTTTTTTAATCGGCAACGGCTGCTGCCGGACGGCGGGCGGCGATGGTCATCGCCGCCGTGCCAAAGCTCCATAGGGCGAGGGCAGGCAGGACAAAGACCCATCCGGCGACCGGCAGCAGGCTGCTCAGAAAGAGGGCCGTCCCCCCGGCGACGATCTCATCCCAGGGAGTCGCTTCCCTCCGACGGAGGCGGTAGAGCCGCCCGCCGACCAGAGCTGCCACGGCGGGCAACCCCAACACCGTACCCAACAACAAGACTCCTCCCAGGGCCAACCCGACGACGGCCAACGGTCCCAGGTTCAACAGCACCAGGGCGATGGTTCCCACGAAGAGATAGTTGACCAGACCGATGAGAAAAGTCTTGCCCGGTGCGTCTTCCAGGCCGAGCCGCGCCCGTTGTGTGAAGCCGGGCCACAGGGCGGCGACGGTCAAGAGCAGGGCGATCAACCCCACACCCATCAGGAGCAAGGCCAAAAGCCCGGCTGCTCCCTGGGCAAACTCGGTCTGGGAAGCGGCCAGGCCCAGGGCCAGGATCAGGATGAGGGCCGCAAGACCGATCCACCGGCGATTCGTCATGTCGTTCATACCGTTCCTCCTCTTTGTTTGCGTCCGCCGAGCAAAAGACGGTTGCTCAGCAACCAGAGTCCGAGCAGTACGGCTGCAATGAGGGCTGCCTGGCCCCAAGTGAGGCCCAGGCTTGGGTGCAGGGGGAGGTCTACATCCACCGTCAGCGCGGAGCGGAGCCTGGTTGGGATTTCTTGCAACCGGGTCCACACTTCCACGGCCAGGGCGGCCAGCCAACCGGCGGGGAGGCGGGCGGCCAAGGTGGTGTAAGCTTGTTGCAGGGTGGGCCAGGCCAGGACCAGGAGGGCCGCCGTCGCCGCCACCTGGGCGGCGAGCACCCGGCGGACCGGCAAGGCGGCCCGTCGGTGGGGCAGCCCGGCCAGGACCGCGTCGTACAGGTCGGCGGGGGCGGGTTCTTCTGCCAGGCTGCCCAACAGGACGAACAGGGCGCGTTGGCGGGCCAGGGCACGTTGGCAGGCCGGACAATCGGCCAGGTGCGCCTCAAACTGCGCCCGCTCCGCCGGGGGCAGTTCGTCGTCCAGGTAGCGGTTGATCCGCTCTTCGTCTCCCACGCAGTTCATCTTCTCACTCCACGAGGTCGGCCAGTTGGCTTTGTAGCTTGCGCCGCGCCCGAAAGAGGCGGCTCTTGACGCTACTCAGCGTGGTCCGGGTCGCGGCGGCGATCTCGGCATAGGATAGGCCCTGAAAGTGCCGCAGCTCAATCACAACGCGGTCATCGGGCGGCAGGGCCAAGATTGCCTCCCGGATGCGGGCCTGAGCCTCGGCCCGAAGCAGATGGGCCACCGGCCCGCCGTCGGGATCGGCGATCTGGCGCGGCGCAGCATGGCTTGGCCGGTCGGGAGCCGGCGCATCCAGGCTGACCGTCGGCGGCGGGCCGTCGCGCAAACGGTTCAGGCTCAGGTTGGCGGCGATGCGGTACAGCCAGGGCGCCAGGGGACGGCTCCGGTCAAAGCGGTCCAGGGCGCGGTAGGCCCGCCAAAAGGTCTCCTGGGCTACATCCTGGGCCTCTTGGCGGTTGCCCAGGAGACGGTAGGCGACGTTGAACACCGCCCGTTGGTGCGCTTCGACCAATTGCCCAAAGGCGGCATCATCACCGGCCAGGGTGCGTTCTATCAGATTTTGTTCTGAGGCGTCTTGCGCCGCGTGCATCGTCCCCCTGATTGGTATTACACGCGGCAAGGGGAAAAGTTGCACGCCTAGAAGGCATCGGGGATCAAACGAATCCAGGGGGCATTGACGGCGTTGGTCAGCCGTTTATCGGCAGTCCACAGCTCGCCACGCAGCGTCTGGGCTAGAGCCAAGTAGAAACTGTCATAGGCACTGGCACGCTGCAATTTCATCGTCCAGTCGAAGGCTAGTTTGGTTTGGAGTCCGTCGGGAGGAAAGATCTGCACACCAAGCTGTTGCGCCAAGGTCAAAGCTTGTTGCCCTTCACTGCGATCAATCTGCCCCAGGTAAACACCCTTGCTCAAAGCAGATGTGATTTCATAGATCCACAATGTGGGGGCACACAGCTGCCTTTTCTTCATCTGCCAGCGTGTGACCAGTGACTGGCATTCTTCCTGGTATGGACCGGGCAGCAGTAGCCATAGGGCAAAGCTGGCGTCAATGATCCGGTAGCTGCTCATCACGCCCTTCCAGGTCTGTTCTGGCTGCTTGCCATAGGATGTCTATTTCCAGAGGATGCCCCTGGCGGCGGGCCATGATCCGCTCCGCCAGTTCGTTGCTGGCCGCCAGCCAGGCTTGCCATCGAGCCAAGCGGGCGTCTTGTTGGTATCCGTCATCTGTCCAAGCCTGCTCGGCAGGGTCTTGGGACGGACGTGCCTGGGGTGGCGGGTGATCGCGGCTTAATCGCAGGAGTTCAAGGTATGTGCGCAGATCGCGCAATTTCACCGTTGGTAGATCCAAAGCCTGCTCATAGATTTGGCGTGCCAGGGTAGTTGCGTCTTCCATGGTTTTCGCCCCCTACTTTGGGGAAATTGTAGCACAATTGGTTTCGCCTGGCAAACCGTGAGCTACGGTGTAGGGGTGGGGATGCCTTTGCTGCGCATCATCTCCTCACTTTGGGCTTTGTCCCGACAGGCTTCCCAGCCGACGTACCGTTCCAGCGTTTCCGGGGGGTAGATCTGCTGCATGGCCTGCCACCAGGTCAGGCCGTCGGTGCGCTCATAGTGCCAGTATTCGGTGCCGTTGCTGTCCACATGCCAGTGGTAATCGCCCGCGATCTGGTAGGAGGCGATGCGATGCCAGCCGTGGCGCCAGGCCAGGGCGGTCACATCCACGTAATAGCCGCCGGGGATGGGCAGCCGCTTGCCTCCGGCGGCGTAGGCTTCCGGCTCGGCTTCGGGGACGATGTGCCACCAGAACCGCCAGGGGTTTTCTTTGAGCGGCTCTCCCTGGGAACCGTCCTGCTTGGCGGCCCGCAAGTACATCCGCCAATAGGTCTGTTCCCCCAGGTCCTCACGGACGAGGAGCATCTGATCCACGCCGTCCACTTTGTATTCCAGGGCCAAGTCCAGGGCGCGGCCTGCCTTGTGCCAGCTCAGGTAGCCATAGTCGTAGGCGTACATCTTGCGCTTGCGGACCTGGTCAATGTTGCGCCAGGAGCCGAGGGTTTCGGCCAGGAAATCCCAGCCGCTGGCCTCCTGCACGTCTTGTTGCCAGGCGACCAGGGAGGGGGCCACCAGTTCGTTGACCTGGATCGGCTGCCCACTGTAGCCGACCAGGATGCTGGGGACCTGGACGATGGCCGCCAATTTCCCCGGTTCCAGGGTGGGGTCGGGAGGCGGCGGGGGAGGCTCCGGAGGCAACCGATCGGCCAAGCCTGCCAGGGAGACGACTTGCGCCGGGGCGGGAGCGGGACGGCGGTCGTCCCGGTCACCGTCGGTCAGGCGTTCCGGACCGCTTTTGCCCAGGCGGTAGAGGTGGTAATGACCGGGACGGTATGGATCGTAGGTTTCAAAGGGCGGGCCGGGGTCGTAAGCGGCCCACACCAGGCGGCCTTTGGCGTCGTAAGCCGGATCAAGATCGGGCCAGGGGTTGTCGGTCAGTCGCTCCGGGGTGTTCTCTGCGCCTCGGCGGAGGTAGATTTCGGCATTGCGGTTGCCGGTCGTTGGGTCCACATCCCGCCAGGAGACAAAGGCCAGGGCCGCGCCGTCTTTCGCCCAGGTGGGGTTCTCGTCATCGGCTGTGCCTTCGGTCAGGCGGCGCGGCTCGCCGCCCTCGGCGGGGATGACATAAACCGCCTTGTTCCCCTCCCGCCAGGAGGTGAAGGCGATCTGGGAACCGTCGGGACTCCACTTTGGGCCGTAATCGCCCGCCGGGTCGTCGGTCAGGCGGCGCGGCTCGCCGCCCGTTGCGGGCATGACATAAATTTCCAGGTTGCCGTCGCGGTAGGTTTCAAAGGCGATACGGGAGCCGTCGGGACTCCAGCTCGGTGCGCCGTCGTAGGCAGGGTGATCGGTCAGGCGGGTCAGCCCGCCGCTGCGTAGGTCCAGGATGTAGATTTCCCAGTTGCCGTCGCGGTGGGATTCAAAGGCGATGGCTCCGCCGTCGGGTCGCCAGGCGGGGGCACGGTCGTCGGCAGGATGGCGGGAAAGGTTGACCGTCTCGCCCGTTTCGGTATCCAGAAGGTAGATTTCGGCGTTGCCGTCGCGGTAGGTTTCAAAGGCGATGAGGGCTGCGCCGGGCAGAGGAGTCGGCGTCGGCGTGGCGGTGGGGGGCACGGTGGGCGTTGCGGTCGGCGCGGGGGTAAAAGTGGGCGTGGGAGAGGGGGCGACGGTAGGGCGAGGCGTAGTCGTCGGCGGTGGAGTGGTCGGCGCGGAGGTGGGTGTTGGCGTTGGTGCTGCGTAGCAGCCGGTCAGCACAAAAATCAGCACCAGCAGGCCGGTCAGGCAAATCTGCCGATGGTTCACCCCGATTTTGCTCAAATACCCCGTGTTGTGCATCCTTCAAGACGTTTCCAGAAAATTGCAAGCCGTCCGCGAGTTTGGCGCGAATGCATCCAAGTCTCCGGACTTGGGCGACTGGGGTCGCCACTGCCAAGCCCAGTATACGTGAAAAACCCGCCGGGGTCAAAAAGGCGAAGGTGGTGCATTCACCAGATTCAAATGCGTCGGGGAGAACGGTTGGCTTCCTTCCGCCCCCTCGGCGTCTCTGCGGCAAACCCTCTGCGGGGATGATGAACGACTTCATGCCCCGGCTCCTCCCCGGCCCATCCTGCGCACCGGCGTTGACGAAGCGGCGGAATGGGGGTATAATCGGAAAGGAAAGCGGCGACCGACGGCCGCTCAAAACGCCACATGAAAAGGAACGGACTATGGTTGTCAACGCAAAACTTGCCATTTGCATTCTGAACTGTTACCCCCGCACCAGCCGCGAGAACTTTGACCGCTCTGATGTAGGCCACCCTCACGACCTGTACGCCGATTTTCTGCGACGCTACACGCCCCAAGCTACGGTAGATGTACTGTTCATCGCCGATCCCGATACCTCCTTGCCCACCGGGGCCAACCTCCGCTCTTACGATGGCTACATCTGGACCGGTTCCGACCTGACCATCTACCATGACGACCCCCGCGTTACCCGCCAGATCGCCTTGGCAAAGGCCATCTACGAAGCCGGTGTGCCTTGCTATGGGAGCTGCTGGGGGATTCAGATGGCCGCCGTCGCCGCCGGGGGTGAGGTGCGCAAAAATCCCAAAGGCCGTGAGTGGGGCATCGCCCGCGACATCCGCCGCACCGAGGCAGGGCGCAGATCTCTGCTGTTGGCCGGCAAACCGGATCGCTACGACGGCTTTATCATGCACCTGGACGAGGTGACGCGCTTGCCGGAAGGGGCCACCCTGTTGGCCACCAACGAACATACCCACGTCCAAGCGTTGGAGGTACGGCACGGCAACGGCGTCTTTTGGGCCACCCAATACCACCCCGAATACAACCTCTACGAAATGGCCCGCCTGATCGCCGCCCGCGCCGCTCCTCTGGTCCGCGAAGGGTTCTTCCGAACCGAGGAGGATGTACGTGCGTATGCTGCCAAGATGCGTGCCCTGCACCAAAATCCCGATTCGGCGGAACTGCGGCAGGAGCTGGGGGTTGGTGATGACATCCTGGACCCCGCCATCCGCGAGCAGGAGCTGCGCAACTGGATCGACCACCTGGTCCTGCCCGGCTGCAACACATGACGCACCGGGCGGGGCGGTCTGAAGGATTCGTGAGCCGAGAAGCGAGATTTTGCTTCCCGGCGGACTCACACAACATACAGAAATAGGAGCCGATCATGAGACTGAAGGACAAAGTAGCCTTGATTACCGGCGCGGCCAGCGGCATTGGTCGCGAGACCGCCTTGCTTTTTGCCGCCGAAGGAGCCAAGATCGTCGCCGTAGACATCAACGACCGGGCCGGGGAAGAAACCGTTGCCCTTATCCGTGAGCAAGGTGGCGAGGCCATCTACGTCCACGCCGACGTTTCCCAGGCCGCCGACTGTGAAAAGATGGTCCGTGCTGCCGAAGAGCAGTACGGTCGGCTTGACATCCTGTTCAACAACGCGGGCATCATGCACAGCGCAGATGGCGATGCCGTGAACACATCGGAAGAGGTGTGGGATCTGACCATGAACGTCAACCTCAAGGGCGTGTTCTTGGGGTGCAAGTACGGCATCCCCGCTTTGCGCCGCGCCGGAGGCGGCTCAATCATCAACACCGCCTCCTTTGTCGCCCTGATGGGGGCGGCGACCCCCCAGGTGGCCTACACGGCCAGCAAGGGCGGTGTCCTGGCCCTGACGCGGGAGTTGGCCGTCGTCCACGCCCGCGAAAACATCCGCGTCAATGCCCTTTGCCCCGGTCCTCTACATACCGAATTGCTGATGAAATTCCTGGATACCGAAGAGAAAAAGCAACGGCGGTTGGTCCATATCCCCATGGGGCGTTTCGGCCTGGCGCGGGAGATGGCCTATGCTGCCCTCTACTTGGCTTCCGATGAATCGTCTTACGTTACCGGCACGGAATTTGTGGTGGACGGGGGCATCACCGCCGCCTACGTGACGCCGGAATAACTCCCGCGCTCCTCCCGGCCTACCCCCGACAAAGGGGAGCGCGGCGGCCTGGGATGGGGGCAAGATCGTGGGCTGCGCCGTGTGGCGCCGTTCACAAACCTTTTAGGGAGGAAGACGTTGGGACTGCGCACTCTGTTCAGACGCCACCCCGATAAATTCCTACAATCGCTGATCCAACAGACCGAGATCACCCTGCGGGGCATGAACGCCCTGGAAGCCTATATGAAAAAACGGTCGGCCAAACATGCTGCTGCCGTGCGTCAAGCAGAAAAGGATGCCGATGAAGTACGACGCATCCTCATTGACGACCTGAACCGGACTTTCGTGACCCCCATGGACCGGGAGGACATCTTTGCCTTATCACGGGCCATTGATGACATAATGGACTACGCTTACGCCACCGTGGACGAGATGGAAGTCCTGGACGTGGAGCCGAACGACTATTTGCGCAAACTGGTCGCCGTGCTCCAGGACGCCGCCGAGGAGATCCATCAGGCCATGCTCATCCTCAAGACAGATCCCCACGCTGCCAGCAAACATGCGACCAAGGCCAAAGCCCTGGAGAACCAGGTGGAGAGCATCTACCGGGAGGCCGTGTCCGAACTGTTTTCCGGGCCTGATGACATCCACCGCATTATGGAGATGCTCAAACTGCGCGAAATCTATCGCCATCTGAGCAATTGTGCCGACCGGGGGGATGAGGCGGCCAACGTCATCAACGATGTTGTGATGAAAATTTCCTGATCTCACGGCTCACCTGTGCCTGTGCGGGGCGACCGTGCTAGAATGGGAGCGAACGATGGAGATCACCGTAGCCCTGGCCCAGATGGAGATCGCCCTGGGCCGACGAGAAGAAAATCTGGCAACGGCCCACATCCTGGCCGCCGAGGCGGCGGATAAAGGAGCCGATCTGCTGATCTTGCCGGAATTGTGGACGACCGGCTACGACCTGGTCCGCAGTGACACCTATGCTGCCCCACTGGATGAGGGTGACTTTGGCGAAATGGCAGGCCTGGCCCGCCGATACCATCTGTACATCGTCGGCTCTGCTTTGGAGGCCAATCCGGAAGGGCGGCCCTTCAACACTGCCGCCCTCTACGGCCCCGATGGGACCCTGTGCGGTTCCTATCGCAAGGTGCACCTGTGGAAACCCTTTGGCGAAGCAGAATACATGTCCGCCGGCGATACTTTGCCCACCTTTGACCTGCCGTGGGGCCGGACCGCATTGGCCATCTGCTACGACCTACGCTTCCCCGAAATGTGGCGGCGTTACGCCGATGCCGGTGCGGTTTTGGTCCTCATCCCTGCCGAATGGCCCACCCGCCGCGTTGAACACTGGCGGCTGCTCCTCCGGGCACGGGCCGTGGAAAACCAATTTTTCGTCGTCGGCTGCAACCGCGTCGGTGCGGATCAAGACGCCGACTATGGCGGGCATTCGGCGGCGGTGGACCCCTGGGCACGGGTGCTGGTGGAGGGGGGGAGCGGACCGGGCCTCCTCTTTGCCACCCTGAACCTGGAGGAAGTGGAGCGCACCCGCCGCCTTTTTGACTTTCTCGCCGACCGCCGACCGGAGGTCTACGGATGAGCGACACCGGAGAGGCCTTTGGCTATGGAACCTATCTTTCCCCGCTGACATGGCGTTACGGCAGCCCGGAGATGCGCCGCCTATGGAGCGAAGAGCACAAACGTCGCCTTTACCGCCGCATCTGGGTCGCCCTGGCCGAAGCCCAAGCCGACCTGGGCTTGATCACGGAAGAGCAGGCTGCCGACCTCCGTGCCCATGCCGACGAGGTAGATGTAGCCCGCGCCCATCGGATTGAGGCCGAGATCAAACATGATCTGATGGCCGAGATCAAAACCTTTGCCGAGCAATGTCCCGTCGGTGGGGGCATCATCCACTTGGGGGCCACCAGCGCGGACATTGAGGACAACGCCGACATCCTACGCCAGCAACAGGCCCTGGACCTGATCCTAGAACGGCTCGCCGTCCTCTTGCGCACCCTCGCCGAGCGCATTGAAGCCTATGCCGACCGGGTATGTATGGCTTGGACTCACCTTCAGCCTGCCGAACCGACGACGGTCGGCTACCGGCTGGCCCAGTACGGCCAAGACCTGTTGACCGATTGGGAGGAATTGCACCGGGTCCGGTCCAACCTGCGGGGCAAAGGGTTCAAAGGCGCGGTGGGCACATCGGCTTCCTATGCCCAACTGCTGGCTTCCACGGGGGCCGAAGCTGCCACCCTGGAGACGTTGGTCCTGGAGCGTCTGGGACTGAAAGCATTTCCCGTCGCCACCCAAACCTACCCTCGCAAGCAGGACTGGCTGGTAGTCAGCGCCCTGGCGGGATTGGGAGCTTCCCTCTACAAACTGGCCTTTGACCTGCGCCTTTTACAGGCCCAACCTTTCGACGAATGGAGCGAACCCTTTGGCCGCCGACAGATCGGTTCCTCCGCCATGCCCTTCAAGCGCAATCCCATCAACGCCGAGAACCTGGATAGCCTAACCCGCCTGTTGGCTACCCTGCCCCGCGTCGCCTGGGACAACGCAGCCCATTCCCTTTTGGAGCGCACCCTGGACGATTCGGGCAACCGGCGTCTGCTCTTGCCCCAAGCCTTCCTCTTGGCCGATGAGGCGTTGCGCCGTGCCCATCGCATCGTAGAGGGGTTGGTCATCCGCGCCGAGGCAACGGAGCGCAATCTGATAACCTACGGCCCTTTTGCCGCCACCGAACCGTTGTTGATGGAGTTGGTCAAAGCCGGTGCGGACCGCCAAGCAATGCATCAGGTCATCCGGCAGCACAGCCTGGCCGCTTGGGAGGCCCTCCAACGAGGGGAGCCGAACCCCCTGGCCGACCGGCTGGCCGCCGATGCTGCCATCTTGACCTACCTATCTGCCCCCCGCGTGCGGGAAATCCTCAACGTGCGAAACTACATAGGCGATGCTCCCCAACGGGCACGCCGCTTGGCAGAAGCCATTCGCCGCGCGGTATGACCCGGCACCGTCGAACCCGCATCCTCCTCCATTGCAGACTCGCAAAAAATGGCGGTTGAAACCGCACCCGCCGACCGTTGGCCGCCCGCCCGCGCAGGCGATCTGAGCCGCCGTTGCCCCCGCGCGAGACGTCGGCGGTGGGCCGGAGATCGGTGACTTCCTTCCACCTTTACATTCCAAAGCGCATCTTTTGGGACCCCTTGGTGTTTTATGAACCGGAAAAGTCCATGCTCCTATCCATGGGGCGCCGAGCGTTTCTGACTGGTAAGGGAGGAAACATGCGGAAGCGAGTGGTCATCACCGGTCTGGGGGCCGTGACCCCCTTGGGCAACGATGTTCCCACCTTTTGGCAAGGGTTGATCGAAGGGCGGTCGGGTGTAGGCCCGGTGACGGCCTTTGACGCCTCTGACCAGGATGTGCGCATTGCTGCCGAGGTCAAAGACTTTGACCCGGTTGCCCTGTTGGGGCGCAAGCGGGCCAAGCGGACCAACCGCTTTATCCAGATGGTATTGGTCGCTGCCCATGAGGCCGTCAACGATGCCGGATTGAAATTCCGGCAGAACGGCAATAACCGCAACGTAGGAGTCATCATCGGCACAGGCATCGGTGGCGTCGAGACCTTGCTGGACAACCTGGATGTGCTGTACTCGCGGGGGCCTCGGCGGGTGAGCGCGTTGATGATCCCGATGATGATGCCCAACGCCGGAGCAGGCGAAGTGGCCATAGAATACGGCATCCACGGACCGGCCCTCTCCGTCTCCTCGGCCTGCGCTACAGGCAACAATGCCATCGGTGAAGGCGCGGAACGCATCCGCCACGGCGTCGCCGATGTCATGATTTGCGGTGGGGCAGAGACGGCCATGCACCCCGTTACCCTGGCTGCTCTGAGCAACATGCGGGCCGTTTCCCGCCGTAACGACGAACCGGAAAAGGCCAGCCGCCCCTTCGACGCCAAGCGCGACGGCTTTGTGGTCGGTGAAGGGGCCGGAATCCTGATCCTGGAGAGCCTGGAACACGCCCAGAAGCGCGGGGCACGCATTTACGCCGAGCTGGTCGGCTATGGCGTCAGTTGCGATGCCTTCCATATCACCGCACCCGATACCGAAGGGGCCGGTGCAGCCCTTTCCATGCGCCTTGCCCTGGAGGATGCCGGCCTTCTACCGGAAGAGGTTGAATACATCAATGCCCACGGGACCAGCACGCCCCTCAACGATCCCATCGAAACGCGGGCCATCCGCACCGTCTTTGGCGACTATGCCTACAAAGTGCCCGTTAGCTCCACCAAGTCGATGATCGGCCACCTGATGGGCGCCGCCGGGGCGGTGGAGGCCGTTGCCTGTGTCAAAACCCTGGAGACCGGCATCGTGCATCCGACCATCAACTACGAATATCCCGATCCCGAATGCGACCTGGACTATGTGCCCAATGTGGCCCGCGAAGTGCGGCCCCGCACGGTTCTGTCCAACTCTTTTGGCTTTGGCGGTCACAACGCCACCCTGTTGTTCAAACGCTGGGAGGAATAGCGCCCGTTGGCCCATCGCCGCGATGGACCCCAACTCCGCGCCCACATCGTGGGTTGGGGCAAGGCCATCCCCGAGCGCGTGCTGACCAATGACGACCTGGCTGCGCTGGTAGATACCTCCGACGAGTGGATCCGGAAACGGACCGGCATCGCCGAACGCCGCATTGCGGGGGAGGGCGAAACGACCTTTACCCTGGCTCTGCAAGCGGCACAGGCTGCGTTGGACGTGGCCGACATGGATCCCGCCCACGTGGAGCTGGTGATCGTCGCCACCGTCACCCCCGACCACGCCTTCCCGGCCACCGCTTGCTTGCTCCAAAACGCCTTGGGTGCGAACCGGGCCGCCGCTTTTGACCTTTCTGCCGGCTGCTCCGGCTTTGTGTACGCCATGAGCGTCGCCGCCGGGATGCTGATGTCCGGCATGTACCGCAATGCCCTCATCGTCGGCGCGGAGACCCTTTCCCGCATTGTAGATTGGACCGACCGGGGGACCTGTATCCTTTTTGGCGATGGGGCCGGGGCGGTAGTGCTGCAGGCCAGCGATGCACCGGGAGGCATTTTGGCCTCCGTCCTGGGGGCCGATGGCTCCGGCGGTGACCTGTTGATCCTGCCCGCAGGAGGCAGCGCGCAACCGGCCAGCGCAGAAACGGTGGAAGCCCGGCTCCACTTCGCCCGCATGGACGGACGCCAGGTCTTTCGCTTCGCCACCCGCATCATGCCCGAAGCCACCCGCCAGGTGCTGGAAAAGGCAGGGCTGAGCATCGAAGACGTGCACTTGTTCATCCCCCACCAGGCCAACGACCGCATCCTCCAATCGGCGGCCAAAGGCCTGGGCGTCCCGCCCCAGCGGATGTTTTCCAACCTCAAATTCTACGGCAACACCTCCGCCGCTTCGATTCCCATCGCCCTGTGCGAGGCCATTGAACAGGACCTGATCAAGCGGGGGGATGTCATCGTCTGCGTCGGCTTTGGTGCAGGGCTGACCTGGGCCGCTTCGGTCATCCGCTGGAGCTTGCCTTTGCCGCCGCCCACTCCTTCGCGGCGGATGACCCTCTGGCGCACCATACGCTACCGCTGGGCGCAGATGCGTTCTTTCTGGCGGCGGCTGTGGCGGCGGATGGATGCCCGTCTGTTCAAAATCTTTTATGACCGCAACCACGGGCCATGAGCGATCCGGTCGAACGTTTGCGTGCTTTGGAAGCACAAGCCCGCCGCGGCGGCGGGCAGAAACGCATTGACCGTCAACACGCCAGGGGCAAGTACACCGCCCGTGAACGATTGGAGATCCTGCTAGATCCCGGCACGTTCCAGGAAATAGACACCCTGGCCCGTCGTGTAGAGGCGGATGGGCCGACGGACAAACCGGGCGATAGCGTCGTGACCGGTTGGGGGCGGATCGACGGGCGGGAGGTCTGCGTCTATGCCCAAGATTTCACCGTCTTGGGCGGTTCGGTGGGGGCCGTTCACGGGCGCAAGATCTGCAAAGTGATAGACCTGGCCCTGCGCAACGGCCTGCCCCTCATCGGCCTCAACGATTCGGGCGGGGCGCGCATCCAGGAAGGGGTGGACGCCCTGGCCGCTTACGGCGAGATCTTTTACCGCAACACCATCGCCTCCGGTGTCATTCCCCAGATCTCGGTCATCCTGGGGCCTTGCGCCGGAGGCGCGGTCTATAGCCCGGCCATCACCGATTTTGTGTTCATGGCCCAGGGCACGAGCAACATGTTCATCACCGGGCCGGGAGTGGTCAAGGCCGTCACCCGTGAAGAGATCGGGGCGGAGGAACTGGGCGGCGCAGAGGTTCACGGCCAAAAGAGCGGAGTCGCCCACTTTGTCTGTCCCGATGAAGATACAACCCTGGCCGAGGTCCGACGGCTGTTGAGCTTCCTGCCTGCCAACAACGCCGATGACCCACCCCGTCGGGAACCCACCGACAGCCCCGACCGCTTGGCCCCGGAACTGGACGAGATCATCCCTCCCGCCCCCGACCTGGCCTACGACATGCGCCGCGTCATCAAGGCGGTGGTGGACGACGGCGACTTTTTTGAAGTCCACGCCCACTTTGCGCCCAACCTGCTGGTGGGCTTTGCCCGGCTCGACGGTTATCCGGTGGGTGTTGTCGCCCAGCAACCCCAGGCCCTGGCCGGGGTTTTGGACATCAACGCCAGCGACAAAGGGGCACGGTTCATCCGCTTCTGCGATTGCTTCAACATCCCCCTGCTGACGCTGACCGACACCCCCGGCTTTTTGCCGGGGGTGGATCAGGAGCACGGCGGCATCATCCGCCATGGGGCCAAGATGCTCTTTGCCTACGCCGAGGCAACCGTGCCCAAGCTGGCCGTGGTCACGCGCAAAGCCTATGGCGGGGCCTATATCGTGATGAGTTCCAAGCACCTGCGCAGCGACGTAAACCTGGCCTGGCCGGGGGCCGAGATCGCCGTTATGGGGCCGGAGGGCGCGGTCAACGTTCTCTATCGCCGAGAGTTGGCCGCCGCCGAGGACCCGGATGCCCTACGGGCAACCCTCATCGCCGAATACCGGGAGCGGTTTGCCAACCCTTATGTGGCAGCAGCGCGGGGCTATCTGGACGCGGTCATCGCCCCCCGCGAAACCCGACCTCGCCTCATCACCGCCCTGCGGCTGCTTCTCAACAAACGGGCGTCATTGCCGGCCAAGAAGCACGGCAACATTCCGTTGTGATGACCTGCCCCGCGGGGCGAAAACACATGTATCGTTCTCGGCGCAGGGAGAATTCGCAAGTGCGCTTGTCTCTGGGTAACCTATCAGGGGAGGAGGAAAGCAGATGTTTTCGCTGGGAACCATGCTCAAAGCGGAAAGGCATGAGGCGCAGCGTTCCGTCGCGGCTGCGACCGATGAAGATACCTTTCTGGCCGCGGCCCTGGCCGCTACATTGGTCGAGTATCGGCGTCATGTGCAACAACAGGACCCACCGCCTGCTCCCAAAAGCACCCACTGGCGGACGGTCGCCCGCGTTGAAGGGCTGATGGGATCGGCTCCTTTCGGCAGGTGATGGCGTGAAGTACACGGTTACGGTTGCCGGACGGGCCTATGAAATTGAGATAGAGCACGACCGCTTGGTGTGGGTCAACGGGCGGCCCCTGTATGTGGACCTGGAGCAGGTGGGTGGGCTACCCATCTATTCCCTAGACCTGGGGGAGAGCGGTTACGTTCTCTTTGTAGATCGGGGCCGGGAAGGGTATGAAGTAGAGATTCAGGGCCGCATCTACCCGGTGACGGTGCAGTTGCAGCGACCGCAGCTGGGGCGACCGGTTGCCTGTGCCGGCCGGGAGGATGCCTGCCTGGCCGTGTGCGCTCCCCTGCCGGGGCGGTTGCTTGCTTTGCCGGTTGCCGTCGGCGAGCAGGTGGAGGAAGGACAGGTAGTCGCCGTGATGGAATCTATGAAGATGAAAATGGAGCTGCGTGCTCCTCGCTCTGCCGTGGTGGAGCGGATACACGGTCCTCCGCAACGGGATGTTGCTCAGGGGGAAACGCTGGTCGTGCTGGGAGATCTATCCTAAAAGGAGGTTATGCGAACGGGCCGGATGTCAACCGACATCCGGCCCGTTTTTGGCTGGGGGACAGGGATTCGAACCCCGACTAGATGATCCAGAGTCATCCGTCCTGCCATTAGACGATCCCCCACAGCCGACACCATTTTAGCACAAAGCCGCCGCTTTGACAAATCGCCGGGCGGGCAGGGCAAGTGCGTTTCCAAGATTCCACACTGCAGAGGCCGAGTTCGCCGAGGATTTGCTTTCTGCGGTTCCGGGAAGTTGAACCGCAGGGACGCCAAAGAAAGGCCGAAGGCTTTTGCGCCCTGCGGCCGTCCAGGGGTTGAAGGCGGATGCGTGGGTATACCCGCCCCATGCCCTATCCGGGCAGCAATCTGCGGTAGACCCGGTAGGTCTGGGCGGCGATCTGGGCCTGGGTGTAGCGGGCCAACACCCGTTCCCGCCCGCGCCGGGCCAGATCGGCCCGCAGATCGGTGTCGTGTAGCAGGCGGCTCAAGTGGGCGCGAAGGGCGTCGGCCTCATCTTCGGGGAAGATGAGGCCCGCGTCACCGATGACGTGGGGGATCTCGCCCGAATCGGAGCCGATAACCGGCACACCGCAGGCCATTGCCTCCACCAGCACCCGCCCGAACTGTTCTTTCCAATTGGGCCGTGTCCGCGAAGGGAGCACCAGCGCGTCCAAGCGGCGGTAGTGGTCCGGCAATCGGTCCGAAGCGATCCATTCCTCAAAATCAACGCGCCCGGCCAGGCCGAGGGCCTGGGCCTGGGCTTGCAACGCCTCGCGGGCCGGGCCGCTGCCCAAGATGCTGGCCCGCCAATCCCCCTCTAATCCGGCCAGGGCCGTCAGCAACAGGTCCACGCCCTTTTCCTCCACCAACCGCCCCACATAGCCGACGGTAAAGGGCTGCGCCGCCGGGCGGGGCGCAGGGCAAAAGGTGGTGGGGTCTACGCCGAATTGGGGGATGACGGTCAGGGGGCCGGTGTAGCCTTTGGACCGCCATACTTCTGCCGCTTCCCGGTTGCCGACGATGCCGTGGTCGGCGCGGCTCAGGACGTAGCGTTCCAGCCAGCGAAAGGGCGGTGGGTAACGGCGGGCGATGTTTTGCCAGGAGAAAAAGAGGGTCTTGGCCCCTACCCGGCGGGCCAACCACAGGGCGTGGGCGGTGGCCAGGTTGTAGGGTTCTTCGTCTATGTGGACCAGGTGGGGCCGCAGGCGGCGCATCAGCCGCCCCAGGCGGGGGTAAAAGTGCAGGTGGAAATGGCCGTTGAGGGCCAACGGCTCCACCCGCAGGTCATAGCCTTCGGTATAGCGGCGTTCCAGGGGGAGGACGCCCCGCTCGTCGCGCCAGGCCGGAGGCACGGCGACGGTCAGCTCCAGGTCCGGCAGGCGGGCCAGTTCCTCCAACTTTTTCTGATAGACGCCTACCACGCAGGCTTTGGATACCATCAAGACGCGCACGTCACCATCCTCGGAAATGACGGACCGGCCGCTTTGCCTTTGCGGTTCGGGTTTTGAACCGCCGAGACGCGAAGGGCGCGAAGTTTTTCTTACTTTTCTTTCCTTTGCGTCCTTTGCGCCTTCGCGGTTCGGGTTTTGAACCGCCAAGACGCGAAGGGCGCGAAGGTTTTCTTTTTCTTTCCTTTGCGGCCTTTGCGCCTTCGCGGTTCGGGTTTTGAACCGCCAAGACGCAAAGGGCGCGAAGGTTTTTTACTTTTCCGGGGCCTTCCTCGGCGACGCACCGGGGGTCACGCCGAAGCCCGGAGCGAGCGATATACTGCCAGGGTTTCCTCTGCCGTCCGCCGCCAGGTGAAGCGGGCGGCCTGTTGCGGCCCCCGGAGGCGTAGCTCGGCGGCCAGGTCCTCATCCACCAGACAGGAGAGGATCGCTCCGGCCAGGGCGTGCTCATCATCGGGGTCCACGGCGAACCCGGCATCGCCCAGAAGCTCCGGCAAGGAGCTGACATCCGAGGTGACCAGCGGTGCGCCGCAGGCCAACGCCTCCAGCACCGGCAGACCGAATCCTTCGTAGCGCGAAACAAAGACGGCGCAGGCCGCGCCGCGATAGAGGGCCGCTTTGTGGCTTTCCTCCACCCAACCGATGAAACGCACCCGTTCCTCCAACCCCAGCTCCGCCGTCAGGGGGCGCGGATCAAAAAAGAGGGGATCGTTCCCGGTGGGCAGTTTGCCGCCGATGGCAAGGGCGACGTCGTCATCGGCGCGGGCGACGACGGCAAAGGCCCGCAGCAGGGCGGCCACATTTTTCCGCACGTCATGTCCGGCCAGGTAGAGGACGTAGCGGTCGGGTAGGCCGTAGCGACGGCGGATGGCCGGGTCCTCCGGTGTGGGGTGGGGGCCGAGCTTTGGGTCCGCGCCCAGGTAGACGGTCCGCACCCGTTCCTCCGGCAGGCCCAGGTGGGTGATGATGTCTTGCCGGGAGGCTTGTGAATCGGTGAGCACCGCCTGTGCCCGCCGCGCCGAAGCGGATACCAGGTGGGTGTACAGGCGGACCGGGGAGCTGCCCCGGTAGGCCGGAAGCAGGCGGGGGATGATGTCATGGATGGTGACGACGGTGGGCACGGTCGGAACCAGGGGTGAACCCCAGTAGGGTACGTGGGCCACGTCGGCGCCCCAGCGGCGGCAGATGCGGGGGAAGGCAATCTGTTCAAAGAGCACTTTACCCAGGTTGCTCTGCCGGCGCGGGGCGCGAAGGGGCCAACGCTCAATCTGAAGCCCCGGCGCGTGGAATGCGCCCGCGTCCGGCGGGGCGACCAGCAGGAACCGATCCTGGGCTGCGACGGCGGGCATGGCCCTTAGCAGACCGTGAAGGTACTGGCCGCTGCCCGTATCGGGACGATTCAAGAACCAGGCGTTGATGGCGATTCGCAAGGTGCAAACCCTCGTTTAACCGGCAGTCGGCCAAGACAAGAACTCGGCGGGGCTTGTTACCCGTGCGTTGCCGCAAACATCGGCGGGAAGGTGGCGTCGGTTCCCGGTGCTGAGAACGGCATCGGCCGCCTGCGCTACTTCCCTACAGGTTTTGAGCAAATGATGCTACATCCTCCCACAGGCTCGCAAAACGGTGTCTGCGCGTTTCTGTGAGGATCTGCGGTCAAGCCTACATCCGATCAGGACCCCACAACAGTCTACCGCAGCCGGGGCGATCTGTCAAGCGTATCCCTGGGGGTGTGTCCGGTGCCAATCCCACGCGCTTTGCACGATGTCGCGTAGGGAAGGGTAGCGGGGTTGCCAGCCCAGCTCGCGGCGGATTTTGTCCGCGCTGGCGACCAGTTCCGCCGGGTCGCCGGGCCGCCGGGGGGCGTCCACCGCCGGGATGGGATGGCCTGTGACCTGCCGGGCCGTCTCGATGACTTCGCGGACGGTATAGCCTTGACCGTTGCCCAGGTTGTAGGTCCGGCTGCCGTCGTCCAGGGCGTGGAGGGCCAGGATGTGGGCCTGGGCCAGGTCCAGGACGTGGATGTAATCGCGGACGCAGGTTCCATCGCGGGTGGGGTAGTCGTTGCCAAAGATGGCGATCTGCTCCCGCCGCCCCAGGGCGACCTGTAGCACCAGGGGGATGAGGTGGGTCTCCGGGTTGTGGTCTTCGCCCCGCTCTGCGCTGGCTCCGGCGGCGTTAAAGTAGCGCAACGCAGCGTAACGCAGCCCCTGGGTGCGGTCCAGCCAGTGGAGGACCCGTTCCAGAATGAATTTGGATTCGCCGTAGGGGCTGCCGGGCACGATCTCTTCCGTCTCGTCAATGGGGATGCGCCGGGGCCGGTCGAAAAGGTTGGCGGTGGAGGAGAGGATGAAGCGGCGGACGCCGTGTCGGACCATCGTTTCCAGCAGGTTCAATCCATTGCGGACGTTATCGCCCAGGTATTTGAAAGGATGCTGCATTGAATCGCCGACCAGGGTGTAGGAGGCAAAGTGCATTACCGCGTCAAAGTGGTTGGAGGCGAATAGGTCGTCCAGCAGGCGGCGGTCGGCAAGGTCACCGTAGACAAAGGCTGCTTGGGGATGGACGGCGGCCCGGTGGCCCTGGGAGAGATTGTCCAAGACGGTGACGCGTTCCCCCTGGCGGATCAGTTCTTCGGCGACGATGCTGCCGATGTACCCCGCCCCTCCGGTGACGAGAATGTGCATGTATCCCCTCCCGGTTGCTAGTCGCCCAATGTGGTTAGGATCTCTTCCAAAAGGTCGTCGTCCAAGAAGGACCCTTTTTGCAGGAGGAGCTCAATCTGCCCGGCCAGTCGGCGACGTTCTCCTGCGCTAAGGGTCTTGGCGGTGATGACGATGATGCGGGTATCTTCCAATTCCGGATCGGCGCGGATGGTTTCCAACACTTCAAAGCCGTCTACGCCCGGCATCATCAGGTCCAAGAGCACCAGGTCGGGGTGCTGTTGGCGCACGATTTCAATTCCTTCGCGGCCGTCGGCGGCCTCCACGATCTGGTAGTCCCCCCGTGCCTGGAGGACACGGCGCAAGAGGCGGCGGGCGTCGGGGTCATCTTCAATGATGGCGATCCGGCGAACGCGGGTGTCCAATTGGTCCAGGGAGGTCAGCAGGCCCTCTTCGGTCATGGCCGCCCGCGCTTTGCTGCTGGCATCCAGGCTTCGCGCCCAGGTGTCGCCCAGCAGATGTTTCTCGACGGGGAAGGTGTGTCCGGAGCAGTTGACGACGACCACGTCATCGGGTTTGATGATGCCCTGGCCGACCATCTTGAACAGCCCGGCGAAGGCCAAGCCTGCAGCCGGTTCCATTGAGATCCCGTCCATCTTGGCCATAACGTGCATGGCCCGGAAGGCTTCTTCATCGGTGACGGCTTCAAAGGCTCCGCCCGTTTCCAAGATTGCCCGTCGCAGGAAGGTGTAGGCCAGGCCGGGGTAGCCGGTGGCAACGGTGGTGATCAGGGTCTGGGGGTTGGTGACGGGTTCCGCTTCGGCCAGGCCCTTGCGGAAGGAGTGGACCATCGGCGCGCACCCGCTGGTCTGGATGCAGGCCAGCTTGGGGATGCGATCAATGAACCCCATGTCGTATAGTTCCTTGAAGCCTTTCCACACCCCGACCGGTCCCAACCCACCGCTGACGGCCTGGAAGTACCAATCGGGCGCGCGCCAGCGGACGGGTTGACGGCAACCCAGGGAAGGGAAATATGTCTGTCCGGGGGGAGAGTCAAAGGCTGCTCCCAACTGCTCGGCGATCTCAAAGGCGACCGTTTTCATGCTCTCTTTGGCGGCGAAGCTTTTGATGCCTCGGTCCAGGTGCAGCCCTTTATGCCGTGCGAAATCGGCGGCGACCTTTTTGGTTTCGTCGTAGGTCCCGGTCACTTTGATCACTTCGGAGCCGTAGAGGGCCACTTCGCGCATTTTATCCGCCGGGACGCTGCTGGTCAGGAAGGTCCACATTTTGATCCCGGCCAACGCCGAGTAGGCCGAGTAGGAAATGGCTACGTTGCCGGTGGAGGCCACGACCGCTTCGGTGATGTCTTGCTCCTTCATGACCGAGATGGCCAGGGAGGCTTGGCGGTCTTTGAAGGAACCGGTTGGTCCTTGCCGCTCATCTTTGACAAAGATGTTGGGCCGCCCCAGCATCATTCCCAGGTTCACCGCCCGCAGCAAAGGTGTGCCCCCTTCGCCCATGGTTAGGATGTTGGATGGATCGCGCAAGGGGAGCAGGTCCCAATATCGCCACATCGTGAAGGGCCGGGTGGATAGCAGGTCGGGCAGCTGCTTCCGGAGGGATTCGTAGTCGTAACGCACATCCAGCCATTCGCCCCCGCAGGCGGGGCAGGAAAGCAGGGGCCGGGTGAGTTTTTCGCGGTAACGGCAGTTGGGGCATTCAATCCATATCTCTTTCATTCGGCTCTCTCTTGGACTGGTTCGGTTTTGGTCTGGTCCGGCCCGCCGATCTGATCGCTTCGACGATTTCGTCGCGGGTGACCGGCTTCTGTAAGCAGGCTGCGGCCCCCAGATCCAGACCGTGTTCTAGGCCCTCCACGATGCTGCACAGGATGACGGGGATGTCTTTGGTCTCTTTATCCTGTTTGAGTTCACGCAAGATCTGCCAGCCGTCCATGTTGGGCATCACCACGTCCAGGGTAATGGCGGACAGGTAGGGGGCCAGTTGCCGGGCCGTCTCCACGGCGGTGTGGGACTGCTGGACGCCGATCACTTGGTAGCCTTCGTTCTCTAGGTAGCGTCTCAGGAGGGTGATGACTCCTTCATCGTCGTCCACTACGAGGACCGCGGGGATGTCGGGGTCTATTTCTCCTTTTTGTTCTTCCTTGCGCCGCAAGGAGGCATAGACCGGCAGGGTAAAGAAGAAGGTGGACCCTTTGCCCGGTTCGCTTTCCACCCAGATTTCGCCGCCGTGCATTTCAATGAAGCTGCGGCTGATGGCCAAGCCCAAGCCGGTCCCTTCGGCGCGGCGGGTAGTGGAGGCGTCTACCTGCTGGAAGGGGATGAACAACCGTTTTTGTGCTTCGGGATCAATGCCGATGCCGGTATCGCTGACGCTGATGGTCACAAACTCTTCATCTGCTGTGGCGCGGATGGCGATGTGGCCTTCTTCCGTAAACTTGGCTGCGTTGGATACCAGGTTGATGAGCACCTGTCGGATGCGCTGGGCATCGGCCCAGACGGTGGGTAGTTCCTCCGGGATGTCCGAGATGAGTTTGATGGGGCGGTCCTTGAGCAGACCGCGGGCGGTGGAAAGGACGGCTTGGAAGATGCCGTGTAGGTCCACTTCCTCGAAGGAAAGGTCCATCTTGCCCGCTTCGATTTTGGACATATCCAGGATGCTGTTGATGAGGCTGAGCAGGTGCTGGCCGCTGTTGTAGATGGATTGCAGGTCGGTTTCCTGTAGCTCGGTGAGGGGACCGTCGATGCCCTTGAGCATGACGCGCGAAAAGCCGATGATTGAGTTGAGGGGGGTACGCAGTTCGTGGGACATGTTGGCCAGGAATTGGGTTTTGAGCCGGTCCACTTCGCGCAGTTTTTCGGCGGTCTCGCGCAGCCGTTCGTAGGCGCGGGCGTTCTCGATGGCGATTGATGCTTGGGTGGCGATGGTGCTCAGCAGTTCAATGTCTTCGTCGCTGTAAGCGTTTGGCTCGGAGGCCTGGATGGACAGGACGCCGATGATCTTGCCCCGTGCCGTCAGCGGGACGCCGATGTAGGAGTGGTTGGGCATGTCGCTGATGGGGAGGGCGACGTAGGGAGCGTCGGGAGGAAGGTTTTGGGCGTCGGGTAGGTAGAGCATTTCCCCTGTCTGGATGATATAGGTCGTCAGGCTCGGCGTTTCTATGCTCATCGGCTCCATTTCTATTTTCCCCTTTCGCCCTGTCAGGAGGGGAAATTCCACGGTTCCCGTCTCTTCGTCGTAAAGGGCCACATAAAAGGTATCGGCGATCAGAACCTGGCGACATTGTTCGTACAGGGTTTGGAGCACCGACTCCAGTTCCAACGCGGCGGAGAGGGCCAGGCCGATGCGGTTCAGGGTTGCCATCTGTTCGGCGCGACGCTGGGCATCGGCAAAGAGGCGGGCGTTTTCGGCGGCCAGGGCGATCTGGTCGCTCAGGGTTTGGATCAGGGCGATGTCGTCTTCGGTCCAGCCCTGGGGCCGGTCCGGGTCTACAAAATCCAACATGCCGATCACCTGGCCGCGCAAGGTGATCGGGGCAGCCAGGGCCGCCGGGGTGTCGTCGCCGGGAGTTATGGCAACCGGTTGGCGTCGGCGGGCTGCCTCTTCCATTTCGGGCCGCCAAAGGTCCTGCATGGGGACCAGGGAGTCGCGGTTGACCTCATACAAAAAGGCCGGTGTGGGGAGAGCAGAGCCGCCGGTCCATCTATCCTGCTGGTAGCGGCGTTGGGCTTCCTGGGCTTCTTGCAGGCTGGTCTGGGCTTGGGCAAAGAGACGCGAGTTCTCGATGGCGTTGGAAAGCTGATCGGCCAGGATGCGCAGCACGGCAATATCCTGCTCCTGGAAGGCGTGGGCTTGTTTGCTCTGGAGGGTGATCGCGCCGATGACTTGGCCTCGGCTGATCAGGGGCAGGGCCAGTTCGGAACGGGTCTCCGGCAGCAGGGGGTTGATCAGTTTCTTGCTTTTCACGTCGGAAACCAGATAAGGTTCCTCCGAAGCTATGCACCGCCCTACTGCCGAATCGCCGCCTAGGGCCAGTTTATAACCCTGCTGTAGCATTTCTTGTCCTGCCGGGCCACTCCCGGCCCGCAGGATGGCCCAACGGCGGTAGTCATCTACCAGAAAGACGCCAACATAGTACAGATTCAATCGTTTGCCGATCCGGTCAACTGCCGTGCTCAGGAGTTCGTCCAGATCTAGGATAGAGGTGGTGGAGCGAGCCAGTTCGGCGATCACTTCCAGGTGGGTTGTTGTGCGGGTCAGGGAGCGATGTAAGGCAGCACGGATGCGCTCTTGTTCTTCTACGATCAGGTCCTCCCGCCTTTGGAGAAAGCCTCGGAGGACGGGTTCGTAATACGATTCCACCGCTTCAACGGCTGCTATCTGCAGTTCCGACGGTAGGTGATCCAGGCAGAAACGGCGTGTGGTGCGGCTCAGGCCCAAGACGGCATCTTCCCCCAGGCCGATGTCGCACAGCTGCGCGCCCCGGTGGAAGGCATAGTCCCGGTCCGGTTCCCGGAGGAAGGCCAGCACGGCGCGGACCTCTTCCTCGGCAATGTGGGGCAAGGAGGCCGGCCGGACCGTGCCCCTGCTGCTGAACAATGTTTCCCGGAGGACGCGTCGGTAGGCAGCGGCCAACTCGGTTTGCAGCTCCGCAAACCGGGCTTCAATGTCTGCCAACTCACCTTTGTCGTTCATCCGTCGTTTCCTCATCCATCCGCAATAAAGCCGACATTTTGAGCGGTTCCTCGGCGGCTTTCCAGGGTACGCTGCCAGGCCCGTCGGATGCGTTCCTGCTCGCGCACGATGCGCTTCTCGCGTTCTGTCATGTAGCCGCCCAGCATGGCTACGATGAAGCGGGTGGCAAGGTCGGGGTTGGAGCCGGTGCCGTTTTGAGAGCGGCACAGTGTTTCGCTCAGGGCCAGGATGGAGGGCGGCCCCAATCCATCGGCGGCCAGGGTTCGGCCCTGGGCTTGTACTTTTTGCTCATCCCCTTCCGCTGCAAAGTGGGAAAAGGTAGCGGCGATCTGCCGGGCGATCTGTTGCACCCGGCGCGGCGTGATGCGCAGGCCACCGGAAAAGATCGTTTTGTACAGGCTATCGGCCAGGGCGGATGCCAACCGTTCCCGATCCGGGAGGTGTGATCTTTGCATCGGTTCCCCTACTTGACCAAATAGGCTCCGTAGCCACCGCCTGCCGCGCCGAATTGTTCTATGTCCCTGGTATCCATTGTGCTGTCATCCAAGCCGTGCCATTCCAGCAGGGGGATGAAGCCTTTCTCGTCGGGTTTCCAGGGTCGGATCAGTTGCAGGTATTGCTCCAGAGGGCGGACGTGAAAAGGCTGCCCCATCTGTTTGTAGATCTCCAACGCCCGTGCTGCGCCGGGATCGTCGGGGTTGGCTCCGGCCCCCTGGGCGTTGAAGGCCCAGCAGCTTCCCTCCTCGGCCCACTCGTAGAGAGTTTGGGCGGCGTGGGTGATCTCGTCGTCGGTCAGGAACCCCGTCACCCCCCAATAGACCAGAGCAACGGACCGTCGCCCCCCCAGGATATTTTGTACTTGGGGGTGATTCAGCAATTCCTCCGGCCGTGCGGCGTTCGCCTGAAAGAAGTAGACGTTGGGGGTATCGGCCAGGATCTCGCGGGCGTATTCCACCACTACCGGATCATAGTCCGAATAGATGACGGTTGTGCCCTCCGGTACGACGTAGTGGATGTGGTCGTTGGTCGGCAGGCCGGAAGCAAAGTCCAAGATCACGTCAAAGCCCCGCTTTTCGGTCAGTTCCACCGCCAGGTCCTGCAGGCACCAGCGTTGTAGCCGTGCCATTTTGGGGGCAAAGGGTGCGAGTTGGATCAGTTGCTCCGCCGCCCGGCGGTCTATTTCAAAGTTGTGGTGGCCGCCGAGCAGATAGTCATAGATCCGTCCGGCATTGGGCCTGGTCGCGTCGGTTAGGTCGATTCCGCTCATTGTTTCCTCCCTGCAATGTGATCGGCTGATTGCCCGCCGAGTATACACCAAAAAGGGTTATTCGTCAATAGGTTCTGTTTGCTCTCGGGTTTGTTCCGGCAGCCCTTCGGTCGGTGGCGTGCCCATGCGGATAAACGCTTGTTGGACACCCAGGGCTTGCCCCAGTTCTCGGACGGCGGTTTGCAACACGGTCTCCAGGTCTATGGAGCGGCTGACTTTTGCTCCGATCTCGCGGATGAGGGCTTCGCGGCGGGCGCGAGCCTCGATCTCCTGCAGGCGACGTAGGTTTTGCACGAGGACCGCCGCTTGCCCGGCCAGGGACATCAGATGCCGGACTTCGGCTTCCGGGAATTCGGTGGGTTGGGTGTAGATGGCGTTGACATATCCGATCCACTCGCCGGCGACCGTCAGGGGGACAAAGATGGTGCTGCGCCCCTGGAACACCTGCAGATAGAGGTAACGGGCGTTTTCGTCCAGCCTAGGGTCGGTGGCAATATCGGTGATCAGGGTGGGATGGTCCGGTGATAGCAGGTGGCGGGCCGAAGGGAATGCCCGCAACGGGTAGCGAGGGCGGGCGGCACCGGGCGGCAGCGTTCCCCAACGCGCAACGGGAATGCTCCATTCGGGCATATCGTCGCCCTGCCAGGGCCGGTTGAAGAGGTTGAGGCTGATGTTGTGGTCGGCTTTGCCCAATAGGGTGTGTGCCCGCAATGCCTGCAAGACTTGATCGTAATTCTGGGCGGCGTTCAGCTCCACCCCGGCGCGGTAAAGGGATTCCGTTTCCTGCAATGCCCGTTGAGTCTGGGCGAAGAGGCGGGCGTTTTCCAGGGCCAAGGCCATCTGATCGCTGATGGCCCGCACCAGGGAGATTTCATCCTCCGTCCACCGACGAGGACCGGTGATCTCGTGCAGGTCCACAACGCCGATGATCTGATCTCGGATTTTTATCGGAGCGGCCAAAGCAGCACGGGCGGCCCCTTGACGCTTGTGGTCACCGTTTTCTCCGGCGGCGATTTCGGGCAGGGCAACGACGTCTCCTTCCTGCAAGGCGATCTCAATTTCCGGCAGCAGGGCGTCGGGCGGCAGAGGATGGCCCAGGCGGGTGTATTCGTAGATGATCTCACCTTCTTGCTCCGTTACCTCGGTCCACTCACGTTGCACGTAACGACGGTGCAACCGCCGGACTTCCTCCAACGCTTGCCGGGTCCGCTCCAAGAGGCGAACGTTCTCAATGGCAACGGCGATCTGGTTGGCCAGGCTGCCGAGCAAGGAGATGTCCGCCTCATCGTAGGCTGCCGGTTCGGTGCTCTGCACGTCTAGGACGCCGATGACTCGCTCGCCGACCTTGAGGGGGAGGGCCATTTCAGAACGGGTGAGGGGTAGGTCCGGGTTGTCGAAGTAGATGGCGTCCTCGCCCACGTCCAGGGCGATACGGGGTTGGCCGCTCCCGGCGACGATACCGACGATGCCTTCTTGGCCCACGCGGAGCATATGTCCCCGCTTGAGCATCCGTTTGCCGCCTTCGCTATTGGCCGCCTGCAGGATGGCGTATTCGTTGCGGTCATCTAGCAAAAAGACTCCCACATGATACCAGCCAAACCGCTCGCTGATAAGGCGGGTCACTTCGGAAAGGAGCCGGTCCAGATCGCGCACGGAGGCGATGGCGTGGGCCACCTCGGCGACGATCTGGAGCTGCATGGCACGGCGTTCTGTGCGGGCCGATGCTTCGGCCAGTTCGCGGGTGCGCTCTTCAACGCGGACTTCCAACTCCCGCCCCCAGCGCTCCAATTGTTGCCGAGAGCGTTTGAGGCTGGCGGCCATGTCGTTGATCGATTCGGCCAGGTCCTGAATCTCGTCGCCGGTTTTCACCTCCACCACATAGTCTAGGTTACCCCGTCCGATCTCTTGGGCGCCCTTTTGCAGGGCGAGCAGGGGTTGGACGATGCGTCGGGGGATAACGGCCCCCAGCACGGCGGCGATCAACACGCCCACCAGGATCAGGCCGATGAGAAGGTAGATCATCTGCCGTACACCGGCCAGGGCCTCGCGGGTGGGGATCTCGGCGATCAAGGTCCAATCGGTGATGGTGAAGGGGGTCGCTGCACCGATGACCGGTTCCCCCGACAGACCTCGGTACTGGTGGGTAAACTCGGTCTGACCGGATACGGCTTGCCGCACGATGGGGATGTGGGTTAGGTCGTGCCCCTGTAAAGAGAGAAAGAGGGAGAGGTCGGAGTGGGCGATCAGCTGACCGGTGTAGCTATCTACGATGTAAACGTAACCGCTCTCACCGATCTCGGCTTGGGCCAGCACGTTCCACATGTTCTTGATGCTGACCCTTCCCAAAAGCACCCCTTTCTGCGTTCCGCTTTGAACGGGGGCTGCCATGTCAAGCACAGGCAGGGAGCTATAGGGAGAAATCTGGACTTGGTGGGCGATGTAGGGTTGCCCTTGAGACGCTGCCCGGAAGGCAGGGGAATCGGCTTGGGAGCCTAGCTCCTCCAGCAAAAAGGTGTGGAATTGGGAGACGCGGGCCAGTTCATTCCCTTCCTCATCCAAAAGGATCACTTCTTCAAAGAGGCCGGGGTAAAGCTCCAAGATGGAGCGCAGGGCGGCTGTTTGGGATTCTGCGCTGTACCAAAGGAGGTCTTTGCCTGCCTGGCTGTGCAAGATCAGGGCGTTTTGGGCTTGGGCCAGATAGGTTGAGACCAAGCTGGCGATCTCGTTGGCCGTTTTTTGTTGGCGGATCACGACCTGTTCTCTCTGGGCGTTGTAGCTGACCAGGATCAAAATCGTTCCCATCGTCAGCAACAGGATGCCGGCCAGCAGGATAAAAGACCATGCCAGGCGAGAAGCCAACCCGCGCTTTGGTCGTACCGTAAGACCTGAAACCATGTTCGCCTTCCTCTAAACTCCCAACTTCTCTTCGCCCTTGCGGTTCAAATCTTGGAACCGCCAAGACGCTAAGGGCGCGAAGGTTTTCTTACTTTTTCTTCTTTCCTTTGCGCCTTTGCGGTTCAAATCTCCGGAACCGCCAAAACGGGCCGTCCACGAAGCGGACGCGAATACACAAATGCACGAATACGCCCGGCCGCAGGCCCAAAAGGAGCGACTTGAGTCGCCACCGCCCTCGGCGCGAGCCGGGGGCTTGTTCACCCTCATCCTTCAGCGGCCCCAATCGGGCATGGGCCAAATCAGATCGTGGCTGGCCACCTCCCAGGGCCAGACGGTGTAATATTTCTCCTCCTGAACCTGCACGATGATCCCCTGCGCCAACACGTTTTGCCCCGTGGCCGGGTCAAAGCGTACGCCGTCCCAGGGCATGATCAGCCGTTCCGGTGGGATGTCGGTTGCCAGCAGGGCCTCGCGGATCGCTTCCGGTTCTGTTGAACCGGCCCGGTTGATGGCGTCGGCCAGGATCAGGACGGCGGTGAACACCCGTGCCGAGTTGCCGGTCATATCGGTTCCGTATTTTTGTTGGTACAGAGCATTGATCTGCCAGAGCATGGGCCGAGATTCCCCCAGGTCCCTGGCCCATGCTTCTCGGCTCAGGATATAGTTGGCGTCTGCACCCAACGTCTCTACAAAGGCCGGGCTGATGAACCCGGCATCCATGGCTAAGATGGCCTTGGGGCGATAGCCGAGCTCTTTGTAGGTCTGCATGAACAGGATGGCGTCCTTGCTGTAGGAGGCGTGCATCACCAAGTCGGCACGGGAATCCATTACCCGCCGGACCTCATCGGTCACATCCGTTGTTTGGGCCGAATAGGGGATGTCGGCGACGACGGGGATCCCTGCCGCCTGGGCGTGTTCCATCTCCAGTCGGGAAACGCTGGTGCCAAAGAGGCTGTTTTCATAGACTAGGGCAATGGAATCTATCGACTCGCCGTACCGATCTTCCACATCGGCCAAAAAATCGAAGCAGTCGCGGACAAAGATGGTGTCGTCTGCCGTGGTGCGGAAGAACCAGCGGAAGCCCCGGTCGATGAGCAAGGGGGATGTGGACGTGGCGTTGACAAATGGGACTCCGGCCGCTTCCGCCACCTGGCTGGCCTGGGCGGTGACGCTGCTGTTGTAACTTCCCAGCAGGGCGACTACGTCCTCTTCCTGCAACAGACGTTCTGCCTGGGCGGCTCCACGGGCCGGATCGCCGCCGTGGTCGGCCCACACGATTTCCAGTTTCGCTCCTTTGAGGTTGGATAAACCCGTGTCTGCGGCCAGGGGCAGGTCTAGCTCATAATGGTTGTTGATGATCTCCAGGGCCAGGTTGGCCCCTTGCCGGATGTCGGTCCCGGTGGCGGCCAAGCTGCCGCCGAGGGGATAGACGGCCCCGACACGCACTATGCGGGGCGATGTTGGGCCGATGGAGCAAGCGGTCAGCAACAGAAGTGCCGACAAGGCCAGGGTAACCGCCAAGCGCAGGCATGTGGTTCGTACTCTTGCAGGTTTGGAAGGTTGTGCGACAAGCCCGTGCCGGGCCACAATCCGGCGCAGCGGGGTGCAATTTGTGGCCCGCGCCGGGCGGGAAAGGGTGTTTTTTACACGGTTGACCGTAGATCTGTTCCGATTGTTCATGGCTTTCTACCTTCTGCCCCAGGGCAAATCTCATCCGCGCTCTGCTTGCGCCATTTCCTCAAAAATAGCGGTTGAAACCGTACCTGGCGGGCCGTTGGCCGACCGACCGCCTGCGTGGGCGGACGCCCGGCCGCAGGCCCGAAAGGAGCGACTTGAGTCGCTACCGCCCCCGGCGCAAGCCGCCGGGAATTTTCATTCTTGGCGGTGAGCCGGGGATCGGTCCGCTTCTTCTTGCGTTTCTGTGAGGCCGACGCGGACCAGCACCCGCGCCGTACCCAGGGTGCGTCCCAGCTCGGTCGCCGTTGTTCTGACGATGTCGCGCATATCGGTTGAGGCACGGATGCGGGCCGTGATCTCACCGATCAACCGCTCGCGTTCGGCACGTCGCTGGGCATCGGCAAAGAGACGCGCGCTTTCCAAAGTTTGGCCTAGCTGATCGCTTACCGCTTCGACAAGGGCCAGGTCGTCCTCCGTCCAGCGGCGTTCTGCGTCGGGGGCTTCGACCCCCAGGACGCCGATGGTCTGCCCGCGCACACGGATCGGGATGGCTAGGGCTACCCGTTCTGCTTCCTCATCCTCTTCACGGACGACTGCCGGCGCGCCGGAATGCACGGCCTTTTCCATCTCCGGTCGCCACAGATCGGGTACGGCTACAAGCCCGGCGGACGGTTCTTCCTGGGCGCGGTCGTACAAAAAGCCGCTACGGGCCAGCATTTCTTGCTGTTGCAGGTGTTCTTGCCAGCTCTTGCGCAGGTAAGCGCGGTGGGCTTCTTCGGCTTCGGCCAGGGCGGTGCGGGTTTCCTCCAACAGGCGGGCGCGTTCCAGGGCCAAAGCCATTTGGTCGGCGATCTGGTGCAGGGGTGGGAGGTCGTCTTCGTGGAAGGCGGCGGGCCGACCGCTGCCCAGGTTCAGGGTGCCGATCACCTGGCTGCCGACTCGGAGCGGGAGGATCACGCGCGATTTTACCCCCTCTGCGATCAGCTGAGCGTCCTCCCGGAACCTTTGATGGTGGGGGAGGTCGGTATCCAGCCAGACTTTGTTGTGGGTGATAACCCAGCCGGGGGCCGTGTTGTTGAGCGGTAGACGCGCTCCTTCTTGCACAAAATGTTCTCCACCGGCTTCCACATCCAGGGCAAAGAGGGTGTATTCGGCTTCGCCGGGCGTATACAGGGTGAGGGAGAGAATGTCTATCGGGTACAGGCGGCGCAGGTGACGGGTGATGGCGGGCAGACCGGCGATCAGGTCGTCGCTGGCGTTGATGGTGGTTACCGTCTCGCGCAAGATTTGCTCGCGGTGGGCGCGTTCTTGGGCTTCTGCAAACAGGTAGCTATTCTCAATGGCAATGGCTGCGTGGCTGGCGGCAGCCATCAGCAGATCGCGCTGGCGTTCGCCGTAGAGGCGAGGGGTCTCGTAGCTCTGGACGGCTATCATTCCCAGAACACGGTCGCCCAGCAGGATCGGCACGCCCAGCCAGGATTGGGCCATGGCGCCAATGCTTTGGATGCCTTTCTCTTTGAGGCGTTGTTCCACGTTGTCGGTCAGCAGGAGCGGCTCTTTGGTGCGGATGACGTACTCGGTCAGGCCTGCTGCCCCCTGCCGAGAAGGTACATCGTGCCTTTCGCCGCGCTCAATGTACAAGGGGAAGGAGACTACGTCTTGCTGCTCGTCGTAGAGGGCTACGTAGAAGCTGGTCAGCTCCATGAGACGGGAGGTGTAGGTGTACAGGTTCTCGACGATAGATGTCACATCCTGGCGGACGGCCAGCGCCTGCCCCAGCTCGTTGAGGACGGTCAACTCTTCGGCGCGGGCCTGAGCTTCTTGCAGGTGCCGTATGCTTTGGATCGCCACTGCGGCTTGACCGATCAGGGATTGCAGGGCTTCGATCTCCCGTGCCGCAAAGGTACGTGGTCGCCCGATTGTTTCGGCCAGGAACCAACCAAGAAGCCGTTCGCCGACGGAAATGGGGATGATGGCGGCTGCCCCTACCCCCAGACGCCGAAAGGTCGCCCGTGTTTGCTCGTCTATCTTCTCTTCTGTTGCCATGTCGGTCACGATCAGGGATTGATCCGGCTTCAGGACACCTATGGCCGGGAAGTGCTCCGTCGTAAAGCGATTGCCCCGGAATCTTTCCTCTTGCCCTGCCCGATCCCAAACCGCTTGGACGACCACCACGCGCTCGGCAGGTGCAGCGTCCGGTTCTTCCAATAAGGTGATCAAGCAGCGATCCACATCAAGGCGGAGGGTGTAATCCAACAGGGCGTCCAGCACCTCGTCTACGCTTTGGGCTGCGTTGACAAGGCGACCGGTCTGGTACAACGCCTCCGTGTCGGCCAACGTTTGCCGAGTCTGCTCAAAGAGACGCCGGTTTTCAACGGCAAAGGCGACTTGAATGAGCAGTGTCCGCAAATAGTTGACGGTCCGCTCGTCAAAGGCTTCCAACCGTGTCTGGGCCAGGGCGATGATGCCCACCGGTTGTTCGGCCAGGCGGATCGGCATGTAATGAACGGCCCGCATCTTGGCGGATGCGAGGAACCGACGAATGATCGGCGGCAGATCGGAACCATCCAGAGTGTAAATGGGCGATGCTGACCGGCGGCCCAGGAGCAGATCGGCCAAGAAAGATGTTGCCCCGGCAGGCAACACCGTTCCCGGCGGGTTGATCTTTGCCGTCTGTTCTTCTTTGTTCCAGGCGGCGATCACGCGGAAGGAGGTCGGTCGCCGTTCGCCCCACGGTTCGGCCAGGATAAAGCGGGCCAGGGGAACTCCCAACCGTCCGGCTTCCAGGGTCACGGCCTCGGCGACTTCCTCTACCGTGCTCGCTTGGGCGATCCGCTCCCCGGCTTTGTGAAGGGCTTGAGCCTCTGCCAAGGCGGCGCGGGTTTCCTCTAGCAGACGCTGGTGCTCTATGGCAATGCCCAGCTGATCGGCTGCAGCCCGCACCAGATCGATTTCCCGTTCGGTGAATTCGTGGATTTCGTCAACCGAATCGGCGCCCAGGAGGCCGATGGCTTCGCCCCGCACGATGATGGGGACCAGGAGCAAGGAGCGATAGCCTAGCTGATCCACCAAGTCACGGCTTTGGGCGGTCAGTTCATCGGTATATGCATCGCGGACGACTACCGGTTCTTTGGTCTCCAGGGCGCGTATCGTGGGCAGGTTGTCTGCTATGGGGATGCGCATTCCTGCCTCGACCAAGCGGCCTTCCTGCATTAGGGCCTGCAGGATTCCGTACTGACCGCCGGGGTCTAGAGTCATTACCCCACCTTGCGGCAACCCTAAGGCACCGAGGCATTCGGTCAGGACCAGCTCAAACATCTCCTGCTGGCTTTGGGCTTGGGCCAATCCGCGGGCGATGCGGAACAGGGTCTGGGTTTCGTTGAGGGCGGTGCGGGTTTCCTCCAGGAGGCGGACGTTTTCCAAGTAGCCGCCTACCCGCCGGGCGATGTCACCCAGCAGGGCACTTTCTTCGTCAAGAAAGTCCCGCTCCTCCCGGTAGGCGATGCATACTTGACCGGGCTGCTCGCCGACGCGGAAATTCTGCACGATCTGTCGGGGCAAGTTGAATGCCTGGGCGTCGCCGTAGGTGTCATCACCGAGGCGGATCGCGGCCAGGGCCAGATCGGGAAATTGCATGGCCGCCGGGATGCGTTGAGCCACCCATTCCAAGAATTCGTCCACGGGGGGCCTTTCGTCTATCTTGCGGCCGATGTCGTTTAGGCAGGTCATCTCGTTGACGCGCAGGCGCAGCTGCCGATGTGCCTGCTGCTCCTGGTCAAAGAGGCGTTGGTTTTCCAACGCCCAGCCCACCTGTTCGACGATGGATTCGACGGTGGCGATCTCCTGTCGACTCCAGGGTTGGCCGTCCGGGCGGTCAAAGCCGATGACGCCGATGATCTGGCCGTACAGCTGGATGGGCACGGCCAGCGTCACGCCGCCGTCCTCTTTGCGCTGCAGGACGGTTTCCGCCCGTTGCACCGCCGTAGACATGGCCGGCAGCCAGGCGTCGTCGGTCGGGCCTTCGCGTTCTGCCGAATGGATATAGCCCTTGATCTCCTCCGGGGGTTGGAGATAGTCCGTCCATTCCCGACGCAGGTAGCGCTGCTGGATGGCCAGGACCTCATCCAGGGCAGCCTGGAGTTGCTGCCGCGTGCGTTCCTGCTCGGCGAGCAGATCCCGCAGGTCGTCGATCATCATCTCCAGGCCGATTGCCAGGTCGGAAAGGATCTCAACCCCTTCGGGAACTTCCACCTGGACATCCAGGTCACCCAGGGCGACCGATTGGATGATGTCCAGGAGTGCTTGGCCCTGTTGCCGGACCATCTCTTGGTATTCTTGCAAGGTGATCTCGCTCATACCTGCTACTCCGAAAAGACCGCAAGTGTTGCGCCGTAGGACGGGTGCCTTTACGGGTCTCGCCCTGCAGGGACTGCCGGGAGGCGGTTGATTCTACGCGGCGTTCTCCGCCCTCTCGGCGTCTCTACGATGGGCGTGGATCGGTGGCGGTGCATTCATCCTACTCGGCGCGATAGGCAGAATCTGCAATCTTCCGGCCTACAACGCTGCACTTGGCCTTCTACGGGTTCAAGATCCCGATGAAAGCTTCCTATTCACTCCTGCTTTCCCTCCTTCAGCCAAGCCGCAGCTTCCTCAATGGTGTCAAAGAAGCGGATGTTGTTGCGGCCTGTGGCCTTGAGGACAAAGGTTGTCAGCACACGAGAGTACCGACTGGCCCCTACTACCGCGCTATTTCCCAACCGGGGAGATCTTTGCAGCTCGACCAGAATACGGCGTGCTCCCGCACTGAACTTGGTCAGGCCGGGGGATTCGGAAATAACCAGCAAAGGTTCTTCCTCGGTCGCCGCGTTCAGATAGACCAAAAATTCCCGACGGAATGCTTCCATTTCCTCGGTGGTGACGTCGCCGTGGAAGGAAGTGTGGAGGATCCCGTCATCCCGCATCTTTATCCGGTAGCCCATTGTTCACCTCGTGTTCTGGAATTCTATGTTCGGGCAGCAGTTGTTCCGGTGTCCCCAGGCGTACAACCGCCGTGGACACGCCTAACATCTGCCCTAGCTCTGTCAAAGCGGTCTGCAGAATGGCTTGCCGATCCGCACTCCGTCGTACCCGGTCGGTAATGGTCCGGGCCAACCGTTCCCGTTCGGCGCGGGCCTGTGCTTCTTCCAACAGACGGGCGTTTTGGATGGCGATGGCGGCGGTGTTGGCGATGGCGGTCAAAAGTTCACGGTCGTGTTCGGTGTAGAGGCCGGGTTTGGTGAAGCTGGCGACGGCCATCGTCCCCAACAACCGGTCGCCGACGATCAAGGGCACGCCCAGCCACGATTTGGGAACGCTCCCTACCCGGTGGATGCCCATCTCTCGGATCTGTTCCTCCACATGGTCGGAAAGCAACAGACCGGTGCGGTGGCGGAGCAGGTAGCCGGAAAAACCTTCGTCGGCCGACCAGGCCGTGATCTTCCTGTCTGCTTCCGATTCGGTGATCTTGGCCAGGGCGGCGGTGAATTCTTGCCGTTCGGGATGGTAAAATGACACGAAAAAGTTGGTCGTATCCACCAAACGGGATGCCTGGCGGTAGGTTTCTTCCAACACTTCCCGAACGCTGAGGCGGGCGGTCAACGCTCGGCCCAGCTCGTTCAAGACGGCCAGTTCCTCGGCGTGGAGCCGAACCTCCTCCAGGTGGCGCAGGTTTTGTAAGGCAACCGCCACCTGTCCGGCCAGGGAACGCAAGGCCGCGATCCGTCGACGGGGGAAGGTATGGGGACGGCCCAGAGTCTCAACCAGTAGCCAGCCCAACAGGAGATCGCCTACGGCCAAGGGGATGATGACGGCGGCACCGACGCCCTGCTGCTGAAGGGCAGCGCGGCTCGGTTCGTCAATTTCTTCCGACGTGGCTACGTCGGCGATGACCAGCATGTCTTCCGCCCCCAGTTCCGCCAGTCTGGGAAACTGCTCGGTGGTGAACCGCTGCCCCAAAGAGGCGGCTTCCTGCCCTTCTTTATCCCAAACCGCTTCAACCACCACCTGCCGATGCTCCGGCGGAGCGTCCGGGTTTTCCAAAAGGGCGATCAGGCAGCGGTCCACGTCCATCATAGGACGGACGTAATCCAGCACCGGCAGCAGGAGGTCGTCCAGGTTCTGCGCGGCATTGATCTGACGGCCTGCCCGGTACAGAGCCTCCGTTTCGCGTAGGGTGGCTTGGACCTGTTCAAAGAGGCGGGCACTTTCCAGGGCTTGGGCCACCTGCTCCGAAACCTGTTCGACCAGGGCTAGCTCCTGGGGCGAAAGGGGGTGTTTCGGGTCGTCGTAAACCCCTATCGCGCCGATGATCTCGCCGCGGACGGTCAACGGTGCGACGGCGGCAGCTGCCTTTATCTCCGGGCCGGGGCGGATAGGGGCTTTTTGTTCCACCGCCTGGGCGATCTCCGGCAGCCACAGGTCATCCGCTTCCCGAACTTCGATTCGGTCAAACAGGTAGCCGGAGGGCCGCTCGGTAGCCTCGCGCCAGGAAACCCATCCCTCGCGGCTCATCGTCCGGGTAAGGCGTTCCAATTCGCGCAAAGCTTCTTGCATTTCGCTTTCGGTGCGCTTCCGTTCGGTGATGTCGGTGACAATGTCGGCCAGGTAGAGAGGGTCCCCTCGGTCGTCGCGGATGAGGAAGAAGGTCTCCAGTGTGGGGGTGAGTTGCCCTTGCGCCGAAAGGAGGGTTAGCTCACCGCTCCACCGGCCGGTCTCCATAACGGTCGGGATCACTTCTTCCCGGAGCAGTTGTCGGACCTCCGGGGGATAGAAGGAGGTGAAGGTCTGGCCGATGGCGTTCTCCGGCTTGTTCACGCCCAGCAGGCGGGCCAGGGTGGGGTTTATGTAGGTGATGCAGCCCTCCAGGGTCGCCATGCCGAAGCCCTGGGCCGAGGTTTCCACAAAGCGGCGGAAGATGGCCGCTTCCTCCATTGCCTGGGTGCTCTGGATGGCCGTGGCGATCTGCCCTGCCAGGCCGAGGAGCATGATCAGGTCTTCTTCGTCAAGCGCACCGGCGGTGTCGCTCTGCACGTCCAAGACGCCCAGCACGCGGTTCCCCAGTTTGATGGGCACGGCCAACTCGCCTTTGGTGTCGGGCAGGTCGGGATGGGGAACCCAATTGGGATCCCGGCGCACATCGCTGGCCAGGATCGGCTCGCCCGTGGCGGCGGCCGTGCCCACCACCCCTTTGCCGTAAGGCAGATGGTGGCCGGCGGCTTTCATTTTGGCGCCGATCTCGCCGTATCCTGCCACGACGGCCATGACACCCCGTTGCGAATCGTGTCGGAAGATCTGGGCGTGGTAGTAGCCGAACCGCTCTTTGATCAGGGTGACGACACGGCGGTACAGCTCGTCCAGGGCCGGGGCGGCGGCGATCTCTTGGGCGATCTCGGTTGCAGTGTGCACTTCTTGGGTGCGGCGTTGCAACGAACGGTGGACCTGCTCTTCCAATCGCCGCCGTTCGGTCGCATCGGAGATAAAGATGAAAAGGTTGTAGCCGCCTTGTGGCGCCCGCTGCAGAAAGTAGCGGGTGCGCAGGTAGCGGCGGGCGCCGTCTTTGCGCACGGCCCAAAATTCCAATTCTTCCAGAGATTGGCTTTCCTCTTCTATTGCCTGGAGGACCCGGCGGAGTCGGTCCCGTTCCTCCTCCGCGGCGATGTCCAGGATGTTCATCTTGGCCAGTTCCTCTTTTGAGTAGCCGAGGATCTCGCTTAGCCGGTCGTTGATGTACACAACCCGGCCCTTTTCCAAGATGGTGATGCCATCCTGGGTCACTTCGGCCATCCGCCGGAACCGCTCTTCGGCGCGTCGGGCCTTTGCCACCATCATTTCGGAAAGGCCGGTGCTGACCCGGATCAACACCTTCCACAGGAAATTGGCCGTTTCGACGCTTTCCAACAGCGGCTCAAGCACTTCTGCCAGGGCGGCCACGGCCTGTTGTACGGCCTCAATTTCAAAGCCCTGGGCGATCCGCTTGGCGGCGGTGGCATGAACGCTTTGTTCAAAAAGGGCAAGGTCCCCCTTCTTCAGGCCGAGGACAACCAGCTGCAGGGTGTCGCGGGCCGTTTCTCGCCGTTGCTCTGCTTCCATCTCGGCGTAGCCGGGCAGGCCGCGCAGCAGGCGGTCATACCTGTCGGTCAGGGTTTCCAGTTCCCTTTCAATTTTGGCAGCGAGTTCAAGCATCTCACGCGCCTCCTCGGTTCGCGCCGTTTCCGTTGTCGCCGGGCGTGGTTGCGGGATGGATGAGTTGCCGTTCGTCGCCCAGGCGGATGAAGGTGGGCCGATTCAGTACTCGTCCCAGTTCGCGCACGGCGGCCCGCATCACGGTTTCGGTGTCGGTTGCGGCGCGGACGCGGGTGGCGATCTCGCGCAGGGTGCGCTCCTGCCGGGCGCGGTTCTGGGCCTGTTCGAGCAAGCGGCGGCTCTCAATGGCGATGGCGGCTTGGGTAGCAAGGCTGGTCAGAACCCGCTCATCCCGTTGGGTGAACACTTCTCGGTCTTTGGGGCTGCCGACCATGACCAAGCCCCGGACCTCGCCGCCGTAAAATAAGGGGACGCCCAAAACGGTGCGGATGGGAAAGTGCCAGTCGGGGGCAGCGGTGGCTCCGGGATGGCCTTGCAGGTCGTCTATACGGATGGTTCGGCCGGCGAGGACCAAGCCCAACAGCCCTTCGCCTTTTGGCAAGCGGCGTATGGGGAATTTCTCCAGGTCTACACCGTAGGTCTTGAAGTGCATCGGTTTCCCACTTTCCGGGTCCAGGGTCAGGACCGCGCCATGACGGGCATTGGTCAGGCGACAGGCTGCCTCGACCAGGCTTTCGGTCAAGGGTTCTAGTCCCAACGGCTCGCTGATGGCCCGCGTCGCTTGGTAGAGAGCCTCGCTTTCGGCCAGGGCGGCCTGCGTCTCCTCCAGAAGGCGGACGTTCTCAATGCCGAGACCCACCTGATCGCCGATGGCACGCAGCAAGGCGATCTCGGCGGTGTGGATGGAACGGGGGGAGCGATGGAAAAAGCACATGATCCCCCATCGTTGTCCCTTGACGCCGATGGGTGTGCCCAGATAGGCCAATAGGCCCAATTCAATCGCCTTCTCCATGTTGACCGGCGAACCTTCCCGCAGGTCGTGCAGGCTGACGGTTTCCCCCGTTTGATAGACGTAAGCACACAGAGTCCCTTCAAACCCTTGTTCTTGCAAAGACCGGGACAGGGCTTGCGGGAGTCCCCGATGGGTGACCAGAACTAACCCTCTCTTTTCCTGGGAATAGAGGGCGACCAACCCGGCGTCCAGGCCCAGTGCCTCTAGCGTCTGATCCAATGCTTCGTCCAGGAGGGATTGCATGTCGCGGGCCGTGCTGATGATCTCTGTGATCTTGCGCAGCGTTGCTTGTTCTTTTGCCCGTCGCTGAGCCTGCTCAAATAGGCGGGCGTTTTCAATGGCGACACCCGCCTGGCTGGCCAAGGCCTGCATCACGGCCACATCGTTCTGGCTGAAAGCGTGGACGTGATCGCTTTGGACCGTCAGGGTTCCGATGACGCGCCCTTTGACGGTGATGGGAACATCCAGTTCGGCCTTGACCGGTTCCAGGCCCTCCACCGTGCCGTACCGCTCATCGCGGCTCACATCGTTGACCAGAACCGGCCGGCCGCTGGTGGCCGCGGCGACGTTCAGCCCATACCCATCCAGGGCCAACCGTAGGTCTCCGCGCTCCCAGCGGACGCCGGAGTCGCCGACGATGCTGCCGCTGCGGAAGACCAGTTCATCCCCTTCCAAAAGCAAGATGCCGACGAAATAGTGGCCGAATCGCTCTTTGATCGTGTCTACAATGCGGTGCAGCAAGGCATCCAGGTCCAGGACCGAGGAGATGGTTTGCCCGATCTCGTTGAGAACGGCCAATTCCTCGGCGCGGCTGCGGACTTCTTCGAACAGACTGGCCCGCTCTATGGCGATGGCCGTCTGATCGGCAATGGCTTGGAGCAGGGCGACGTGTCGCTCGTCGTAGGCATTCAACCGGTAGCTTTGGGCGGACATAACGCCTGTGATCTGCCGACCGGTGGAAAGGGGAACAAAGAGCAACGATGCGGAAGGTTTTTCCACATCCCCTATTGCCTGTTCCGGACGGAGCTCAAAAGTTGCCAATTCCTCGGCGGTGCGGTTCAAGAGGACCGGTTCCTTCGTCTTCAACACGCGGGCCAGGTGGCCGGTAGGCGCCAAGGGCACAGAGGGCATCTCATAACGGCGGCCCTGATCGTACACCAGGGGATAGGTGACGAGATCGGTTCTGGCGTCGTACAAGGCCAAGAAGAAGGCATCGGCGGGCATGATCCGCCGCACCTGCTCATAGACGGTCTCCAGGACCTGGTCCAGTTCAAGTTGCTGGGAGATCGCCTGCCGGATCTGGTCTAGGATCTCCAGCTCCACGATCTGCCGCTCGCGTTCTTGGAATAGACGTGCGTTTTCCAGGGCGGTGGCGACCTGGGCGGCGATGGTGGAAAAGAGGGCCAGGTCCTGTTCGTCGTAGAGATGGTCTTGTTCGTAGCTTTGGATGGCCATGACACCCACCAGCTTGTTGGCGACGAGGAGGGGTACGCCCAGCCAGGAGCGGGCCATCTCGCCCAGGAGCGGAATTCCCTGTTCTTCCAAAAAGGCCGTCACTTCCTGGGAGGAGCGGAAGAGCAAAGGGCGACGGTGGCGGATGATGTAACCGGTCAGCCCGGATTTGATGCTGTAGCGGGCCAGGGGTTGTTGCTCTCCGCGCTCTATATGAAAGGCCGAGCGCCAATATTCGCTGCCCTCCTCATAGAGGGCGATGTAAAAGTTGGTCGTGTCAAAAAGGCGGCTGACCTGCAGGTGGACAACCTCCAGCAAGGCATCCATCGTCAGGGTCGCGGACATGGCCCGCCCGATCTCGTTGATGATGGAAAGTTCGGTGATGCGCCGTTCCCGCTCCTCAAATAGACGGGCGTTCTGGATGGCGTTGGCCAGCTGGTCGGCCATCGTCTGCAGGGCAATGATGTCGTCCTCGGTAAAGGCCGCCGGGAGGGTGGATTGGATGGTCATGGCTCCGATCACCTGGCCTCGGCTGAGGAGGGGCAAGGCCATTTCGGAGCGGGTGTCGGGCAGGTAGGGGTTGTCAAAACGCACGGCGTCCTTGCCTACATCCAGGGCGATGCGGGCACGGCCCCGGGCCATGCACCAACCGACCATGGAATCGCCCCCAACCCGCATTTTGTACCCTGCTTCCATCATCCGCTGCCCGGCCCGCCCGGTGGCGGCGACCAAGGTGGCATACCGTTCTCCTTCGGGAGAGGGTTGTTCCTCCAGCAAAAAGATGCCGACATAGTAGAGGCCGAAGCGGTCGCGGATCAGGTCCACCACCAGGGGCAGGAGTCGGTCCAACTCCAGGATGGAGGTGGCGGCTGCCGCTACCTCGGCTGCCGTTTGGAGCTGGATCGCCCGACGATTCCATCGCCGGGTCACAGGGATCGTTTGTTTGTCCGGTTCTCCTGTCTCCGTCGTCAGGAGTCCGTCCAGCAGGCGTTTCATTTCGTCATCAGCCATTGTTCCCCTCGTTTTGCCCGGCCAGGCCGTCCATCAGGTCCTTCACCTCTTGGGCCAACGCCCGGTACTGTTGCGCGCCCCGTGAGCGGGGAGCGTAGACGGTGATCGGTTTGCCGTAGCGAGGGCTTTCCCGCAGTTTGGTGTCTATCTGGATCAGGGTGCGGAGCAGGTGAGGACCGTATTGCCGTTGCAGTTCCTCCAGGATGATACGGCTGATCTTGTTGCGCTGATCGTACATTGTGACCAACAGCCGATATGTGAGGGCAGGGTTGCACCGCTCGCCCAGCTGGGCGATAAGGTCAACGGTTTTCTGCAGTGATTGCGCGGCGTAAGCATCGCATTGGACCGGGATGATCGTCAGTCGGGCGGCGGTCAAGGCGTTGAGGGTCAGCGGCGAAAGGGCCGGTGGGCAATCGAGCAGGATATAGTCGTACAGCCCCGGATAGATGTGGTCCAACGCCTCTCGGAGCCGGTATTGGTAGTCGGGCCGGGTGTAGAGCACTTTGTCGGCCAGGGCCAGTTCTTGGTTGGCCGGGGCAATGTCCAAACCCAAGATGCCGCTTTCCCGGCTGATGCCGACCAGGGAATCGTTGCCCAGCAGCACATCCACCACCGTTCGCCACAGGCGACCGGGATCCAAGCCCAGGGAAAGGGTCAGATTGGCCTGGGGGTCCAGGTCAATCAGGAGGACGTTGTGGCCCATCTCGGCCAATGCCCCACCCAGGGAAAGACAGGTTGTTGTTTTTGCCACCCCACCTTTCTGGTGGCCGATGGCGATTGTCGCGCTCATATTTGCCTCGGAAATCTCGCGCTATGCTGCTCTCGCCTGCCGGGGGCCGGAGCACCCGTTGCACAGGATGCGCCCTTTCCCGGCGGCGCGAAACCTTGTCCATGCGTTTGCCTTACACGGCCCACGGGGCAAAAGCCCGAAGGGGCAACATGCCCCACGAAGCCGACCGGGCCGTGCTACTCTCGGCGGTTTGATCGCAGTTCCTCCTCTGTGCCTAGGCGGACATAGGCCCTGGGAACGCCCAGGGCGGCGGCCAGCTCGGTCACGGTGTTTTGCAAGATCGCCTCCACTTCCACGGAACGGCGCATCCGTTCGGTGACGCGACGGATGGCCTCCTCGCGGGCGGCCCGCCGTTGGGTATCCTGGTACAGTCGTGCGCTTTCCAGGGCCGCATCCAATTGGGCGGCTATGGCCTCCATGAGGGCGATCTCTTCTGCCGTCCAGGGACCTGCTTCCGCCGGTTTGTAGGTATCCAGGACGCCGATCACTTGGCCGCGCACTCGGATCGGCACGGCCAGGGCGTATCGGCCATCCTTTTGCGGGTCGCGGCTTTGGACCGTTTGGCCCAGGCGCAAAGCCTCCTCCATCTCCGGTCGCCAGAGATCACCGGCGCGGCGGACGCCATCGCGGTCGCTGCGGAAACTCAGGTCGGGGCGCATCTGCAGGATCTGCTGCCACGCCCGGCGGCTCAATTCGCCGTAGGCCCGCTGTACGGCTTCGATGGCTTCCTGGCGTTCGGCGAACAGGCGGGCGTTGTCAATGGCGACGGCCACCTGATCGGCCATCGTCTGCAAGACCTGGACGGCCTCCCGGTCGTACTCCAGGACGGAGGTATGCTGGACCGATAGAGCACCCAACACCCGGCCCCTGGAGCGCAAGGGCAGGGCGGCCTCCCAGCGGGTTTCCGGCAGCTCCGGCGTATCCAAACGGATGTCGTCCGTTTCGGCCCGATGGGCGATCCGGGGTTCCGCGTGGGTAATGCACCAGCCGACCATCCCTTCACCGATCCGTTGCTTGTACCCTCGCTCCAAGAGCAGTTTGCCGCTTTCCCCCGTTCCTGCCCGCAGGACGGCCCATGTCTCTCCTCCGTCGTCGCTCTTCTCCACCAAGAAGAGACCTACGTAATACAGGTCAAATTGCTGGCGGATGGATTCCACGATCTGTTGGAGGAGGGGTTCAATTTCCAGCACGGTAGCGGCGGTGCGCATGACTTCGGTCGTGGCTTCCAGGTAACGGGAGCGGCGTTCCAGTTCGCGGGTGCGTTCGGCGACGCGCCGTTCCAGGTTGCCGATCATCTCCCGTAGCTGGGCGGTCATGCTGTTGAAAGCACGGGCCACGGTTGCGATCTCGTCTTCCCCTTGCACGGGAGCGGTGCGCGTCAGGTCGCCGCGGGCGATCTCGGTGGCCGTATCGGCCAGGGCTGCCAACGGCTCGGCGATCCCTTGCGCGACGATGAGGGAGACCCCCACCGCCAGCAAGATGGCCAACAGGCCGACTCCGGTCATTATCCCCATCATCTGGTAGACCGGCCGGAACGCCTCCGCCTGAGATTGCTCGGCCAGGAGGGCGGTTTGGATGGTCGGCAGCCAACGGTACGAGCCGACCACCGGTACACCGTGGTAGTTGTCATAGGTTCCGGAGCCGTTGCTTTGCTCTGCAATGGCCTTGTACGTCCCTTCGGTGCGTACCTTGATGCCCTTTTCGCCGAAACGATTGGCGGTCAGCAGGGTGTAATCGGAGCCGACCAAGTAGGTCTCCCCCGTTTCGCCCAGCCCGGCCCGCTCGCTCATGATCTCATCCAGGGTGCCCATGTTGGCCCGCCCGGCCAAGACGCCGATGACCTGTCTTTGATGGTTGTATACGGGTCGGGAAGCAACGATCACCGTCTCGCCGATGGTTACGTCGTAGAAGGGGGCCTGTACGCTAGGCCCTTTGAGGCCCTGTTGGAAGTACGCTTCCTGGGAATGGTTCTGGCCCTCCATCGCCGTATCGGTTGAGACGAGGATCTGACCGTTCAGATCCATCAGGAAGAGGTCCTCAAATCGTCCCGGTTCTTGGATGACTTGACGGAAACGGGTCTGCAGGACGCTGTAGCCGATGGGGTAGAGAGAAGGGTCCTGTTCTTCCAAGAGCACGATGAGGCGGCGGGCAACCTCGTCGCCGGTCAGGCTCAAGATCAGGTCCGCTTGGAGGTTATCGAGCCAGGTTTGGATCTCGGCCTCTTTGAGGGTGACGACCGATTCCAGTTGGGCCTGCACGCGCTGCCGCCCCGAAGTAAGGCCGCCGACGATGGATCCGCTGATGATGATGAGGGCGGGCAGGACGGTGACGCCTACAAAGGCGATGAGCAAACGGGTGCGGATGGTGCTGATACCGCGCACCGCGCGGACGATCTGCCACAGGACAAAGATGGCAACTAGGGAGGTCGCCGCCGTGATCTGGATGCTCAACGTTGCCAGGTCGCGGGCGTTGTGCCGAGGCAGCGGCTCCACCTGGTTGATCAGCAGGATGATGATCAGATACAGACCGCTGGTTGTCAGCCATATACCCCAGCGGCGGGGGAAGGCCGTCAAGCAGACCAGGGAGATGACCAGCAACCCTCCCAGGGTGAAAAAGGTTGTGATTCCCCAAAAGGCCAACTCCCCGCCACCGTAGGCGATGATGGTTGCCGCCAGCAACAGGATACCGGCCGGGCGTCTTCGCCGTTGCCGGGCAAAGCCGTAGGCGATGAAGCTCAGGATGACGGACAGGGCCACACTTCCGGCGGCCAGCAGTGTCTGCGGGACGCCGGTCTGGGAATAGAGCAGCAGTTGGATGCCGACGATGCTGATACCGGCGGCGATCAGAATCAGGGTCAGGCGGGCCAGCCGCGAGGCGGGCATGAACACCCGCCGCCACCGCGCTGGGGAGAACCGATTCTCAGGCATGGCGGCTTTCCTCCTGCGGATTGATCAGCCGGATGACGACTTCGGGTAGGTCTAGGGCCTGTTGTACCTCCAGGGCGGCGGTGCGGAGCACCGTTTCCACGTCCAGCGTTTCGCGCACACGGGTTGCCAGGTGGCTCAGCAGGCGGTCGCGGACGGCACGGCGTTGTGTGTCCTCGTAAAGCCGTGCGCTGTCCAGGGCCGCTCCCAGCTGGCCGACCAGGGTCTCCAGCAGGGCCAGTTCTCTCTCGGTCCACCCGACCCTGCCGGGCGGCTTGCGTGCTTCCACGATGCCGATGATCTGATCGCGGACGACGATGGGGAAGGCGATGGCCGTTTCGTCGCTTTGGGCTTCCGGGGCGGAAGGGGATGGCTCCGTTTCGTGGAGGGTGGCATCGTCGAGGGGGACGATGCCCCGCTCGTCACCGTAATATCCCACGATGGAACGTCCGGTCAAAATCTGCGCCCATGCTTCGCGGCTGATCTCGCCGTAGAGGCGGCGTTCCCTTTCCAGCCGCATTTCGACCTGGGCAAAGAGCTGGGCATTCTGGAGGGCGACGGCCACCTGATCGGCCACCAGTTGCAGAACGGCGATCTGGGGCTCGGAGAAGGCGTTGGGGCGGCGGTCTTGCACATCTAACGCGCCGAGCACCTCGTCGCCGACGATGAGGGGCAAAGCCAGTTCAGCGCGGGTTTCGGGCAGCAAAGGGTTATCGAAGCGGACCGGTTCCGCGCCTGCTTTGTCGGCATCGCCGCCCGCCACGTCCAGGGCGATGCGCGGCTGGCGCAGGGCACATGCTTGGCCCACCATTGAATCGCCGCCCACGGCCAGTTTGTGTCCTTCCGCTTCCATGATCCGACCGACCGGCCCGCTCCCGGCTTGGAGCACGGCGTATTCTCCTTCCGGGTCAATGAGGAAGAGGGCCACGTAGTACAGGTTGAAGCGTTCCTGGACCAGATTGACGACGCGGTGGGCCAATTCCTCTCGGTCCAAGATGGAGGCGGCTGCCCGCCCCACCTCGGCAGCTGTGGCCAATTGAACGGCGCGGTTTTCCAGGTCGCGGGTGCGTTCGGCGACGCGCCGTTCCAGGTTGCCGATGAGGTCTTGGATCTGGGCTGCCATCTCGTTGAGGGTTTGCCCCAGCAGGGCCAATTCGTCGCTCCCCACGACCGGTACCGAGGCTTCCAGGTCGCCCCGGCGGAAGGCGTTGGCCCCTTCGGTCAGATCGGCGATGGGGCGGGTGATGCTGCGTTCCACGGTGAAGGCAAGGAGCATGGCCAGGACCAAGATGACGAGATACACTCCCGCGACGACCAGGATTTGGTTCTGCAAAAAGTCCAAAAATTCGCGGTTGGCTTCCTCAATCTGGGCTTCGCTGTCGGCGACGATCTGCTCGATCCGGGAGCTGATGTTGTTGCCCAGACGGGATGTCTGAAAGAGCAGATGGGAAACTGTTTGTTCCTCTCCGGCGGTGCGGGCGGTTTCAATATTGTGGATCAGGTTCTGATACTCGTCCAGGGCAGCCAGTACTTCTGCCACGGCTTCCTTTTGCTCCGAATCGGTCATCAGGTCATAAGCCTGTTGCAAGAGGCGGGTGGCCTGCGCAGCGTCGTCCGTGGCTTCGTAAGCACTGGGTGCATAATCTTGGAGATAGCGCAGCAGGTTCACCCGTGAGGATTCGACGCGCCCCGAAGCCAAAAGGAGCAGGCGGTTGGTTTTGCTCTCTACCTGGGAGATCTGGGTCAGGCGGTCGGTGATGGAGGTCCGGGCGGCCAGGATCAGCGGCGCCAAGAGGGCGATCAACGCCACCAGGCTGATGAAGCTGCCGGTGATCCTCTGCCGGACCGATAGCCGCCGGAGCAAACGGTCAATCATAGGTCCTCCCTGGGTGTACACTCGGCCATCGTTGGTTCCTCATTGTCCTCCCTGACGGGCCTGTTCCCAGATGGCGTTGGTAAACACATCTTCCGGTTGGACGAGCCGATCCAAGACGTCGTAGGTCACGAGGGTGTCCAGGGTCCGCCGCACATCATCCCGTTCGGTAAAGCCCAAAGGCCGCAAAGGGACGGAGACCAGCTTGGCAATGTCGTTCATCATGGCGATCTGATGCTCGCGGGTCTGCACCCCCGATTTGTCGTACTTGAGGACCAGGGCGGCGGCTTCCTCCGGATGGTCTACGGCATATTGCCAGCCGCGTAGACTGGCCCGCAACATGCGCACGCACAGATCGGGGTTTTGCTCGCATGTTTCCCGACGGGTGCAAAGGGTGTCCCCCGGAAAATCAAGGCCGTAATCGGCATAGTCAATGATGTTCAGTTCGTCGGGCGAGATGCCGTGTTCCAGGACGACGTGGTACTCGTTGTAAATCATGGCCGAGGCTACGTCCAGATCGCCCTCCAAGAAGGGGTCCATGCTGAACCCCTGGGGGACCAGCTCAAAGTCCTCGGTGGTCAAACCTGCTTCGGCGATCAACGCCCGAAATTGGGCGTCCCAGCCCCCCAGCCAGACGCCCACCCGCTTGCCTCTGAAATCTTGGGGGGTCTCGATGCCCGACGATTTGAAGGAAAGGAGGAGCAATCCGTTGTTCTGCTGAATCTGGGAGATGCTGATCAAGGGTTTTCCCTCCTGGACGGCCACGGCCAGGTCGGGTAGCAAGGCGGTGGCAAAGTCTACCGCCCCGGAAGAAAGGAGGTCCACCGGAATCAGGTCCGGTCCTCCCGGTTCAATGGTCAGGTCAATGCCCTCTTCGGCATACCAACCCTTGTCCAGGGCCACATAATAACCGGCGAATTGGGCTTGGGTCACCCATTGCAGTTGCAACGTGATCGGCTCCGGTGGCGGGGGGGGCGGGGTGGGGCCACAGGCGGTGAGGACGGCCCCCACAAGCAGAGCTGCAACGCCGAGAAGCAGTAGGAAACGGGCCGGAATCGCTCCCGTGGGGCCGGGCGTTTGCCACCGGGCGGCGGCGCGGGCTTCCGGCTTGCGGCTTGTGTCGCGGGGCCGAGCGTATTCGTGCATTCGTGCCCAATTCGTGGACGGCCCGCGGTTTTTGGGCAAGTGGACCGATCCCCGGCACGCTGCCGAGGATGAAGCACTGTCCGGGCGACTCAAGTCGCTCCTTTTGGGCCTATGGCCGGGCGTCCGCCTGCGCGGACGCTCACACCGGGCGGCGGCGCGGGCTTCCGGCTTGTGGCTTGTGTCGCGGGGCCGAGCGTATTCGTGCATTCGTGCCCAATTCGTGGACGGCCCGCGGTTTTTGGGCAAGTCGGCATGGCGGCCTCCCGGAGAGGGGCGTACTGTGTCCGGCGGTATGATCGCTCTTTTGTGCCGTTTGGCAAACATCAGTTCTGTTCTCCCGATGGTTTGATCAACCGGATGGTCATGGAAGCCAGCCCCAGGGCTTGGCGAATCTCTTGCAAGGAGGTGCGGAGTACGGTGTCTATGTCCAGGGTTTCGCGCATCCTGGCGGTGATCTCGCGGGCAATGCGCTCTTGGGCTGCCCGTAGCTGGCTTTCTTCGTAAAATTGCGCGCTTTCCAGGGCGACGCCTGTTTGCTGGATCGCCCGCTCCAAGAAATTGATCTCGTCCTGAGTCCATGCTTCGTCGGCGGGTTTGTAGAAGGAGATGACGCCGACGATCTGATCGCGCACTTGGAGGGGGATGGCCAAGGCCGAGTCCCCTTTGATGCGCCGCCGTACCGGTCGGCCTGTCTCCAGAGCCTCTATCATCTCCGGCGGCCAGTCCCCTTCCACAGGGGAGATGATGCGGTAGGTATAACGATAGCCCCAATTCTCCCGGCTGAGGAGAAGGTCGCTCCATGTTTGGCGACCGAGTTCACCGTAGGCATGGCGGGCAGATTCCAGGGCCTCTTGGCTCTCGCGGAGCAGGCGGGCGTTATCCAGGGCGACGGCGATCTGGTCGGCAATGGTGCGCAGGACGTCAATGGTTTCCCGGTCAAAGGCGTGGGGCTTGTCGCTCTGGACGCTGAGGGCGCCGATGACCTGGCCCCGGACGATGAGGGGCAAGGCAACCTCGGAGCGAGTGTCGGGCACGAGTGGGTGGGGAAAATGTATCGATTCGGTTGCCCGGACATCCTGGTTGACCCCCACTTGGGCGTTGGCGATGCACCAGCCGATGAGGGAGAGTCCGCCGACCTGCAGGCGGAACCTTTCCTGCTGCAGGCGTTGCCACCCCGGCCCTGCTCCGGCCCGGTATTCGGCCCATTGGCCGCTGGAGTCCACTTCCAGGAAAGCGACATGGTACAGGTCAAAGCGGTCGTGCAGTAACTGCATGACCTCGGCAAGCAACCGGTCGACATCCAGGATGGATGCGGCCACGCGACCGACCTCCGCGGCGGCTTGGAGTTGGTTGGTGCGGCGTTCCAAGTCCCGGGTGCGTTCGGCGATCCTCTGTTCCAGGGTGGCGCGCAGGGTTTCCAGTTCGCGGTTGATCTGGCTCTGAATCTGGGCGTTGCGTTGGGATTCGCGCATGGCGTCCAGCATGTTGTTCATGGCCCGGTGTATGAGCATACCGATTAGGCCCAGGTGGATGAGGATCAGGACGGGGTTCATCATGGTCAGAGGGAAAGAAGAGGGGACGAGCCATCCCATCTCTTGAAAGATGTAGGCGGTCAAAACGGTTGCGCCGCTGAGGAAGGTGAAGGTCATTGCACCGCGTCCCCCCAGCAGTAACCCGGCCAGGATGATGATGACGGCCAGGGTTAGTATGGAGCTATCGGCGGTGATACCCACCCTGGCCGACATCCAGAAGGTGGTCAAGGACCACATGAGCAGGAGGAGCAAGACGCTCGTCAGACGGACCCGGCCCCGCCGGTGCAGGAAGATCAATCCTGCGATGGAGGAGATGAGCATGGCCGCTGCAGCTATTTCCATGAACCCTTCGGCCGGGGTTGTAGGCAGGCCGAAGAACAGGAGGTCAAAGACCAAGATCCCTCCGCTGGTGACGAGAAAAACCCACAGGACGATGTTGAGCAGCTGTGCTGCCTGCATCTGGGTTTCATCTTCAACAACCGGCGCGGTCCAGATACGCCTAAGCCGGGTCCACATCTTGCTTCTCCTGGAAGATATGGTCTTGGGTCGGCCCGTTGCCGTTTCCTTTCGCTTCGATGGGCCGGAGGCCCATAGTTGCCATGCGCACCTCAACGCGGGGGATGTTCAGGGCGGTCCCCAGTTCCCGTAAGGTGGTCCGTAGCACGGTGTCCATGTTCAGCGTCTCGCGGATACGGCTTGTCACTTCGCCGAGCAAACGGTCCTGGGCGGCCCGTTTCTGGGTGTCTTGGTACAGCCGAGCACTTTCCAGGGCTGCTTCCAATTGGGCCGTGAAAGAGCGCACCAGGTTGGTCTCTGCTTCGGTCCAAGTGGTGGTGTCACCTTTGCGGAAGCTCAACACGCCGATCACTTGGCCGCGCACCTGGATCGGGATGGACAATACGCCTTGCCGTTCGCCCTCACCGTAGACCATCCGACCGGTCCGGGCGGCTTGGACCATGTCGGGAGGCCAATCCCCTTCGCTGGGTGTGATGTGCTGTTGGGCGAAGCGGTAGCCTTGCATCCTTTGGGCTTGGAGTAGCTGCTGCCATGCTTGGCGGCTGAGTTCGCCGTAGGCCCTCCGTTCGGCTTCCAGCATCCTTTGGGTTTCCGTGTAGAGGCGGGCGTTATCTAGGGCGACGGCGACCTGGTCGGCCATGACCTGGAGCACGGACATCACCTCTTCATCAAAAGCCCCCGGTTCGGTGTGCTGGACGGTGATGGCCCCCAGAATGTGCCCCCGTGAGCGCAAGGGCAGGGCAGCTTCGGAGCGGGTGTCGGGCAGCTCAGGGGTGGCCAAGCGCACGGCATCCTTTTCGGCCACCAACGCCACCCGCGCTTCCCCGTGGTCCACGCACCAGCCGATCATGCCCTCGCCGACGCGGATGCGGTGTCCGCGGGCCAACATACGCCGTCCCGCCTCACCCGTCCCGGCCCGGAGCACGGCCCACTGTCCTTCTTCATCCAGCAAAAAGAGGCCGACGTAATACAGGTCAAACCGCTCGCGGATCATTTCAACGACGCGGCGGATCAGCTCATCCTCGTCCAGGATGGAGGCGGCGACGCGTCCCACCTGGGCCGTTGCTTCCAAATAGGTAGAGCGCAGGGCCAGGTCATGGGTGCGTTCCTCCACCTGTTGTTCCAGACCGGCAATCAGGTCGCGGAGGCGGGCGGTCATTGCGTTGAACGCCTGTGCCAAGTCGCCGATCTCATCCGCGCTTTCCACCGGAGCTTCCCGTTCCAGGTCGCCCGCGGCGATAATCGTGGCCGTCTCGGTCAGCGTTTCAATGGGAGATAACGCCTGGCGGATTGTCAGGAACATAAGCAGGGCCAGGAGGGCACTGCCTACCGTCACCATCAACCAGGAAAGCTGCCGCAGCCTACTCAAGGGAGCCAGGAGTTCCTGGGTTTGCTGTTGGACGATCACGCCCCAACCGTTCTCCAATTCGCTCACATAGGCTTGCCAAGCGACGCCCTCGTCGTCGGTGAAGGTCACGACCCCCTGTACCCCGTTTCGCAGGCTTGAAACCGGCGGGTAATCGCCCAGGTCCTGTAGATGGACGGTGTACTTGGCGATGGGGTGGGCCAGGACCTGATCTAAATCGTCTACGACGTAGGCATAGCCGGTCTGACCGATGGTTGTTGCCTGCACTTCCTGGGTGACGTCGTCTAGATCGCTGGCGAACATGCCCACTCCGACGATGGTCCCTGTTGGATCGCGAATCGGCATTGAGGCGACCAAGGCCGGTTCACCGCTGGTCCTGTCGATAAGGGTTTGATAGGTAATCGGCGCGCCGTCGCGGGCGCCGAGGAACCAGAGTCGGTCATGATAGTCTTTGGGCGGCACATTGTCGCTGCGTGCGACGTTCAAACCGTTCAGATCGGTGGTACTCACCAGATACATGTGGGGGTGGGCCTGGGCGATGGCTTCCAGGACCGGTTTCTGTCTCTCAGGGTCCATGCTGACGATGTCCGGCAGGATGACCATCTCGTGCAGCGTTTGTCGGTTCATGTCCAGCCAAAGGGAGACGTTGGCCGTCAGGGCACGATTGGCCGTTTCCAACTGCTCGTTGGCTTTGTGTTCCAACATCCTGCCGGCGTGGAAGTTGCCGAACAGGACAACGGCGACGAGGAGCGGTACGGCGATAGACAGGGTCAAGGCCGTGAGGCGCGGTTGCAATCGGCCGCGCTGGGCACGCCGCTCCGAAATCATCTGTTGGAAGGTGACATAAGCGTAAGCCAAGACGTGTAAGGCTGCGGCGAGCAGGGCATCGGCGACGGGGCCTATTTGGGTGCGCAGCCCCACTTCCAAGATGAGCACCACGGTTTGGACGGTTAGAAGCAACCAAGCCAAACGGCGACTAAGGGGACGCCCCTCTTTGTTGAGCGCAATGGCGAGAGTGACGGCAATGGTCACCCAGGGCATCAGGTAGAAACTCAGCGATCGGATAAGATGGCCGAGGCGGCCCCCGGTGTACTCCCGGAGGAACACATAGCCGCCGCCGTAGGTAGCCTCGTCTATACCGGTGTACCACAGCTGCGTTCCCAGGGTAACGTCCAGGACGGTCAGCAGCAAAGGCAGGAAAGCCAGGCCGTAGGCCAATAGCCAGATCCACCGCCAGCGGCCCTTTCCATGAGGGGATTGGGGTAGCCAAGCCGGTCTCAACAGAGCAACAATGACGATCAGCAACGCCGGGGAAAGGGCTGCAGAGGTGGCGGCCAAAACGGCGGTGGCCGGGGCGGCTTGGCCGATGTCGGTCGCCGTAACCAACACACCGATAGAAAAGTTGTTCGCAGCGTAAAGGAGGAACAGGGCACTGGTGTGGCGGTTGGCGATGTGCCAGGCGTTGAGGAAGAGGATGTAAAGGGCCAGAATGAATTCAATCAGGGCCAGGAACCAGGCAGCATATTGAAAGAGATCTGTCGTTTCCAGGATCATGCTGCTGCCTCCTCTCCTTCCGGAAACTCTCCATCCTCTTCCCGGAACACCTCAGAGGTTCCCAACCGCACTTCCACTTCGGCGAAATCCAAAGCCGTGCCGATCTCGCGGATGGCGGTTTGTAAGACGGTGTCCATGTCCAACGTCTCCCTCATGCGGGCCGTCACCTCGCCGAGCAGCCGTTCCTGGGCGGCGCGCCGCTGGGTTTCTTGGTAAAGGCGTGCGCTTTCCAGGGCGATGTTCAATTGCTCGGCGAGCGACTGAAAGAGTTCAATCTCGTCGGTCGTCCATGCCCCTGCTCCCTCCGGTTTGCGACCGTCCACGACTCCGATGACCTGGCCGCGTACCTTGATGGGGATGGACAGGGTTGTCGCCGGAGCCACATGTCCATCTCCCTGGGCGACCTGCCCGCTACGAACGGCTTCCTCCATTTGCGGTTCCCACACGTCCTCTATCGGTGAGGTTCCCCGCCCATCGCTCACAAAACCCAGACCGGTGTATTCGCGCAGCAGACGCTGCCACGCTTGGCGGCTCAAATCGCCAAAGACCCGCCGCTCCCTTTCCCTGCTTTCCTCCAGTTGGCGGAACAAACGGGCATTGCTGATGGCTATGGCAACTTGATCGGCCAAAGTCTGCAAGATGGCAATGTCATCGGGATCAAAAGCAGCCGGCTCACGGCTTTGTACGTCAAGGGCACCGATGATCTCCCCTCTGGCCCGCAAGGGCAGGGCTGCTTCGGAGTGAGTTTCGGGCAGATCCGGGTTGCCAAGATAGAAGGGATCTTTGCGCACGTCCGGGGCGACGTGGGGCCGACCCTGTCGTATGACACGGCCGACGATCCCCTCTTTCCCCACCCGCAGACGATGGCTGCGGGCCAACATCCGCTGTCCGCCCTCGCTGGAGGCAGCTCGTAACTCGGCCCACTCGCCGCTGGGGTCTAACAAGAAGATACCCGTGTGGTAGAAGCCGAACCGCTCGCTGACGGCCAACGCAACTCGGGAGAGCAATTCGTGGAGATCCAATTCGGAAGCTGCGTCCCGGGCAATGATGGCCGTCGCTTCCAAGTAGCGGGTGCGGCGGGCCAAATCTCGGGTGCGTTCCCGGACGGTGTCCTCCAACGACCGTCGCTGTTGCTCTACTTCGGCTGCGTAGCGATTGGCCCTCTTTGCTTCCTCGTTCAAGTTCTGAGTGGAAATGCCGAAGAACAGAGCAGAAGTGCTCAGCAATGTCGTCCACGTCAGCCACTGAGCCATCCCCGTCGATGTTGGAGGAATCGGTGATATGATGCCGGAATTCTCCGCCCACCAAAGCCCTCCCAAAGCCAATATGCTCAAGATGGTGGAAATCACCAAGCCTCGGAGCCCCAAAAGGAGGCCGGCCACGGAGACCCCCAAGAAGTAGATGGCCGTAATGGGGGCGCGGATGGTTCCGACGACTCCAACCGCCCCTGTGCTCAGAACGAAGATCGTCAGGGTGGCAACAATGTTGATGGAAGGGTGGATGTAGCCCTTGCGTACAATGCCCCATATGATCAGGAGTAGAACGGTGAGGATGGCAACAGAAACCACCAGCGTAGGGTTGTGCCCTTTGGCAAACGCCCCTACGGTGGAGGAGATCAGGCCAACCGCGGCCAGGGAGAGCAGGGTCACGTGCAGTGCACGGGCAAGGCGCGTTTTCTCTTCATCTCCTTCGAAGACGGGCGGGGCGAGTATCCGCTTGATCCAGGTCAACATGGGTCTCTTCCTCATCGCAGACCTGACCGGTAATTGGGTCAGGTCTGTTCCGGTGTTGCCAGGCGAACGATTACTCTTTCCAATCCCAGAGTCCGTCGCATTTCCTCTGCAGCCGTCCGCAACACGGTTTCCATTTCCAGGGACTCGCGTATCCGGGTTGCCACTTCGCCGATGGCTTGCTCGCGGGCGGCGCGACGCTGCGCGCTTTCCAGGAGGCGCACGTTGTCCACGGCCAGGGCCAACCGGTCGGCTACGGTTTCGATGGCCGCGATGTCGTCGGCCTGCCAGGGACCGGCATCGGCGGGGCGGTGGAAGCCCAGAACACCGATGGGGATCTGGCGGAGCTTGACCGGCATGGCCAATAGGTAGCGTTGTTCTCCCTTTGCATTTGTGCTCTCTTTGGTGACGGGTTTGCCGCTTTCGCGGGCCTGGGCGAATAGCGGTTCCCAGACGTGAGAAGGGATTTCATCGGCGCCACTCCGATAACGCAAAGGCTCCGGTTGCCCGCCGAGGAATTGCTGCCAAGATTCAAGGGTGTAATGCCGGTAGAGGGCGTCTAGTTCGCGCAGATTGGTTTGCATCTCGCTCAGGAGACGGGCATTTTCCAGGGCGAGGGCCAGCAGGTCGGCCATTCCCTGCAGGGCAGCGATCTCTTGTTCGCTAAAGACTGCAGGCCGCGTGGCGTGAATATCCAGTGCACCGATCACTTGCTCGGCGCTGCGAAGGGGTAGGGTCAGTTCGTGGTGTACTCCTTCCTCTAAGGGGATGCGGTTACTCTGATGAATCCCGGTCTGGATGACCCGTTGGATGCTCTGCAGGGCGGTCAGTTCGTGGGTAGGCCGCGGATGGGCCACGGCGACCAGGTCAATGTCGCCTCCTTCGGTTATCAAATAGACCGCAACCTGGTCAAAATCCAGTTGTTGGGCGATCAGATGCACGGCCCGATCCAACAGTTCCTCGCGGTCCCGCAGCACGGCCGTTTCGCGGGAGACGAGAGAACCGACTTCCAATAGACGGGTGTAGCGGTCAAGGGCGTTGCTGTGGGCTTGGAGCTGATCGCGGGCCTGGGCCAACTCTGCCGCCGTCCGGCGTGCCTCTTCAATGAGCCGGGTCTGGGCACGGGTAAAGAGCCACTGCATCACGACCAGCATGATCAGCAGTCCGGCGAACACCGGCCCGATGGCGCCGGTCCAAGTCTCTAGGTCGGTGGGGTTCTCGGTCATGGTCAACCAGTTTTGCAGCCAGCCCAAGTAGGCAAAGAGGGAAAAGAGGCCGTAAAGCAACAGGCTCAAGCCCATCATCGCCAGGCCGGGACGCGGCCCGATCAACATCATGCCAAGCAACGGCATGGCAAGCAGTAGGCTCCGTCCGCTGCCGACCAGCCCGAACAGGGCCATAGAGACCACCGCAAAGACATAGCCGATGATCACCAATCCCCAAGCACGTAGGCGGAAGTCCAGACGATGAAACACCGTCAGGGCGAAGAAGAGCAGGTAGATTGCGACAAAGGGTGCGGTTTGTGACCACCATTCAGGAGTGCCAACGGTCTCGATGATGTTCTTGGCGACCCGTGGGGTTGCTACGATGAGGATGATCCAGAACAGGATGTTCAGCGCCCGCGCCCGCCATGCCTGTAACTCGGCGGCCGGTTCGGGGATGGCATGAGGCGTGTGTTGGGCCGTCATCTCTCCTCCCCCACCTTGAGTTCAATGTACCCGCCGCTCGCTTTGACCATGCTACTCAGGCCTTCTACGGCGGTTTGTAGGATCGTGTCCAACGCAAAAGCGGAGGTCAAGCGGTCGCTCAGGTTGCGGATGATGCGTTCCCGCTCGGCCCGCTGCTGTGTCTCTTCCAGGAGGCGGGTGCGTTCCAGGGCCAAGGCCGCTTGATCGGCCAGCACCGTATACAATTGGATGTCTACTGCGCTAAAGGGACCCGGTATACTACGGAATACCACGATGAAGCCGATGGCGCGCTGACCAACCCGCAGAGGGATGTTGCCTACGGCTTGAACGTCACGCCGAATCAGGAATTGCCGGAACTCTGGAGAGAGATGGTTGTCTTGCTGTATGTCTTCGGTCATCCAAAAGGTGGTCAGGGCTTCCATGCTGACGTTGTCCTGCATGGGGAAAGGTTGCCCGATGGGGATCTGCGGGTTGCCGTGGCGCCGCCATTCTCCCAAAAAGGTGATCGTCGCGATCTGATCCCGAACAAAGCCAAAGCGGGCGATCATGCAACCGTCGGCGTCGGTATCGGCAACGGCTTGTATGATCGTCTGGATGACGTCTTCTGTGGTCGCCACGGTGGTCAAACGACGGCTGAGGCGAAAGATGGGACTGGTTGCTTCCAACAACGTCGCTTCTTCAGAGAACTTGCGGGCGTTATCTATGGCAATGGCAACCTGATCGGCCACAAGTTGCAAGACGGTGATGTCCTCTTGGGAAAAGGCCGCCGGTTCGGTAGATTGCACGTCCAGGGCACCCAGCACCCGTTCGCCGACGATCAGAGGTAAGGCCATTTCCGAGCGGGTATCCGGTAGGAGAGGGTTGTCAAAGCGGACGACTTCGGCGGTGGTGGGAGGATCGGCCACATCCAGGGCGATACGGACTTCTTTTTGTGCACAGGCGGTGCCGACCATAGAGGCTCCGCCGATCCGCAACTTGTATCCTTGTTCCCTCATCACACGCCCTGCTTCCCCGGTACCTGCCGCCAGCACGGCGTATTCACCGGCTTCATCTACCAGAAAGAGTCCTGCATAATAGAGGTCAAATCGCTCCCGGACCAATTCGACGATGCGGCGGGTCAGAAGGTCCAACTCCAAGATGGAGGCGACGGTTCGTCCTACATCGGCTGCGATCTCCAAGAGGGCGGCCCGTCGCTCTAGGTCCTGGGTACGTTGGGCAACCTGCAGCTCCAGACCGGCGATCAGGTCTCCGATCTGGGCGGCCATGCTGTTGAAGGTTTGGGCCAGAACGCCGATCTCATCCTGGGAGCGGATGGGGGCTTGGGCGGTCATATCTCCGCCCTCGATCCGGCGGGCGGTTTCGGCCAGGGATTGGATGGGCCGGGCGATCTGCCGTGTGAACAGCCAAGCCAACAAGACGCTCAGGAGCAACGACAAGGCAACGGCCGAGAGAGCAAGGCGCGAAGCCCGTTGAATGCCGGCGGTGATGCCGCTCAGGTCGGCATCGGCCAAGGTGGTACCTGCAGCGGCAACTTCCAAGGCGGCGACCTGCACTTCGTTTACGGCCTCGGTGTAAGCAGCGGTGTGTTGGGCAATGGCCGTATCCAAGGCGACCAGCTCGTTGAATGCCTGTTCATACCTTTCCAAGAGGGGGAGAGTCTGGTCGGCGATCTCCGGGGTGAGCCATTCAACCAGAACTTGGAGCTGAGCCAACGAGACGCGCGTCTGGTTCCGTGCTTGCTGGTCCCCGTGCAGCCGGTAGAGCATTTCGTTCAGCCGGAGCTGCAAGAAGGCGTTATGCAGCTCCGGCTGTTTGACTTGGAACAGGATCAGCGACAACCGGTCGGCGGTACCCTCCAATTCACCGATGGTCCCACCGTCCTGATCACCCCGCTGCCGGAGCAGATCGGCAACTTGGATGAACTCACTGCGGTAAGTATCTACGGCAGACTTTAGCCGCCGAGGGGCTTCCTGGGCATAAGGTGAAAGGTGCGGTTGATCGGCTATCAGGTGTTCAATGGTGTCAACTTGGCTATGGATGTCGGCAACGTGTTCTCCAAAGGGGATCAAGTAGGCATTGAACGCTTGTTCGTAACCTTCGTCTTGCCAGTGCAAGAGGAAGGCCTGCTCGTTCTGACGGGCAGCAGCCAGATTGTTCTGAATCTGGGTGCTCAGAGTTTGTATTTGCAACCCTTCTTGGAGGGCTTTGTCCACGGTACGCTGGATGGAAATAAAGTTATACAGGTTGACGGCGGCCAATCCCAACGTCACCAGGGCCATCAAGCCGAAGCCCAAGAGAAGTTTGACCCCGATTGGCCAGTCACCCGGATAGAACAGGCGGCTTGCCCTTCTTTGTTGCATCGGCAATCTCCGTTATCGCCTTTGGATCTCAAGATCGTAGGCGGATGTATATACCTCAATTCCTAACGACCGGGCTACTTCCTCCGCACCGCGTTCCACCATAGGTGAGATGATGATCTTGCGCGCTGCTTGGACGCTTTTAAGCTCTTCGTAGAAGGCGACTTTGCGCTCAAAAAGGTACACATCCCCGCGGCTCATGGACGACTTGAGTTCCAGGAGCCAGTGTTCGCCGTCGTGCACTACGACATCAATCTCAACCTGGTCGGGATGGCCGAATACCCGACCGCTGGTATCCACTTGCCAAAACCGTTCCACCTGCATCCCAAAGCGGTCGTCCAAAATACCGGTGAGGCCGTTGCGGAACGATTCTTCTGCCATGATGCCCCAACGAGCACCCAGGGCGCCGATCTGGGATTCCAGCCACCGTTCGTGCCGGTCTTGGCGCTGGGCGAATTCTTCCATACGCCGGTTATAGTCTTCGCGCTGCTCGTCCAGCCGCCGGGCGAATTCGTCCTGCCGCTTGGCGAATTCCTCCATGCGCCGGTTATAGTCTTCGCGCTGCTCGTCCAGCCGCCGGGCGAATTCGTCCTGCCGCTTGGCGAATTCTTCCATACGCCGGTTATAGTCTTCGCGCTGCTCGTCCAGCCGCCGGGCGAATTCGTCCTGGCGCTTGGCGAATTCCTCCATGCGCCGGTTATAGTCTTCGCGTTGCTCGTCCAGCCGTTGGGCAAACGCATCCAATCGCCGGGCGAACTCGTCCTGTCGCTTGGCGAATTCCTCCATGCGCCGGTTATAGTCTTCGCGCTGCTCGTCCAGCCGCTGGGCGAATCCCTCCATGCGGCGGTTGAAATCCTCACGCAGGAAGGTGAGATGCTCCAGGATGCTTTGTATGTCGCTCTGTTTGGCAAAGGTCTCGGCCACGATGCCGATCACGCTGTAGCGGATGGAGGGATACTCACGCAGCACGTATGGCAACTCCTCGACCAGAAGTTGTCGCATGGTCTCCCTATCCATGATCGCTTGGTCCACCGTCATGTGTCCTCTACCTGTCCTTCTGTCTTTTCTGCCCTGAGCGGCAATGACAGGGTGAAGGTTGAACCTTTCCCCACTTCACTTGTCACCCAGATTCGGCCACCCAGCCGCTCGACGACCCGGCGGCTGATCGCCAAGCCGAAGCCGGGGACCGTATCCTGTGCCACGCGGTCGCGCCGCTCGTCGGCAAAGAGACGTGCCTGCTCCGCCGGCGGGATGCCAATGCCCGTATCCTTGACACTGATGGTCACATGCTCCTCATCGGCGGTGACGCGCAGCCAGATGTCGCCTTCTTCGGTGAATTTGACGGCATTGGACAGCAAGGCCAAGATTACTTGGCGCAGCCGCTGACCGTCGGTGTACAAGGGGGGGAGGTCCTCCGGCACATCGTCATGCAGGCGAACCGCTTTGCCGCGGGCAAGGGCGCGGGCCGTGGCCATAACCCCTTCAATAATTTCGGCCAGATCCACCTGCGCCAGGGAAAAGGGTGCAGTTCCCAGGTCCAATTGCGAAAGATCCAGCATGTCGTTGATCAAGCCCAGCAGCTGTCGCCCGCTTTGGTAGATATTTTCCAGATCGGCCCGTTGTCGCTCGTTGAGAGGACCGTCTATCTCTTTGAGCAGAAACCGCGAAAAGCCGATGATTGAGTTGAGAGGTGTGCGCAGGGCGTGGGACATATTGGTCAGGAATTCGGACTGGATGCGATCCAGTTCTCGCAGCCGCAGGACCGTCTCATGTTCCAGAGCATAGGCCCGCGCATTCTCAATGGCGATGCTGATCTGATCGGCCAGCGACTGGTACACCAACTGGTCGTTTTCCCCAAAATCATCGGCACGGTCGCTGTGCAGGTCTAGGACACCCAGCACCCGTCCTCCCACGCGCAAGGGCACTACCATCCGGCAAGGGTGGGTTTCCCGCACGACACGGCGGACGCCGTCTTCGGCTACTTGTCCCACCAGGTCCTCACCGCCCACGGGCACGCAACAGGGCAATTGCTCTGCGCTGCTGACCTGGAGGATGGCCTGCTTGCCGTCGTCGCTCAGCAGGTATACGGAGACTCGGGATAGTTCAAAGGCCCTGCTAAGCAACTCTACTACGGTAGAAAGGAGTTCGTCCAGGTCCCGAATGGAGCTGGCAACGCGGGCCACCTCCGCGCTGATGGCCAGTTGCATCACATGGTAGCGCGTGTGGGCGTTGGCCTCCTCCAACTGGCGGGTGCGCTCCGCAACTTTGGCTTCCAGTTCCCCGTAAAGGATGCGCAGCTCGGCGGCCATGCGATTGAAGGCACGGGCCAAAACGCCGATCTCGTCGCGGCGGTCTACCTTTACCTGTTGGTTTAGATCGCCTCGTGCCATCCAGGCAGCCGTTTCGGTCAGCTGGACGATGGGAGCGGTCACACGGCGGGTGACAACGGCAGCGATAGCAGCCGTGATCAGCGCTACCGCCAAGGTTGCACCGACGACCATGGCCGTCAGGGTGTCTCCGGCGGCCAGGGCTTGGGCTTGCGATTGCTCTGCCAACAAGGCGAAATGGAAATCGGGGTTCCAACGGTATGCGCCGAAAACCGCTTCCCCCGTCAGGCTGTCGTAGGAGCCGACGCCGTTCCGCCCTTGTACCGCCTGGACGATGCCTTCCGAAAGGGCTTCCGGGTCCGAAGGCAACGGCGCGATCCCCTCTGCGGAAATGATAAGGCCATCCTCCGTCACCAAAAAGGTGGCGATCCCCTGTTCCGGCTTGTCTGATTTGGTAATGATCTGTTGGATCGGATAAGCATCCCAAAAGCCGATCAATCGCCCATCATCCCGAGAATGGGCCAGAGCCAGGAGGTCCGCTCCGCCCCCCGACCCGTCGGAGATGATGAGCCATCTGCTTTCTCCTGCGATCAAGGGCTGCAGTCTTTCCGCACCGATGTCAATGGCAGGGACTTGGGCCAAGATCCGGCCCGACTCCGGATCGGCCCAAGCCAGGGCAGATAACGTCGGCTCCACACTGCGGCTGGTGGCCAGGACTGCTTCCAGGGCAGGGATTGGGTCTGCCTGCTGTGCCACGACCGTTGACATCAGGGCCAGGTCATGCTCATAAGCTTCCAACCGCGTGACCAGGGATTCCTCTTTGAGCGACACCATCGTCTCCAGGGAACCGATGAGGATCTTGCCTGTATCGCGCTGAATCTGATGGTAGGTGAGAAAAGACAGCAGACTCAACGGGACAATGGCCAACAGGAGAAAGGAGATGAGCAGAGTTTTGCCCAACCCTCCTCGCAAACCGAGGGTCGGTGCGATTTGGGCCGGCGGCGGAGGAGCAAAATAGGCTCTGATCGCTGCAATGGCTCGTTGTGCCATCAACCGCCTAGCCTAGGTCCCACACCGGTTCCCCTTCAAGGATGCGCTGGATCTGTTCGGGAAAGCGGTCCACGTCAATAGGTTTGGCAAGGAACCCGTCGAAACCGGCTTCTCTGGCCCGTGTCAGGTTGGCCTTGCTGATGTCCGCCGTGACGGCCACGATCTTGGTATCGCGGAAGCGTTCATCTTGGCGGAGACGTTCCAAAATCTGGTATCCGTCTTCCTCCGGCAGATGAATATCCAGCAGGATCAGGTCCACTTTGGGCATGGTATCCTGGGCGAATTCCAGGACGTGCCATCCTGAGCGTTTCCATTCGGTCTGCTTGACGCGCATGAAGGAAAGAAGTCTTGCCAGAAGAGCATAGTTGCGCACGTTGTCCTCAACGATAAGAACGTTGAGGTCGCTCAGATCTACGGCCATAGTTTTCTCCTGCTTTCTGGATTCGGACTCAATCCGGATTGGTAATTCTAGCCTGCCTTCTAGAGTGGGTGCATTGGCGTTTCTGCTGCCGGTTTCATCGCAGAGAAACCGTGTAAAATCAACCGTTCCTCGTGCGCTCCTCTGCGGTGTGAAACCTTGTAAATGCCTTTGCCTTATCCGGCCACAGGCTCGGAAGGGGCGACTTGAGTCGCCACCGCCCTACGCCCTTGAGTGCACCCGCCCTACTTGCCTCGTCGGGTCATGGTCCGCTTCTGAGGTGTGGAGATTGGAGCCTACGTTCGTCTCGCCCCCTTGCGAGGCTCATCCTCGCAAAAAAGCAAGTATCTGGTCCGGCAGCCGGTCCACGTCAATCGGCTTCTGAATATAGCCTGAGCAACCGGCCTCCAATGTCTTTTCCCGATCTCCTTTCATCACGTTGGCCGTCAGGGCGATGATGGGAACGTCTCGGAGGTGCTCTATCGCCCGTAGGCGGCCCGTCGCCTCAAAGCCATCCATATCGGGCAGGTTGATGTCCATCAGGATCAGGTCCGGCTTGTTGGCCTTTGCCAGTTCAATGCCCTCCGGTGCGGTCTCGGCATCCAGCACGCGGTAGCCTTCTGCTTCCAGCACCCGCCGGATCAGCATCCGGTTGGCAAAATTGTCTTCAACGTACAAAATGGTCTGTTGTTCGCTTTGCACCATAGGCATCATCCATGCTCTTTTCGGTCTTCATTATAGCAGAAAATCGGCTCTCTGTCCATAGGACCATAGGCACAAATTCGGGGTTGACGCACCTGTCGGATCTCCCACGGCGGGGACACCTAGTTCGCCGAGAAACGGTTGACTCTGCATGGTTTCTCTTTGCATCCTCTGCGTCTCTGAAGCCGATGCCGGGGGTGATACATGCCCCTGCCCCGGTGTCCTAGACCCTAGATCGCCGAATGCACGGCATTGCGTTGTTGCCGGAAAAATGTTATAATCGTCCGGGGAGCGCACCGATGGAATCTGAAACGAATGAACAAAACCTGGTAGCTTTGGTAGAGAAGCTAACGCGCGAGAATGAACAGCTCCGTCAAGGCTACATGTCGCTGAGCCAACGGCTCATCGGCCTGCGGATGCTGCAACATATTTCGCAAGAGTTGGCGACCGAGCTGGATGTAGACAAACTGCTGCAACGCATCCTCCACGCGGCCATCAATGCCGTGGACGGCGTCGCCGGGGCGGTGATCTTGGTGGATCGCTCCTGCGAGGAGTTGGTCTTTGCCGTGGTAGAAGGGGGTGGGGGGCAGGCGTTGCAAGGCCGACGGATCGGCCTTGAGCAGGGGATCGCCGGTTGGGTGGTGCGTAACCGACAGTCGCTGATCGTCAACGATGTCAGCCAAGATGACCGTCACGATGATGAGGTCTCTGTGGCCGTAGATTTTCCGGTTTATTCAATGATCTGCGCTCCCTTGATCACCAAAGGGGAGGTGATCGGTGCCGTCCAGGTCCTCAACAAAGCCCACGGTAGGCAGTTTGACGACGATGATTTAGACCTGTTGACCACTTTTGCCGCCCAGTCCGCCACGGCCCTGGAAAACGCCCGGCTCTATCAGGAACTAAAGCGCGAACGGGACCGGCTCATCAGCGTCGAGGCCGACATCCGGCGGCGGTTGGCCCGTGATCTCCACGATGGGCCGGCCCAGTTGCTGACCGCCCTTTTGGCCAACATTGAATTCATCCAGAGGTTATGGCACCGGGAGCCGGAGCGGGTTCCGGAGGAGCTGGCCAACCTGGTCCCCTTGGCCCATAAAGTGCTGCGCCAGGTGCGAACGCTGCTCTTTGATCTGCGGCCTGTCATCCTGGAGACACGAGGGCTGATCCCGGCCCTGGAATCCTACGTCCAACGGCAACAGGAAACCAACGGCTTGAGCTACCACCTGACCATCCACAACTTTGAAGGGCGGCTGGTTCCCCACGCCGAGCGGGCCATTTTCGGCATCATCCAAGAGGCGGTTGGCAACGTGCGCAAACACGCCCAAGCGCAGAATGTGTGGATTTCGCTCCGGCGGCAAGGAGGGGACCTGGTGGTGGAAGTGCAGGATGATGGGCGTGGCTTTGACGTGGCCCAAACCAATGCCCGTTACGATGAGAGCGGTAGCTTGGGAATGCTCAATATGAAGGAGCGGGCCGAAGTGATCGGGGGGCAGCTCTCCGTCCATTCGCAGCCCGGCAGCGGGACGATCATCAGCCTGATCGTCCCGTTGGAGCCTCTCTTACAAGAAGAGGAGGATCAAAGTCGCAATTCCACCACATCCCCGTCGTGCAGAACGTGATCGCGGCCTACCAACTGCCCATCGTAAACGCCCGTTCCCCACACACGGGCGGCTTTCATCTTTTCGTAGAAATCCAGGTGAATCTGGCGGGCAAACTCCTCCACCGTGGCCCCGGCCCGCATGACAAAGGGAGCGCGAAAGTCCGGTTCCTTGCCGGGAGCTTTGGAATAGATGCGGATGACACCCAACCGATCCAAAATCTCCCGCCCTAGCCTTTCAAAGTTGCGGCCCGTCGCCGCGGAAACGGGGAGCAGAGGCCATTCATCCTCCAACAAGGCGCAAAAGATCTCAAAGAGTTCATCTGTTTCTTCGTCGTCGCATTTGTTGACCAGGACCAACGTCGGCTTGAACACGATGCGTTGTTCCGGAGCGTAGCGGTCGCGGTGGTGCAAAGGAGCGATGCGGTGCTTGGCCAAAATGTCCACCGTTTCGGCCAGATGCTCTTCCGGGTGTGTCTGCACGTCCACCACGGCCAGGATGAGGTCTATGCGACGGATCAGGTTGAGCATCTCCGGGTCCACATATTCGGGGTTGAGAGGGGGTGTGTCGATCAGCTGCACCTGGACGTTTTCCACGTCCATCATCCCCGGCGTTGGCTCCCAGGTGGTAAAGGGCGCAGGGGAGATTTCCGGCGTGGCATTGGTCAGGGCGGCCAATAGGGACGACTTGCCCACGTTGGGCGGGCCGACGAGGACGGCTTGCCCGGCTCCTTCCCGGTCAATGTGATAGGGGGATGCTTGCTTCTTGACCCCTTTGCGCGTCCGTGCCGCCGCCCGCAGCTTGGAAAGTTTGCGGCGCAGGTCGGCCCGCAGGTGGTCGGTCCCCTTGTGTTTGGGGATGAGGCTGATAAACTCCTCGAGGGTGGCGATCTTTTCTTCAATTGTCGTCGCTGCGCGGTAACGCCGCTCGGCCTCGGTCGCTTCTGGAGGAAGGTTGGTCGGCATGTCCACAACTCCTCTGGAAGACCCGTATCCCAATGCGGAAGACGGCGAGCGGGTTGCGATCCTCTTGGAACGGGGCCGACGCCGGGCATTACGGTCGGCGCAGGCCCGTAATTTCGATGTAATCGGCGTGGACGATGTAAAAGATGTAGTAGCCGCCCACCGCGATCCGATGTACTTCGCAGCAGGCGTTTTTGACCCCTCGGCCCACGTCGGGCGACGTGCTCAGCTCCTCCACCGCCCGCTCAATGGCCTGGCGCAACTCGTAGGGCAGGCGGGAAAGCCCCACCGAGGCCCGTCGTTGCCAGACGATGCGTCGCTTTCGCGGAGTTTCCTCTTGCGCTTCCTCCGCTTCCTGTTGGGCTGCCGCCCTGCGTTCCAACTCCAAACGGAGGTGCTCCAATCCGTACAGTTCCCAGCTCGGCTTTGCCATAGCGACGGCACTATAGCACAATTTCCCGGACGGCGCAAATTCGCCGGGGGCGAAATTGACTCCCCCTTCGCCCTGCGTTATAATGCCAACCCTATGGGTGAGGGAAAGAAACCACCGTCGTCCATCCAGGTCTCTATCGGCACCGCCGCCGTGCTGGGCCTGGCCCGCATTCCGATGACCGTTGCTCCGACGACCGCCTATTTGATGCTCGGCGGTCGCTGTGCCCTGAACTGCGCCTTTTGCGCCCAAGCCCGCGGCAGCGAATCGGGCGACCTGTTCCTTTCCCGCGTGATATGGCCGGAGTACGACCTATCCGTTGTGGTGGACCGGCTGGCCGTGGCCGCCGCCCAGGGGAGCATCCGCCGCCTCTGCCTTCAGGTGACCGTCACCGCCAACGCCTTTGCCCACACGGAAGCGATTCTCCGCACCGTTCGGGAGCGGGTCGCCTTGCCCTTTGATGTCGCCATTTTGCCCAGAAACCTTGACCAAGTGCGGCGTCTGTTGGAAGCCGGGGCCGATCACATCGGCTTTGGCCTGGATGCGGCTTGCGAGCGGGTCTTCCGCCGGGTCAAAGGGGGGGATTGGAACCGCAGCTTGGCCTTGATTGAAGAAACGGCCCGCGTCTTTCCCCGGCGGGCGGCCCTTCATCTCATCGTCGGCCTGGGGGAAACCGAACGGGAAATGATCGGGCGAATCCAGTGGGCTGCCGACCGGGGCTTGGTGGTTGGCTTGTTTGCCTTTACCCCGGTGCGTGGGAGTCGGATGGCGCACGATCCTCCTCCCCCCTTGGCCGCTTACCGGCGTATCCAAGCCGCCCGTTGGCTCATCATGCATGGACGGGCGCGGGCCGAAGAGATGGTTTTTGATGCCCAGGGCCGCCTGCGCCGGTTGCCTGCTCCCCTTCCACCCGACGGCGTACCTTTTCAGACATCCGGTTGTCCCGACTGCAACCGGCCTTTTTACAACGAGCAGCCCGGCGGGCCGCTTTACAACTACCCTCGCCCCCTGACCGCCGACGAGGTGGCCCGGGCAATCGCGGAAATGGAGGTTGAGATCGGATGCTAAAGGGAAAGATCGCTTTCATCGGCAGCGGCGTCATGGCCGAGGCGATGATCAAAGGGTTGCTGCGTCAGGGTCTGGTGCAGCCGGACCAGATCATCGCCAGCGGACCGCGCCCGGAGCGCGGCCAGGAACTTTTTGACCGCTACGGCGTCGTCACCACAACGGACAACGTCCGGGCGGCGCAAGGGGCAGACATCGTGGTCCTTTCCGTCAAACCCCAGGTTTTGTGCCGCGTGCTGGAGGAGTTGAGCGGCCACATCTCCCCCGGCGCGTTGGTTCTGTCCATCGTCGCCGGGGCCAGGATGGAAACCATCCGACAGAAGCTAGACACTCCGGCGGTGGTACGCGTCATGCCCAATACCCCTGCCCAGATCGGCATGGGGATTTCGGTCTGGGTCGCCAGTGAGGAAACGACCGAAGCCCAGCGGGAACAGGCGTTGACCATCTTGCGGGCGTTGGGCGAAGAGGTCTATGTGGACGATGAAGGCTACTTGGACATGGCCACCGCCCTTAGCGGTACCGGCCCGGCTTATGTCTTTTTGCTGATGGAAGCCATGGTAGACGCCGGTGTCCACCTGGGCTTCTCACGCCATATCTCGGAGAAACTCGTCATCGAGACACTGCGCGGTAGCGTCGAGTACGCCCGTCGGTCACCGCGCCATCTGGCCGCTCTGCGCAACCAGGTTACATCACCGGGCGGGACTTCGGCAGAAGCCCTATACCACCTGGAAAAAGGAGGGCTGCGGACCGTTCTCTCGCGGGCCATCTGGGCAGCCTACCAACGTTCGCGGATGCTGGGCGGGCAGGCAGCGGGCAAGTAGCCGGGCACACCGGGCGGTGAGGGAGTGGTATATCGCCGCAATGACCACAGCGGGACACACGAGCTTACCACGCAAACTGATCCACTTGGCCATGACCGTGATCCCGGCCATCGGTTGGCTGGTCTCCTGGCCGTTGGCGGTGGTCCTTTCCGCCTTGTTCCTGCTTGCTTCTGTGCTGATTGAGGCTCTGCGCCGCCGGCAGCCGACGATCAACCGCCTGCTGTGGCGGCTCTTGCCCACTACCTTCCGCCCGTGGGAAGAGCGTCGCGTGCTCGGTTCCACCTGGTTCGCCCTGGGCATGTTTCTCACCCTGCTCCTGTGGGGGCGCGACGTGGGCGGCACGGCGGTCCTGTTCCTGATCTGGGGCGATCCCGCCGCCGAAATTATCGGGCGGCGATGGGGGCGTTCCCCCGGCGGGGGCAAGACCTGGGCCGGGAGCCTGGGTTGCTTTATCGCCTGTTTGCTGATGGGACCGGTAGGCGTGGGTCTGGGAGGATTGCACCCGATTGCGGTGCTGGGCGGGGCGTTGACGGCAACGCTGGTGGAGCGCCGGTCGCCGCCGCCCGATGACAATGTGTGGATCCCGATCCTTTCGGGGGCGGTCATGGCTCTGGGCCGATGGCTGTTGTCCTGATCTCGCGTCCAGCGCAAGTTGGAAACTTGCGCTACCTTTGGACCGTAGCGGCGCAAGGTGCGGTTTCAACCGCTATTTTCCAGGGAGGCGCGCTTGTACTGTTTTCGCTGCGGCGCAAAATTGACAATGGCTCAGGTCGGCGGGCGTCTGCGCCCTTTGTGCCCGGCCTGCGGTCATGTGGTTTATGAGCATCTCAAGGTCGGTGCGGGCATCTTGCTTGTCCGTGAAGGGGAACTGCTGCTCTTGCGGCGTCCTCCCACCGCTTCTGCCTTTCCCTCGGCCTGGAACCTGCCCGCCGGATATTGCGAAGCCGATGAATCGCCCCAACAGACGGCCCGCCGCGAGGCAAAGGAGGAAACGGGGCTGACCGTGGAGGTGGGGCGGCTGGTGGATGCTTACTTTTTCAACGACGATCCCAGGGGCAACGGCGTGCTCCTCGTCTACGAGGGCCGGGTTACGGGCGGCAATCTACAGCCGAACGAGCGCGAGGTCGCAGCGGTGGGCTACTTCGCTCCCGACCGTCTGCCCGTCCCCCTGTGCGGCGGCGGGCATGATCAGGCCATCCGCGCTTGGCGGTCCCGCGCCCTGGATCGTTGGCGACCGGGCGAGCTGCCGCGCTATTGCCCCCACTGCACCCACCCTCTGGAAGAACGATTGGCCTTTGGACGGCTGCGCCTGGCCTGTCCCACCTGCGGGTTCGTCCACTTTCGCGGCCTGAAGGTGGGCGTCTCGGTGATGGTCGTCCATGAGGGGCGGTTGTTGCTGGTGCGGCGCGGCGTTGAGCCGGGGTTGGGCCTGTGGGGGTTGCCTTCCGGCTTTGTAGAATGGGATGAATCGCCTGCTGCAGCCGCCGGGCGCGAGTGCCGGGAGGAGACGGGCTTGGAGGTCGCCATCGTGGGGCTGCTGGAGGCATCTTATTACAGCGACGACTATCGCGGGCCTGGTGTCAATTTCACCTACCGGGCCGAAATCGTGGGCGGGCGGTTGCAATCCGGCGACGACGCAACCGCTGCCCGCTTTTTCTCCCCCGCCGAGCTGCCCGCCGAAGGCGAGATCGCCTTCCGAGGCCATCGCCGCCTGCTGGCCCGCTGGCAGGCCGATCCGACCTTCGCCCGGTGGCCGGTGCAGAAAGTATGAGGGGGAAAAGGGCAAGGGAACAACCTTCGCGTCTTGG
>CAZQKE010000092.1:0-4691 GCA_964593865.1 uncultured Anaerolineaceae bacterium | reverse complement strand
GCACAAATTCGACCACGCCCAGTTCGGTTCCCTTTTGCAGCACCCACTCAAAGCGATTGCCCTTGAGCACGCTTTGGTAAAGGGAAATTTTGGTGCGCGGCTCCGCGGCGGAAAGGCGACGGTGCAGCACCTCGCCCCGCACCGTATCCCGCTCGACGGAGATCAGCTGCGTTTCGATCTCCCAGCCCGAATTGTCCAGGACGACGATCCGCTCGCCGGGCCGCATCCGCAACACACGGGCGATCTGATGGGCCTGGGGGCCGGTGATGGTCACAATGTTGGCTTGGATCCAGGCAGGAGGGACGAAAAAGCGGTGCATGTCTGATCTGCTCAAGGCACAACCACGCAAGTACGGTCGCTATCCGCTCTTGGGGTCCAAAGGCACGCCGAAAATCTGGTTGAAGAAAAGGTCTTGGTCCAGCTCATCTTGCCATTGACGATGCCTCAGCACCGAATCCAGCCTGCGCTGACGGGGAAGGGCCAGGAAGCGAGCTGTTTCGACCGGGCCTAATGCCTCAAGCAGCACCTGGACAGCCTGTTGAATCATTTCCTCCTCTCGCAAATAAGTGTGTGTTCTCATTGCAGTCCTTCCTTGTCGCAGAATGCTACCGGGGAACCGCACCAGATTGGGGGTTGGACGCGACGGCACTGGCGTAGCAAGCGGTCATCACAAGTGATGAAATCGGCATTCATCGCTTCAGCAAAGGCTAGGTGGGCAGCATCAGCCGGGCCGAGTCCCATTTGTGCCAGGTGTTCAGCCCTTTCTCTTACCTGTTCCATCCCCCAGTTGCTCGGATGATGGCCGCTTTGGTGTAGAATGAATAACAAATGTTCCCTCTCGGCCGGATCGCCGATTGCTCCAATTTCAACCTCGTGGACGGGTGAGACAACCAAAGTCAGGCTGCCGGCAAAGACGTGACTGAGAATTAGTTGCACAGCATCTGTCTCCAGACGAATGCGCATCTGAGTCTGATCATCGAATGGTCGGCACAATGCGCAAACATCCAGGTAGATATAGTGGCTTGAACGGGCCATAGTCGTATCTCACCTGTCCCACGGAGCGATTTCCTAGACGCATTATATCATACCCGGCAGTGGGTGTAAAGATTAGGGAAAAATGCTGGGTGGATGCCGATCCGTATTATGTTGGTATGCAATTTGTGCTTTCTGCGACCAGAGCTACCCAGTCCTCTTCCCGGCTGCGTGCGATGACCTCCAGGCCCTGGGCTTGCAGGGTGCGGGTCACATCCTCTTCCTGGCTTTCGATGAGACCGGCGGCGATGAGACGCCCCCCCGGCCCCAGCCGTGCCGCCAACGCCGGGGCCATCCGCCGGATGACGGGGGCCAGGATGTTGACCAGGATCAGGTCAAAATACCCCGCATCCAACAGGTTCAGGTCCCCGTCGCTCCGAAAGTGATGGGGGACATCCTCCCCGCCGGGCAGGGAGCCGTGCCGGACGACGACCGTTCCGCCCACGCCGTTGCGGGCTGCGTTCTCGGCGGCGGCGGTCACGGCCAGGGGGTCGGCGTCCAGGGCCAGCACGGAGCGGGCGCCCAGTTTGGCGGCGGCGATGGCCAGCACGCCGGAGCCGGTCCCCACGTCCAGGACGGCGTCGCCGGGCGTCAGGTGCGTTTCCAGGGCGGCCAGGCACAGTCGGGTGGTGGGATGCAGGCCCGTGCCAAAAGCCTGGCCCGGTTCCAGGCGGATGACGACCTCGCCGGGGGCGGGGGTGTATTCTTCCCAGGCGGGCACGATGACGGTGCGCTGCCCAACCCGCAGGCGGTGATAGTGTTGCTTCCAGGCCTCGGCCCAATCCGCTTCGGCCAGCTCGCGGACGGTGGGCGGGGGGATGGGCAGAATGCGGCCCAGATGCCACAGCCCCTCTTCCAAGTGGCGGCGGGCCTGCTCACTGCCCTGGGCGGGCAGGTAGGTCTTGACGACCACCGTCGGGGGCAGCCGACCTTCCAGTTCGTACTCGAAACAGTCTACCGGCGTTTCGACCACGGCCTGGCCCTGGCCGTAGCGGTTGAACAATTCAACGACCGCTTCGGCGGCCTCGCGGTCGGTGGAGACGCTGATCTCGAGCCAGTTCAAGGGATATTCCTCAGAGAATAGCAGGCCATTCGTTTCCTTTTCCTTTGCGCCTTCGCGGTTCAGATTTTGGAACCGCCAAGACGCCAAGAGCGCGAAGGTTTTTTCTTTTTCTTCCTCCCTTTGCGCTCTTTGCGCCTTTGCGGTTCAGATCTTTGAACCGCCAAGACGCAAAGGACGCGAAGGTTTTTCCTTTTTCTTCTTCCCTTTGCGCTCTTTGCGCCTTTGCGGTTCGGGTTTTGGAACCGCCAAAACGTGAAGGGCGCGAAGGTTTTTTCCTTTTTCTTCCTCCCTTTGCGCTCTTCGCCTTTGCGGTTCAAATCTCCGAATCCGCCAACCGGGCCGCGCGTATCTCACAACCCCAGGGCCTCTCTGACTTTGGAGAACAGGCCCTTTTCCGGCTGGTGGATGACTTCGCCGCCCAGGGTTTCGCTCAACTCTTTGAACAACCGCTTTTGCTGAGAAGTCAGGCGGGTGGGCGTGCGGACGTGGACCATGACCAGTTGATCGCCCCGCCCGTTGCGCCGCAGACGGGGGACCCCCTTGCCTTTCAAGCGCAGCACCTCGCCGGTTTGGATGCCCGCCGGGATGACCAGTTCCTCCTCGCCGTCCAGGGTGGGAACCTTGACCTTGTCGCCCAGGGCGGCCTGAGCAACGTTGATGTCCAGTTCCAGCCAGATGTCATTGTCCTCGCGGCGAAAGTGGGGGTGGGGGTTGACGTGCAGGACGACGTACAGGTTGCCGGGCGGACCGCCCCGCACGCCCGGTTCCCCCTCTCCGGCCAGGCGGATGCGGGTGGCATCATCCACGCCGGGCGGAATCTTGACCAGGATGGAGCGTTCCACCTGGACCGTCTTGGTCCCCCGACAGCGGGTGCAGGGCGTGGTGACGATTTCCCGTTCGCCCCGACAGCGGGGGCAGGTGGAAACCTGGATGAAGGAGCCGAGGAAGGTTTGTTGCTGGCGGCGGATCTCGCCGGTTCCGTTGCACTGGGGGCAACGGATGGGCTGGGTTCCCGGTTCCGCCCCGCTGCCCTGGCAGTGCGGGCATGTTTCGTGGCGGGGGACGAGGATCTCTTTTTCGCAGCCAAAGACCGCTTCCTCGAACTCGATGGTGAGGTCGTAGCGCAAGTCGGCGCCCCGGGCCGGACCACGCCGGGCCGCGCTGGTGCGCATCCCCCCGCCGAAGAAGCTCTCAAAGATGTCTTCGAACCCACCGAACCCTGCACCAAAGCCGCCAAAATCCCCAAACCCGGCCTGGGGTCCGGCGTGCCCAAAGCGGTCATAGGCGGCCCGCTTGTCCGGGTCGGAAAGGACTTCGTAGGCCTCGTTGATCTCTTTGAACCGAGCCTCGGCGTCGGGGCTTTTGTTCACGTCGGGGTGGTATTGGCGGGCCAGGCGGCGGAACGCCCGCTTGATCTCGTCCTGGGATGACTGGCGGCCCACCCCCAGTACATCATAGTAATCGCGTTTCATGCTTCGCTGAATTCGCCGTCAATCACGTCTTCATCGTCGGGCGGGGTGTATCCGCTTTCGCCGCCGGGCGGGGGCGTTGCGCCGGGCTGCTGGTACATGGCCGCCCCCAGCCGCTGTAGCGATTCGGCCAGGTCCTGGGTGGCGGCGCGGATGCGGTCCAGGTCGTCGCTTTCCAGGGCGGAACGGCAAGCGGCCACCTTGTCCTCCACATCGGACCGGGCCTCGGCGGGGGCCTTGTCGCCTTCTTCGCGGAGCAGTTTTTCGGCCTGGTAGATGAGCGAGTCGGCGTTGTTGCGGGCTTCGACCGCCTGCTTCCGCCGTTCGTCCTCCTGGCGGTGGCGCTCGGCCTCGCGGACCATGCGCTCCACCTCCTCCTCGCTCAACCCGCTGGAAGCGGTGATGGTGATGGACTGTTCGCGCCCGGTGGCCTTGTCTTTGGCCGAAACGTGGAGGATGCCGTCGGCATCAATGTCAAAGGTCACTTCGATCTGAGGGATGCCCCTCGGCGCGGGCGGGATGCCATCCAGGATAAAACGGCCCAGGGATTTGTTGTCGGCGGCCATGGTCCGCTCGCCCTGCAAGACGTGGATCTCCACCTGGGTCTGGCCGTCGGCGGCGGTGGAAAAGACCTGGCTCTTTTTGGTGGGGATGGTGGTGTTGCGCTCGATGAGGGGCGTGGCCACGTGGCCCAGCGTCTCGATGCTGAGGGTCAGGGGCGTCACGTCCAGGAGCAGCACGTCCTTGACCTCGCCGCCCAGAACCCCGGCCTGGATGGCTGCCCCCAGGGCGACCACCTCATCGGGGTTGACGCCTTTGTGCGGTTCCCGGCCAAAGAATTTGCGCACCGCCTCCTGGATGGCGGGCATCCGGGTCATGCCGCCGACCAGGATCACTTCGTCAATGTCCTGTTGGGTCAGTTTGGCATCCTTGAGGGCCTGCTGGCAGGGGCCGATGGATTTCTGGATCAGGTCGTCCACCAGTTGTTCCAGCTTGGCGCGGGTCAGGGTCATCTGCAGGTGCTTGGGGCCGCTGGCATCGGCGGTGATAAAGGGCAGGTTGATCTCGGTCTGCATGGTGGTCGAAAGTTCGATCTTGGCCTTTTCCGCCGCTTCCTTGAGCCGCTG
>CAZQKE010000091.1:0-10587 GCA_964593865.1 uncultured Anaerolineaceae bacterium | reverse complement strand
GAGGCTATGGCCGACTATATGGAAGAACACCCCATCTACAAGAGTGCCTTTGAACTGCTCCCCTACAGCACCTACGAAGCCCAGTGGTGCGCCTGCTACGAAGAGGTCCGCCGCCTGATGACCGACGCCTACAACGCCATCTTGGAAGGGGCCGACATTGACGAAACCCTTTCCAAGCTGGAAGAAGACGCCAACATGAGCCTGAAAGAAAACACCCCCTAGCGGCGTCCCGCTCCGACAAAAAAACGGGTTGCAGGGAACAGCCTGCAACCCGTTTTTGAATGGTCGCCACGATCCCCGGCTCACCACCGAGGATGAAGATCCCGGCTACCGCGCCGTATGAGCCGAGTCGCCTCCTCCGAACCTGGGGCCGGACGCATTCGTGCATTCGTGTATTCGCGCCCGATTCGTGAACGGCCCGCGTTGGCGGTTCCGGGGATTTGAACCGCAAAGGCGCAAAGGACGCAAAGGAAAGGAAAAGAAGACCTTCGCGTTCTTAGCGTCTTGGCGGTTCCAACCGCGATTGCCACCGAGCCGGACGCATTCGTGCATTCGTGTATTCGCGCTCAATTCGTGGACGGCCCAAGGAAGTGGCGACTCAAGTCGCTCCTTTCGGGCCTGCGGCCGGGCGTCCGCCTGCATGGCAGGCGCGCACGCACAGGCGGGCGGTCGGCCAACGGCCCGCCAGGGGCGGTTTCAACCGCTATTTTCGAGGAACCCATGAAGGGAAACGCTGCTCTGCATAAACTGTTGGGTGCAGTAAGCTTCCTCTGCCTGCTAGGGGCAATGACCGCCCTCCTGAGCGGCTGCACCCTCCTCCCCCCGACAACAGAACTCCCCACGCCCACCGACGAACCCGCCGCCACCGCCATCACCGAACCGACCGCCACCCTCAACCCCGCCATCACCTACATCACCTTCTGGGAACCCTTTGCGTTGGACCGGCCTCAGGGCCTTCTCCTGGGGGAAATGGTCCGTTCCTTTGAGAGCGAATACCCCACCATCAGCATCAAAATCGTGCCCAAAGAGGGCTACAGCGGCCTCCATTACGCCATGCTGGACCAGATCGCCGCCGGAGAGGAAGGCGAACTGCCCACGCTGGGCGTCGCCTTCCCCGGCATGATCGCCCAATACGCCGCAGCAGGGATCATCACCCCTCTGGACCGCTACCTCAACGACCCCCACCTCGGACTGACCGAAACAGAACAGGCCGACATTTACCCCGGCCTCTTGGCAACGGGCAAACTGCCCGGCCAGGGGCAGTACCTTTGGTCCTTCCCCTTCGTGCAAAATGCCGTGGGCCTGTGGGTCAACGACGACCTGCTGGCCCAAGCCGGTTGGGATCACCCTCCCGCCACCTGGGACGAATTTGAACGGGCCTGTTTTGACCTACGGTCGCTGACCGGCATCGCCTGCTATCCCTACCTGGAGAGCGTAACCACCTTCGACGCCTGGATCAACAGCCGGGGCGGGCGGATGCTGGACGAAACAGGCCGCCGGGCGACCTTCAACGAGCCGCCGGGCGTCGAGAGCCTGGCCCTCTTGCGCCGACTGATAGACGCCGGGCTTGCCCGGCGACCGGCGGAAGCCTTTGGCGACTACACCGCCTTTGCCAACGGGCAAGCGGCCTTTACCTTCTCTTCCACCGGCAACAGTGCCCTGTATGCCGAAGAATACAAAGCCGCCGTCCACAAAGGCATGGCCCCCTTCCGCTGGCGCCAGGTGATGATCCCGCAAGCCGATCCGACCAACCCGGCCACCATCCTGTACGGAGCCAACTTTTTCATCGTACAAAGCGAACCAAAAAGGGAAAAGGCCGCCTGGCTCTTCATCCGCTGGTTCACCGAGCGGGATCAAACGGCCCGGTGGTCTGCCACCCTGGAAACGCTGCCGGTGCGTGCATCTGCCCTGGAGGTGATGACCGACACCCTGGCGGCTTACCCCTTCCGCCGCAACCAAATAGAGAACATCCTCCCCTATGGAAAACCAGAACCGGCCATCCCGGAAGCATTTGAGGTCCGGAGCATCCTCTACACCGCCATCCTTTCGGTCACGCAAGGCTACGCCACCCCCCAAGCCGCCCTGGACCAAGCCGCCGAACAGGTCAACGCCCTCCTGACACAACATGATTGACCCTCCCCTGTGGAGGAACGCACCGACCTTTCCCCGGCGTATCGTCCACAACTCACCGCCCCGCCCGTTCTTCTTGACAACCCAACCAAAAGGGGTATAATAAGCCTCTATTCAGATTGTGAATATCCAGATTCTGAGGAAAGGGACCATGCCGCGAGAGGACAACCCATCGCCCCAGCCGTTGCTGTTGGGCTTGTTGATGGACCGGCCCCGCCACGGCTACGAGCTATACCGCCACTTTGAAAGCGACCTGGGCGGCGTGTGGCAGATCGGCCTGAGCCAACTCTACGCCCAACTCAAGCAGCTAGAAGAAGCAGGGCTGGTCACCGTCCAGGTAGAACCCCAGCCCGACCGCCCGGCCCGCAAGGTCTACCGCCTGACCGACGAAGGGCGGGCCGTCTTCCTGGAATGGGTCCGCCGACCGACGCCCTACCTGCGCCGCATCCGTGTTGAGTTCTTGGCCCGCCTCTACTTCTTCCGGCACCTGGGGCTGGAGGGGTTGGAGCAACTGGTCGCCCGCCAGCAAGAGGTTTGCCGGGCGCAGATCGGGCGGTTCGCCCGGCTGGCCGCCGAAAGCGACGACGCCTACCGTCGCTGTGTCCTTGAATTCCGCCGGGGCCAGCTGGAAGCCGTCATCCGCTGGCTGGACCGCTGCCTGGAGATTTTGTGAAACCGGGAACCCGCCCGGAGTAGCGGACCGATCCCTGGCCCACCGCAAGGATGAAATATCGGGCGGGTACAATTCATTTTCGGAGTAAACGCAATGAAACAGCCGATTTTGCATCCTGACGGTTCAAAAAATTGGACGATCCTGCTGTTGGGCCTGGCCCTTTTGCCGATCCTCGCCGCCTGCGGCGGAACGCCCACCGCCGCGCCCACGGCGACGACCGCCCCCCTGGTTGTGACCGACGCCCTGGGCCGCACCGTCACCCTGGGTGGGCCGCCGGAGCGCATCGTCATCGCCGGGAAGAGCAGCCTGACCCTGGTGGACACCCTCTACCTCTTTCCCGACGCCGGGGAGCGGCTGACCGGCCTGGTCGTCGGGCGGCAGCCGGTGGGCGAATTCATCTCCCTCCTGGACCCGGCTTGGGGGGCCAAGACCACCCTGGCGCCCGATGCCGGTGCGGAGCAGATCGCCCCCCTCCGGCCCGACGCCGTCCTGCTGCGCAGCTTCATGGCCGAGAAACTGGGCCGTTCCCTGGAAGAATTGGGCCTTCCCGTCGTCTACCTGGACCTGGAAACGCCGGAGCAATACTTCCGCGATGTCGCCATCCTGGGGAAACTCCTGGGCGATGCGGAGCGGGCCGCCGCCATCGCCGATTTCTACCAAAGCCGCCTGGACCGCATTGCCGGGGCTACGGCGGACCTGCGCGACGAGGACCGGCCCCGCGTCCTCCTGGTGCAGTACGGCGACAAGGGCGGGGAGATCGCCCTCAACGTCCCCTCCGCTTCCTGGCTGCAAACAACGGAGGTGGAGCTGGCCGGGGGCGCGCCGGTGTGGAAAGAGGCGGCCCAGGGCGGCGGCTGGACGGTGGTCAACTTTGAGCAGATCGCCGCCTGGGACCCGGAGCTGATCTTTCTCGTCTCCTACAAAACCGATTCGGCCCAGGTGGCGGCCCGGCTCAAAGCCGATCCCCAATGGCAGAGCCTGGGAGCGGTGCAGGCAGGCCGCCTCTACGGCTTCCCCGCCGATATTTTCAGCTGGGATCAACCCGATCCGCGCTGGCTCCTGGGCGTGACCTGGCTGGCAGGCCGCACCCACCCCGACCGCTTCCCCGACCTGGACATGGTGCAGGAAGTCTCCCGATTCTTCCAAGAGATGTACGGCATGGAGGAAACCGCCGTGGCCGAGCAGATCCTCCCTCGCCTGCGGGGGGATGTGGAATGACCGCTGCTGTGCGGCTCGCCGTGGGGCAGACGCTGGGCCGCCGCCCTCTCCTGTGGTTGGGGGCGGCCTTGCTCCTGGTGCTGACCCTTTCCCTCTTTGTGGGGCGCTACCCGGCTTCGCCCCTGGCCCTGGGGGATGACGCCCTGGCCCGGCGGCTGCTGCTCCACCTGCGCCTGCCCCGCGTCCTGACCGCCTGCCTGCTGGGCATGACGCTGGCCGCCGCCGGGAGCGTCCTGCAGATGATCTTTCGCAACCCGCTGGTGGAGCCGGGCTTTTTGGGCGTCTCCCAGGGGGCCGCCTTTGGCGCGGCGTTCAGCATCATCTACCTGGACGCCGGACCGCTGCTGATCGAGGGGATGGCCGCCCTCTTTGCCTGCCTGGGCCTGGCCCTTTCCTACCTGGTGGCCCGCCGCGCCCGCTACGGCGGCTGGATTCTGCGCCTGGTCCTGGCCGGGATCGCCGTCTCCGCCCTCTTTGCCGCCGGGGTGGGCGTCCTCAAATACCTGGCCGATCCCCTGACCGAGCTGCCCGACATTGTGTTCTGGATGCTGGGCGGGCTGTGGGGCGTCACCTGGGCCGACCTGCTGTACCTCCTGCTGCCGGTCGGCGGCGGCCTCCTCATCGTCCACCTGATGCGCTGGCGGCTCAACCTCCTTTCCCTGGACGACGACACCGGCTTTTCCCTGGGGGCCGCGCCGGGCCGGGAGCGCACCCTTGTCCTGGTCGCCGCCGTGGCCGCCGTGGCCGCCGTCGTCGCCGTGGCCGGGATCGTGGGCTGGGTGGGCCTCCTCATCCCCCACATCGCCCGCCGCCTCACCGGGGCCGACGCCCAACGCGCCCTGCCGGCCTCCACGCTGCTGGGCGGCATCTTTGTCCTGCTGTGCGACGACCTGGCCCGCAGCCTGCTGCCCGGCGAAATTCCCCTGGGCATCCTGACCTCCCTTTTCGGGGCCTTGCTCTTTATGCTGATGATGTCCGGCCGCAACATCCGGGTACAACGGTGAGAACCGGGGGACGGGAAGGTATGGGTAGATCGGTGATCTTGTCTGCATCGGGGGTTGTGTTCGGCTACAACGGATCGGAGCGGGCGGTGCTGCACGGCCTGTCGCTGGCGGTCCCGGCGGGGGCGGTGACGGCCATCCTGGGGCCGAACGGTTCGGGCAAGACGACGTTGCTGCGCCTGCTGCTGGGCATCCTCCGCCCCCAGGCGGGGGAGATCTACCTGGCAGGCCGTCCCCTGGGCAGCTACTCCCGCCGGGAACGGGGGCGGCTCATCGGCCTGGTCCCCCAGGAAGAGCACATCCCCTTTGATTTTTCGGTGCTGGAATATGTGGTGCTGGGCCGGGCGCCCTATCTCCGCCCGTTGCAGCTGCCCGGCGAGGCCGACCGGCAAGCGGCCCTGGACGCCCTGCGCATCGTGGGGCTGGCGGACCTGGCCGACCGCCCCTTGCCCACCCTGAGCGGCGGCGAGCGGCAGCTGGCCGCGGTCGCCCGCGCCCTGGCCCAGCAGCCGCGCGTCCTCCTGTTGGATGAGCCGACGGCCCACCTGGACCTGGGGAACCAGAACCGCTTGCTGACCATCATCGGCGAGCTGGCCGCCGGGGGGACGGCCCTGGTCCTGACGACCCACGACCCCAACCTGGCCGCCGTCCTGGCCGACCACACCCTTTTGATGCGCCGGGGGCGGGCGTTGGCCGCCGGGCCGCCCGCCGAGACCCTCACCGCCGGGCTGCTTTCGGCGACCTATGACGCGCCGGTGCAGGTGCTACGCGCCAACGGACGCCAAGTGATCCTGCTGGATTCGCACCCGCGCAGCGCGGCCCTTTGAACCGCCCCAACGAAAGGGGTGCAGAGGATCCGCGCTCCGCACCCCCTGACGGCAAGCATCCGCAGGGCACACGCCCTTGCAAAGGAAAATCGCACAAACCCGCGCCCCTGCTCCAAGTCTCAATGCGAGATCAGAGGCAGGTAGAGCCGGAAGACAGGCGTCACCACCGCCGATACAGGACCGTAGAAGGTATTCCGACCGCTTACGTCAACTTCCTGCAGCCTGTAGAAATACCGCTCCCCCGGCTCCACATCGGCGTCGTACCAGGTATAGACCGCGCCGCCCACCAGCCCGGGCGTCTTGCAAGGGATCAATCCATCACCGAGTAACACATACTCCCCATCGCGGGCCGAGCTGCGGTGCAGGTAGAAACCGAGGCTGTCAATCTCGTGGGCCGTCTCCCACTCCAGACGGATCGCCGCACCATCCGGGATGGCCTCAAAACGAACCAGGGTGACGGCGGTCGGGTTGGAATCGTACTCGTAGGCCCCGATGTCGGCTGCAGAGCCACCTTGCCCCGGCCCTCCGGCACGGGGCGCGCCGCGCTGATCCCCGACGAGGGGATCGCCGTCGGCAAAGAGGGGATTGACGCCGCTGCTGACAAGGGTCGCCGCCGAACCCGGAATCCGGTCAACGGCCAGGCTGCCCGCCTGGAGGGGGTGATAAGCCGGATTGCCGGTCAACCCACCCAGCAACGGATTGAGGGGAGCCGAATAAGTGCCCACGAAATCATTGTTCGCATTGGGCGTACCGGGCGGAAAGAGGGTGCCGTTGTCGGTGGCGCCGATCAGGTTGTAGCCCAGGCTGGTCAGCCCAAAGAGGTTGAGGCAATCGGGTTCGGTGAAATAGCCGGTCGGACCAACGGAATTCGCGGCCACGAGCGAGTTCTTGAGGTTGAGCAGGGAGCTGAGGGTATAGATACCGCCGCCGTCGCCCCCGCCGCTGCCATCCCAATCCGAGGTATTGTTGACAATCGTCACGTTGGTTAGATTGCCCACACCGCTACCGGAAAAACCCCGCTGGTCGATCCCGCCGCCGTTGCCGTAGGCCCGGTTGCCGGAGATGGTACTGTTGGCGATGTTGATCGTGCCGAAATAGTTGCTGATGCCCCCTCCCGCGCCGGTTGAGGTGTTGCTGATGATGGCACTGTTCAGCACATTCAGCGCACCGCCGCTGTCGACCAGGATGCCGCCGCCTACCTCGGAGAACCCATCCCGCACGGTGATATTTTTCAAAGACAGGTTGCCCGTTCCGGCCACGTAAAAAACGCGCGACGCGCCGTCGGCGGTGACGGTTGCCCCCTCACCGGCGATCACGATCTGGCTGTTGATGCTCAGCTGCCCCAGGGTCAGCGTATACACGCTTCCGGCGGTGAGGGTAATGGTGTCCGAGCCGGTCAGGGCATTGGCTTCCTCAACGGCAGCCCGTAAGGTGCAGTTGCCGCTGCCGTCGGCGCACACGCCGTCACCGGGGTTGGAATCGGAAGCATCGCCGGTTGAGTTGACCACAAAACCGGCGGCGTGCGCCACCTGCACCGAGCCTAGAATGAGAATCAACAAGATCACCGAAAAACCGACAAAATTCCTCGCAGATCGGAACATGGACATCCCTCCTTAGTCTGATCAAGCGGGCCGTCAAAGTATCAGGGCATCGGTTCCACGCAGAGATGCCGAAGGGAAGGAGAGAAACGGTGTACAATCAACGATCCCTCGGCAGATTCCGCCTCTGCGGTGTGAAACTTGCCCCAGTAGATGCCCTCGGCCTGTCAGGGTGTCGGTCTGCTGCCCCGCAGGATCAAGGGCAGGCGAATGACATACCCCGGCGGGGAAAAGCCCGGAGCAGGGGACGTTGGCGTTGGCCCAAGAGTAGGTGTTGGTGTCAAAGTGGGCGACGGGGAAGCGGTGGGAATCGGCGTCGGCAAAGGAAGCGGCGAATGACGGCGGGCGGACGCCTTCAGCGACAAGGGAAGATACAGCCGATAACCGTACCGGATCGGCTGCCAAAGGATGCGCCGCACCGTTCCCCGGAAATCAAACTCAAAGGCGGCGTTGGCCGGTTCCGGCCCGCCGTGCCGGTCGTTGATCTGAATGTAGCTCGCCGTAACCGGTGAGGGGAAGGTATAGACATACCACCGGCTCGCACCGCCCACCGTCCAACTGCCGATGTAGGTGAAACTCGTCCCATCGGTGGAGACGTACACCTGCCAGGTAGAGCTGTAGGTTGGGCCACCGTAGAGCCGCACATCGGTCACGTCGTAGCTGGCGCCGCCTTTGTCCAGCCGGAAAGTCACATAATGGTCCGGACCGCCGGCGCCAAAGCCGTTGCCCGTGTTCAGATCATCATCGATCAGGTTGCCGGGGCTATCCAGGTAGCCGAAGCTATGGATCGCATCCGGAGTCCGCCAGACGGGGCCGGAAGCCACGGTGAACGACCAGGTAGGATGGCTGAGAGCGTTGCCCGCCAGGTCGTTTACCTGAACCAGGACGGTGATGGTTTCACCCGCCCCGAAATAGGTGTCGGGGTTCACCGTCACCCGGTAGAAACCGGGTGAACCGCTCTTGGAGACGACGGAGGTATCGGCATCGGTGTAGGTTTGGGAATAGCCATAGTTGCCGGTCAGCTGGATGGAGAAGGAGGTCCAATCCACCCCACTGCCGTCGTCGGACAGGGTGAAGGTCAGGTCGGCTTCGGGCAGCACGCCGGTTGCGCCGTTGACCGGGAATTGATCGCCCAGGACCGGCGGATCGGAATCGCCGGAGATGACGACGGGCGTCGTATCCATGGCGTTTCCGGCGGCGTCATAGATGGAGGTGGTCGTCGCGGCGGCCAGCGTATCGGTCCCGATGTCATCGTTGGCATCAAGGGGAGCACCGAGGGTCAGGATGGCGATGGACTCCCCTGCCGTGTGGGTTACGCCGATGATGGTGCGGCCATCATCGGCGTCGGTCAGGGTGAAATCGCCCGGCAGCAGGTTTCCCGTGCCGCCGGTGTTGCTGTAAACCCCTTCGGAAAAACGGACGATGAGAGTCGCGCTGCCCACCTGTCCATAAACAAAGGCAATGCGGGGCGGGTACAGGTCAATGGGCGTCCGAACGTAATCCTCCTGGTCGTTGTGGCACATGGCGCAGATGCCGTTCTTGGCGATAGAACCGGGGCCGGGGGCGATAAAGCGGGTTTTGCCGCCGGTGCTGGCCGAGAACACGGGGTAGGTTCCCGCCGGTGTGAACTCGTGGCCCAGGGCCGGGACCTTGTCGGTCGTCCCCGGAGAGCTGATCAGCTCCCCGTGGCGGATCATGCGCGGCGAGGGGGAGCCGTGAACGTTGTGACAAGCCGGGCAGCTGATCCGCGAATCGCCGGTCGCTCCGTCCCAATCCGAATCCCAGTCGTTGAAAGGACGCTCGTTCATCAGATGCTCATAGTGGCTGTTGCGGCTTGCGGGGTCGTCGCGGAAGCCGGTGCGGTAATCGGTTTCCACCAGGTAGAGGTCGGGATCGTGGCAGCTGAGACACAGGGCGAAATCATCGGCATCCAGCGCATCGCGGGGGATGTCCAGGGGGACGCCGCCGCCCACGCCGACCAGGCGATAGCCCGCCTGGTAGTTATCGTCGGCAGCTTCATAAGTGCGGGCGATGTGGTCAATGTGGCGGACGGTCAGGTCATGGCAGGCGGAGCAGGGCAGGTCCGCCGCCGGGGCCTCGGAGGCGGGATAGGTTCCCCCCGGCAGGCCGTGGCCGGTTTTGTAGTACCCCCAGCCGCTGCCGTAGGGGTAGGCCCCATCTTCGTCGCCGATGACGTTGGGGGCGTCCACACCCGATCCATCGGCGCGGCTGTTGGCCGGGCTTTCGTCATGGCAGGTCGCACACCAGCGATCTTTGCCGCTTTGCAGCACGCCGCCGCCGTAAACGCCCGCAGCCCAGTTGGCTTTGGCCCCGATTTGGGCGTCGTTCACGCCGTCGTAGCTGCCGCCGGGGCTGTGGCAACTGTCGCAGGCGGTGGTCGTGGCCAAAGGCTGCCCATCGCGGAAGGTCACCTGGCCGTCGTTGTGGGTGGCAGCGGAAAAGAGATGGCAATCATCGCAAACAAAAGGGGAAAACTGCGGCCCGATGAGGGAGCCGAAATGGGTAGAATGGCTGCCATCGCGGTTGGGATAGGTGTTGCCATCGGGTGGTTGGCCGTGGCAGTTGGTGCAGGTGGGCATAAAGCCGTCCAACGTCCCCCGGTCGTTGTCCACGCTGTGGGGGTGACAGGTGATGCAATCCTGGCCGGAATAGTCCGCCCCGCTCAGGTGATTTGCGCCGCCCTCGTGGTCGGTCATGGGGTAGCCCGGGTTGCCGGCGTTGGCGTGACAGGTCACGCAGATCCGGCCGGCAGAAGGGCTGCTGCCGTCATCGTAAGAATTGGGGCCGCTGGTCGCGGTAAAGACGACCGGTCCACCGGTGACGGGTGGAGAACCATCCAGGACGATGACCTGTTCTTTGATGTCGTACAGGTTGGTGGGGCTGCCGTGAGGGTCATGACACTGAACGCAGCGCAGGCGAAAGGTTCCTTCGGCAGCATGGAGGAAATCGCCGTTGGCATGGGTGGAGACCACCGGCGTTGCCGGTGCGCCGCTCCCATCGTGGCAGGTGTAGCAAAAATCATCGCCGGAAAGGGCAGAATAGAGCAACGGCGCGCCGGGGCCGGTGTGCGAACGGTGGCAAGCGGCGCAGGCATCGGTCTGGGCCGTATAGTTGCCGTG
>CAZQKE010000090.1:0-36196 GCA_964593865.1 uncultured Anaerolineaceae bacterium | reverse complement strand
CCGGCGCGAGCCGCCGGGGATTTTCATCCTCGGCGGTGTGCCGGGGATCGGTTCACTTCCTCCGCGTTCTCTGCGGCTTTGCGGTTCGGATTTTCGTCCTCCGGCAGGCGGAACCGCTCAATAGCCTGTTGCAGGTCGTGGGCCATGCGGGCCAGGTCCTCCATGACGGTCACGATCTCTTGACTTCCGGCGGCGACCATCTGTGCCCCGTGGGTCAGCGGTTGCAGGTCCTGGAATAGCTGCTCGGTGGCGGTCCGCTGCTGCTGGGTGGCCAGGGAGATCTGCTCGGCGGCCAGGGTGGTTTGTTCCGCGCTTTCGTAGATCTGGTCCAGGAGGCGGGTCATGGCTTCCCCGGCTTCCAGGCCCTGTTCTATCTCTTTGCCTTCCCGTTCGGAGGCGATGATCAGCTCATTGGTCGTCGTCTGGATGGCTTCCACTTTGGCCCGGATCTCCTCGGTGAATTGGGCTACCGTCCCGGCCAGGCGGCGGACCTCGCTGGCGACGACGGCGAATCGCCGCCCTGCTTCTCCGGCTGCGGCGGCCTCGATGGAGGCGTTGAAGGCGATGAGGCGCGTTTGGGCGGCGATGTCCTCAATGCGGTCCATCGCGGCGTCGATCTCGCGGGCCAGGTCACCCAGTTTGCCGACCTTGCCGATGGCGGTCTGGTTGCCCTGGGCGATGCGTTCCAGCCGCCGGGTGGCTTCGTTGATGCCGGCTACACCTTGCCGGGCGTTGGTCTGGGCTTGTCCGGCGGCGGCGACCACCTGTTGAGCGGTCTCGGCGATATGGGCGGAGGAGGAGGCCAGTTCCTTGACCGCCGAACCCGCGCTGCTGACCGCTTCCGCTTGTTGGATTGAGTTGTCGGCGTGTTGTCGTTGGGTCATGGTCACCTGGGCCGCCGCGCTGCTCAGTTCCAGGCTCATGGTCCGCGCCTGGCGGATGAGGTCGCTCAGGTTGTCGGTCATGCGGGCAAAGGCGGCGGCCAGCTGGCCGTATTCGTTTTTGGGCGAGTAGGACGGTTTGGCGGTTAGGTCCCCGGCGGCGACCCGCTCGGCCATTTGGGCCATGTGGACGATGGGGCGGCTGAACCATTGCCCTGCCACGAAGGCGATGACGACGGCAACCAGGGCTGCCAGGAGGAGGGCGATGAGCAGCTGCAGCCGCAGTTGGCGGATCGGTCGGAAGAATTCGTCCAGGTAGGTGGTGGAAGCAACCCGCAACGGGGTCCCCGACACGGGGACGACGTACATGTACTTGTCCCGCACCAGCGAGCGGGGGTCTGTGGGGTCCTCGCGCCATTTGTAGTAGCCGCCGGTGGGCGTGCCGTCCAGAGAAGCATCTACGATGGACAGCAGGTCGGGCAGGTCGGCGACGGCGGTGTGCAGGTCCTGGCCGATCAGTTCCGGGACGGGGTGAAAATAGACCACGCCCCGGTCATCGAACACCGCCGTATAGCCTTCGTCGCCGTAGATCTGCACGGCAATCGCCTGCAGACCGGTGTCGGCCTTCATCCGGTCCGCGTCCCCGGCGAGGTCGGGGTGGGCGGCCAGGTAGAGTTCCATTTGCCGGGCCACCGATTCGGCGTTTTGCCGGATCAGACGCGTGCCCAAGTCGGTCAAGGCGGTTTCGGCCCGATGCAGGGTCCACGCGCTGACGATCAGCAAGGGCAGGATCGCCATCAAGAGAAGCATCAGGGTCAATCGCCATCGGATTTTCACACCCTTTCCTCCTTACATCCTCCCGCGACTTTTGCAGCCGACGGCGAGATCGTGAGCGGCTATTTCCGGAGGGCTGCTTCATCGGCTTCCGGGTCCACCAGCAGGAGCAAGCCGTTTTCCATGCGGCCCACACCCCACAGGAGGGTGCGTTCCCCCAGCACCCGCCGGATGAGGGGCGGTAGGGGAAAGATGTCCTCTACGGCCAGGGCCACGATGTCGCGGGGCGTAGGGACCAGGAAGCCGTGCAATTCGCCGTCCCGGCGAATGAGCAGGACGCGGTTCAGGGCCTCCTCCGGCAGGGCCAGCTCCAACAGGCGGGGCAGGCTGTGCAGAATGATCTCCTGCCCCTGGTAGGTCCATTTCCCCTCCCGGCCCGGCCCGGCGACCACGCCCTCCACCTGGGCGACGTTGACGCCGTATGGTTGCCCCGCTAAATCAAATACCAGGAAATGGATGATTTGTTCCGGTTGTACCGGTTTCTGTGCCAATCTTCCCTCGACCGTTGGGCAGGGCCAACCCTGCCCGACCAAGCCTACCGCACCGGCAGGGTCAGGCGGCCAATGCCCCGCTGAGTTCTGCCAGCCGGTCGGAGGCCGCGCTCAGTTCCCGGCTGAGGACGGCGACCTGTTGCAAAGCGGCGTGTTGGCGGTCCATCGTTTCCGAGACGATCCGGACGCGGTGGGCCGTTTCTTGTGTCCCCCTTTCCAACTCGCCGACCGAATGGGCCATTACTTCTGCACTTCCTTTCTGTTCTTCACTGGCTTGCCCGGCGACCTGGGTGAACCGTCGGGTCTCATCCACCATGTCGGCGATTTCGGCCAGGGCGGTTAGGACCTGGGCCGTGCTCTGTTCCAGTTCAAAGCTCAATTCGTCGATCTCGCGGGCCAGGCGGGCCGAGCGGTCGGCCACCTGGCGCACTTCGTCGGCGACGACGGCAAAGCGTCCGCCTTCCGGCCCGGCCTGGATGGCTTCAATGGAGGCGTTGAAGGCCAGCAAAGTGGTCTGGTCGGCTACGCGCCGGACGGCGGCGGCCAGGTCGCCGATGGCGGTGGAACGACGTCGGAGGTCCTGGACGGCGGCGGTGGCCCGTTGTACCGCCCTGCGGGCCAGATGGGAGGATTCTTTGGTGGAATCGGCGGCTTGGGTCAGGCGGCGGGCGGCGGTGACGACCTCTTGGCTCATGCGGCCAATGGTTGTCAGTTGCTCAATGTTGTGGGCCGTGCGGTTTACAATCTCCTCGGCCGTTGCCGAAATGGTGGCGCAGTCGCTGCCCATCTCGGCGGTCAAGGCCGAAAGGCCGGTGGTCAGTTTTCTTAGCTTCTCCGTCGTCTTTTCTATTTCATGGGCAACCTGCTGCCAACCTTCCAGGCGGTGGTGCAGGTCGCGGTAGAGGGCGTCTTTTTCGGCGGCGTTCCGCGCGGCGTCGGCGGTCGCCCGGCGGCGGCGATCTCGTTCGTGCTGCATCAGCACGCCGCCGATGGCAACGGTCAGGTACAGGACCAGCCAGCGTTCAATCAAGACTTTGAAGGCTATGGCCGGATCGCCCAGGGCGGGGGTCAGGAACCAGCTCAAGGCGAAATAGGCCGCCCCAACGACGGTGGCATATCCCAGACCGAGGCGCAGGGGGAAGGCCAGGGAAAAGCCCAGCAACGAAGGGTAATAAAAGATGAAAAAGTGGCTGTGGTAGAAGCCGGTCAGGGCGACGCCCACCGTGATCAGGCCATCCTGCAGGACGGCCAGGGCCAGGGTGATGGCCGGGCCGAAGCTGCGCCCCCGGTGCAGGCGATACTGGATGTAGCCGGTCATCAGCAAGGCGACCAGCAGGGCGATGTTGATGGGTAGAGTCAGGTCCGATGACTGTTGGGTAGGGCCGATGTTGTTGAACAGCAACAGGATGACCAGAATCGGCCAGCGGACGTAGTTGATGATCCGCTCGCCAAAGGCCAAGTCCTCGTGGTCAATCTGCATGTTGATTTCCTCAAGGTCAACATGACCCCCGTACGTCCACGTTCATCCGCGGATTGCGGAAGAGACGTTACCGGGCAAGGTGTCTGCCGATTTCGCTCCGTCGTTGGGCGTCTTCATCCGGCGGGAGCGATCCCAGACCTGCCGGGGATCTTTTCCAATGCCTGTTGCAACACTTGGGCCAGGTCTAGAATCAACAGTGTCTCATCGGCGTAAGTGGTCTCGCCGGAAAGAAATGTGCTCCCTCCTTCCTCCAGGGGTGCCGGTGGCGGACCGATGGAATCGGGCGCAAAGGGGGCGATGTCCACCATCCGGTCCACCAACAAGCCGGAGCGCAAGTCGCCATCTTGGGCGATGAGTAGGCGGCTTTCCGGGGTGATCTCGCTGCGCCCCAGCCCCAGGACCGCTTTCAGGTCCAAGACCGATTCAATCTCGCCTCGCACATTGACCACGCCCAAAAGCCAGGGTGGTGTGCCGGGGACGAACGTTATCTGCCCCGGCGGGACGATGGATTCGACGGCAGAAGCCGGTAGGCCGTAAAGTCCTTCGCTCTTTCCCGTCGGTGATCGGTGTTCCAGGCCAAAGATGACCAGCAAGACCGGTTCTACCTCAACGTTGACGACCTCTTTTTCGCGCCGTCTCCGCGCGGCCAGTTCCAAGATTTCATCGCTTTGACGCTTGACGCCGGGTTCCACGGTGTCTTACTCCGAAAATAGAAAATAGCGGTTGAAACGCCCCCGGTGGGCCGTTGGCCGACCGCCTGCCTGTGCGTGCGCGCCTACCATGCAGACGGGAGCGGGAGCGTCTGCGTAGGCGGACGCCCGGCTCCAGGCCCGAAAGGAGTACTTGAGTCGCCACCGCCCTCGGTGGTGAGCCGGGGATCGGTGGACCTCCTGCTAGGGGTTCATTTTGGCGGCCAGGTCCTCCCAGATGTTGAACGGCAACTCTTTTCCTTCCTTGCGGGCCATGAGCAGTTTGTAATGGGGTTCTCCCTTTTTGTCAAACTCAATTAGATAGGTCTTGTCCACAAGCTCGGCAAGGGTTTGCTTGGCCTCTTCCTCGCTTTGGCCCAACACGGCGGCGGCGTTGCTCAGGCTGATGACCCGCTGCTTGAGCAGTTTTTTGATCAGGTCCCTTTGTCGCCCCGGTAGCTCCAACAGGTCGTAAGGGGTCAGCCCTTTGCGCCCCTGCCGGGCTTCCACTTCCGCCTGCACCCGGCCCCAGATTCCGTCCACTTTGTCCCTCCTTGCCAGACCGGTCATGTCAGTAGATTTCGGGCATCTCAATCGGTTCGGGTTGGGGGTGACATTCGCCGCAGATGAGCGCATCGGCCACGACGATCATCTTGGGGGTCTTGTTCTCGCCGACATAGGTTGCGATGGGATAAGGCAGTGTTTTGAAATGATCCCTGCAAATTGCCCGTCCACAAAACTTGCAGATGCCATGTGCCGGTTGACCACAAATGTAGCATTCCACAATGACGCCTCCCCTCGACAGGGCCTAACTACCGGGCCACATCAATTTTTTGGCGATCTCGGTGACGCGGAGGGAAAATTCGTGCTCCGGGAATTTGACGCAAAAGATGCCGTTGCTGGCCAGGGCGACTACATCCTCCGAAAGGGGCAGAACGCCGATGACCTCGCAATCGTAGGTTTTCTCGACTTCGTCGGCGATGGTCTGCATGTAGCGGCGCAGAACTTTGTTGACCACCAGGTACATACGGGGTACATCCAGCTTGCGGGCGACATCTAGGGTAACGGCGGTCCCCTGGAAGTCCTGCTGATCGGGCCGCAGGATGATGACCAGTTGGTCCGAAAGGGCAATGGAGAGGATGGTTTCTTCATTGACGCCGGGATGGGTGTCAATGACCAGGTAGTCCAAGTCCAGTTGATCGATCAGTTCGTTGAAGCCGTCGCTCAGTAGGCCCACGTCGTAGCCTTCGCGGAGCAGATGGGCGATCTCTCCCGGTTTGATGCTGGCCGGGATGAGGTACAAATGCCCCGGCTTTTCACCGATGACGTGGCTGACATCGTAAGCGCATTCTTCAATGTGACAACGGTTCCACAAATAGTCGTTCAAAGCCAGTTGCATACTTTCCTCATCCATGCCAAAGAGGACATGGATCCCCGGCGAAGCGATGTCGGTGTCCACGACGCCGACGCGGTAGCCTTGCTTGGCAATGATGGACGCGATGTTGGCCGAGAGGTTGGATTTACCCGTGCCGCCTCGGAAGGAATGGATCGAGATGATGCTTGACATCTTGGACCTCCTTGTTTCAAACTACCTGCATTATACCACCTAATCTTGGCCTTGACAACCTATCGGGTGCTCGCCCAGCAATGCAATTCTCGGTATAGATTTTGCGGTATAATGATGGGTACAAGGAGGACGGCGCGGAGACCGAACGGCAGGAGTAGGGGAGCTGCCGGGAGTTGTTAGGCCCACCTGCCCACCTGACCGTTCCGGCCCTCATTTGACGAAATCGGGAATCTCGGTTATGATTGATTGACTTGTGAGAGCCGGGGATAAGACGCCAGGAGGAGAGACAAAATGACGGCCTGGGACACAGGCTACACACGTTGCTACACATTCCACGGTGAAGGAGACATCGGCGCGGCGACGGCGGTACAGGCCAAGCTGCGGGAACACGGCCTGTGTAGCTACTTCAATTGGGACCCGACTCCTCCCCGCTGGCGGTTCTTTTACGAAACAAACCTAACCGAAGCCGAAATCTCCCGCCTTCTAGGAAATATGCAGCAGCGGTTCCGCGTCACCTTTGAAAGTTGAAATCGGGACGATTTCGTGGTATACTAGAGGCCGTCGAGCAGGCTTTACCCTGGGGATGAAGAGGTTTCGACAGGGGAGGCTGGGCTGGGACTGCAAGCCGAGGCGCCTGGACCTCGTAAAAACCGGGCAAGATCAAAAGTGCCAAACAGCGCACTCAACCCGCTCTCGCCCTCGCGGCCTAAGCGACGGGCGAAAGCATGATCGCATGACGATCACGTCCGCCCTTGTCCGCCCCCGGGGGCAAGGCAACGGGCGTCAGAAAACCGGGGGTGCACGCCTGCCGACGCCGATAGGCAGGCCCACAGACGGGGCAAAACCCCGCATCGGCTGGCCCGGTCGGCAGCCTGTTGGCCGGCGGCCGGCCGGGTGAGAGGCAAAAGGTCAACTAAGCTTGTAGATGTCCCTGTCCGAATCTTCTGGACGCGGGTTCGAATCCCGCCATCTCCACCAGTCGCCGGACCTCCGAAGTTGGGGAAACTTCGGAGGTCTTTTAATGCAAACGTGCGGGAAAGACGATTGAAAGATCGGTCGCCGGTCATCACCACCATTTTGCTATTGCTCATCACCCTGCTGGCGTTGGGGTTACGCCTCTACCACCTGAACGCCCAGAGCTTGTGGTACGACGAAGCGTTCAGTGCGTACCTGGCGGCCATGTCCCCTGCCGAGATCACCGCCCGCACCGCCGCCGACATCCAACCGCCCCTCTACTACTACCTGCTCCACGGCTGGATCGGCCGGCTGGGCAACGACGAGATCGGCCTGCGCAGCCTGTCCCTCCTCTTTGGCGTATTGGCCGTGCCCCTCATCTATGCCCTAGCCGTCGAACTGTTCCGAGGCAAGGGAACAGACCCCACCACCCCCCGATTGGCCGGACTGCTGGCCGCCTTGCTCCTGGCCGTCTCCCCCTTGCACATTTGGTACAGCCAGGAAGTGCGGATGTACACCCTGCTGACCTTCCTCGGCCTCCTCTCCGGCTACTTCCTGCTGCTCCTCACAGGGCGGAAGATGGCCCTTTGGAAACAGGCCATCCTCTGGTCGGCCTACGCCCTGACCGCCATTGCCGCCATCTACACCCACTATTTCGCCTTTTTCCTGCTGGCCTTTCAGAGAATCTACCTGCTCCTGGTCTGGTGGGGGCGGGGTTTCCCCCGGAACCTCATTGCGGGGGGCGCGGCTTCCGGCACGGCCATCCTGCTGGCCTACCTGCCCTGGCTGCCCGCCCTCTTCACCCGCTACCAACAGGACGTGAGCTACTGGCCCGGTCGCCTCAAGCTCCACGAAATCCTGGTGGATATTGCCGTCTTTTTCAGCGGCGGCGAATCGGTCACAGAACAGGTAGGAACCTTCCTGGCCTTGGGCTACGTCCTGGCCTTTGTCCTCTGCCTCCTCGCCCTCGCCCAATACGCCATGCAGACATCCCAAGTCGGCGGCTTTTCCCTTCTTTTCCTCATCCTCTACCTCCTCCTCCCCCAGGCCCTCATCCTGGCCCTAGCCTACTTTTCGCCCAAATTCAACGCCCGCTACGTCATGATCGCCCACCCCGCCTTCCTCCTCACCCTGGCGGGAGGCATGGCCGTTCTGTGGCAACGGCGGCCCGGCTCCCTGGGCAACGTTCTGCGCGGCGCGCTCTCCCTGCTGATGCTGCTCTTTGCCCTGGGCGTTTCGGCTTACGCCGACATCAACGCCTACACCGACCCCGCCTTTGCCCGCGCCGACTTTCGGGGCGCGGTCCGCTACCTGCGCGACCACATCGGCCCCGATGAAACCGTCATCCTCGTTTCGGGCCACATGTTCCCCGCCTTTGACTATTACGCCCCCGACCTGGAACGCCATCTGCTGCCCGACAGCCCCACCCTGGACACCACCCAAACCCTGGATTACTCCATCGCCGACCGGCTGAACGAATGGTTGGCCGGGAAGAAAGGCGTCTGGCTGGTGCTCTGGCAGGATGAAGTGGTGGACCCTGCCGGGTTCCTGACCGCCATGCTGGACGACCTGGCCGAGGAGCAACCGGTGGACCGGACTTTTGCCCAGGTCCGGCTCAAGCATTACCGCCTGCCGGAGGACGCCGTGTTTACCGCCCGCCCCGAAATCGCCCACCCGGCGGACATCAATTTCGGCAACAAACTGCGCCTGCTGGGCTACACACAGACCGGTGAGCGGCAAGTGACCATGTTCTGGGAGGCGATCCAACCGCTGACGGAGGATTACCGCGTTTCCATCGTCCTGCGCGACCCCCTGGGCCAGAGCTGGGGCCAGTGGGATGGTCGCCCCACGGCCTACTACTACCCCACCGACCGCTGGAAGCCGGGACAGATCGTCTTTGGCCGCTACGACCTGAACCTGATGCCCGGTTCGCCGCCGGGCGACTATGGCCTGGATGTGGGCGTCTACACCGAGGCGGACCCGGTGGGCCTGGACGTGTTGGATGAAGCCGGTGCGCCCCAGGGCAAGCGCGCCCTGCTGGGCGGCGTGCGTCTGGCGGTGGCAGCGGTCACACCGGAGGACCTGGGGTTTTCCGCCGATGCAGGCCGCGAGATGGGCGGGGGGCTGGCCCTCCTTGATTGGGAACTGGGCCGCCGCGAGGCCCAGCCCGGCGACAGATTGCCCCTGACGCTGCTCTGGGCCGTCACCGGGCAGCCCCAGGGCGACTATGCCGTCCGTCTGCTCCTCACCGACGCCACAGGGCAACCCCGGTCGGCGGGCGACTTTCCGCCGACCAACGCCTGGCATCCCACCGGCGTCTGGCTGCCGGGACAGGCCTGGCGGGGGCAGATCACCTTTCGCCTGCCGATCCACCTTCAGCCGGGGCCGGTGCGCCTTGCCGCCCAACTGGTGGATGCCGGGGGCGCACCCCTCGGTCCGGCGGTGGAGCTGGACACCGTTGAGGTTTTGCCCACCGAGCGCGTCTTTACTCCACCCCGGCCCCAGGCCCCTCGCCGGGCCAACTTTGACAACCGCATCTTCCTCCTCGGCGCGGATCTGGAACCCGACCCGGTCGCGCAGGGCGGCACGCTGCACCTGACCCTCTACTGGCAGGCGTTGACCGAAATGGACACCCCCTACACCGTCTTTGTCCACCTGCTGGATGCCGAAGGGCGCGTTGTCACCGGCCATGACGGCGAACCGGTGGACGGCACACGGCCCACCACCGGCTGGGTTCCGGGCGAATACATCGCCGACGCCCACACGCTGCTCATCCCCGCCGACCTGCCGCCGGGCGATTACGTGATTGAAGTGGGCCTTTATGACGCCGGTGCGCCCCACATGCCCCGCCTGCCGATCCTGGACGACGAAGGCCAACCCGCCGCCGACCGGGTGATCTTTGGCGTCCGGGTGTATTGACGGTCCCCCGATGCCCACCGCAGATCGGCACCCTGCCTCTGTGTCCTGCGTTTTTGGCAAGCAATGACAACCCGTGTATAATTAGGCCGCCGAAATCAGGACAATGCGGGAGGTTGAAGAGAATGCCAATCTATCTGTACCAGTGCGATTCGTGTGGAGTGCGCTTTGAAAAGATGCAGCGCATGACCGCCGATCCACTGACCGAATGTCCCGAATGCGGGGGGCATGTGCATCGGGTCATTCAGCCGGTGGGCATCATCTTCAAAGGGTCCGGGTTCTATGTGACGGACAACCGTTCCGGCTCCTCCCCTACCCTGGGCAACGGCAAAACGACCAGAAAGGCCAAAACGGAAGGGGCCGGGAAGGAAACCTCCTCCGCGACCGAGGACAAATCGGGCGATAAAGAGTAACGCGTTCCCGGCAAGCCCAAGCCTTTTGCGGGACAGACCACGGCCCCCATAGGGCTTGGGCCTGCCAAGCCCCCGACCCAGACCGTATTTGCCACCTGGGCGAATCCGATTCTGCCTCACCACGACAGACCGTCCACGTTGGGAGGGCGTGCCCATGAGTACACCCATGCGCCGCCAGTACCTGCGCATCAAAAAGGAATATCCCGACGCCATCGTCTTTTTCCGGCTGGGTGACTTTTACGAGACCTTTGACGAAGATGCCAAAATCGTCGCCCAGGTGTGCGACATCGTGCTTACCTCCCGGCCGGTGGGCAAGGGGAAGCGGGTTCCCCTGGCCGGTGTGCCCTACCATTCGGCGGAAGGCTATATCGCCAAACTGATCCAAGCCGGGCACAAAGTAGCCATCGTCGAGCAGGTGGGCGAGGTCCCGGCCAGAGGGATCGTGGACCGGGCTGTAGCGCGGGTGGTCACGCCCGGCACCGTCGTCGAGCCGACGCTGCTGGACGAGCGGCGCAACAACTATTTGGCCGCCATCGTCGTGGAGGAGCAACAGGCCGGGCTGGCCTATGCCGACATCACCACCGGCGAATTCGCCGCCACCGAATGGCGCGGCAAAGAAGCCCATCGCCGTCTGATCGAGGAGTTGGCCCGCCTGGCCCCGGCGGAAATCGTCACCGCCGATCCCCAGTTCTTGGAACGGTACCGGCTCCCCGCCTCCCCCCTGGAGGGCGTGACCGTTACCGAGTCGGAAGGCTGGCCTTTTGAGCCGGAGACGGCCCAACAGATGCTGTGCGACCACTTGCAGGTCGCCAGCCTCGAGGGGTTCGGCTTGGCCGGGCGTCCTCTGGCGACGCGGGCCGCCGGGGGCCTGCTCCATTACTTGGCCGAAACCCAACGGTCCCGGCTGGGGCAACTGTCCTCCCTGCGTACCTACTCCACCGCACAATTCATGGCCCTGGACGCAGCAACGCGGCGCAACCTGGAGCTGACCGAATCGCTCCGGCGAGGCGCGGTGCAGGGTTCCCTCCTGGGCGTTCTGGATGCCACCGTGACCGGCATGGGGGGGCGGCTGCTGCGCCGCTGGATCAACCAACCCCTCCTTGACCGGGCGCAGATAGAACGCCGCCTGGACGCCGTAGACGCCTTTTACAAAGAGACGCCGACGCGCACCCGGCTGCGGACCCTTCTCAAACAGATCGCCGACCTAGAGCGTCTGACCAGCCGCGCCGTGCAACGCATCGCCCGCCCCCGCGACCTGCTGGGCATCCGCCGCAGCCTGGAAACCCTGCCGGACATCCTGGGCCTGGTGGAGCCGCTGGCCGACCGGGCCGAGGCATTGGCCGAACTGACAACGTTGCACCGCTGCCACGACGTCGCCGACCTGATCGCCCAGGCGTTGGTGGACGATCCCCCGGCCACCCTCGGCGCAGGGGGCGTCATCCGCCCCGGCTTTTCCGCCGAACTGGATAGCATCGCCGCCGCCTCGCGAGATGCCAAAGCTTGGGTTGCCAACCTGGAGAAGAGAGAACGGGCACGGACCGGCATCAAGAACCTAAAGGTAGGCTACAACAAGGTCTTTGGCTACTACCTGGAAGTGACCAAAGCCAACGCCGACCGCGTGCCACCCGAATACATCCGCAAGCAGACGCTGGTCAACGCCGAACGCTACATCACCCCCGAACTCAAGGAATACGAATCGCTCATCCTCAACGCCCAGGAGCGCATCACCGACCTGGAAGGGCGCATCTACAGCCAGGTGCAGGATCAGGTAGCCGCCGCTTCCGAGCGGCTGCTGGCCGTGGGCCGCGCTCTGGCCCGGTTGGATGTCTATGCCGCCCTGGCCGAAGTGGCCCTCACCAACCGCTACGTCCGTCCCATCCTGCGCGACGATGACGAACTGCACATCGTCGCCGGGCGGCATCCGGTGGTGGAGGTGACGCAGCGGGAAGACCCTTTTGTGCCCAACGATACCCACTTTTCCCAAGAGGAACGCATCTTGATCATCACCGGCCCCAACATGAGCGGCAAGAGCACACTGTTACGGCAGGTGGCACTGATCGTCCTCATGGCCCAGATCGGCTCCTTTGTGCCCGCCGATGAAGCCCAAGTAGGATTGGTAGACCGCATCTTTACCCGCATTGGCGCCCAAGACGAGATCAGCGCAGGGCAATCTACCTTTATGGTTGAAATGATTGAAACGGCCAATCTGCTGAACCACGCCACCCCCCGCAGCCTGCTGATCCTTGATGAGGTAGGCCGGGGGACCAGCACCTACGACGGCATCTCAATCGCCTGGGCGGTGGTGGAGCACATCCACAACCATCCCCGCCTGGGCTGCCGGACCCTGTTTGCCACCCACTACCACGAGCTGACCCAATTGGCCGACCTGTTGCCCCACGTCCGCAATTATAACGTCGCCGTCGCCGAAGAAAACGGCCAAGTGGTGTTCCTGCGCCACATCGTCCCCGGTGGAGCCGACCGCAGTTACGGCATCCACGTTGCGCAACTGGCCGGGCTGCCCAAACCGGTCATCCGCCGCGCCCAAGAGATCTTGGAAGAGTTGGAACAAGAGGCCCGTGCCCCCGGCTCTGCCCGGCAGCGGACCGTTGAGGTTCGGCAACTGCCCCTCTTCGGCATGAGCGATCCGGTCGTGGAGGAACTGCGCAACCTGGATGTGAGCGCCATGAGTCCTCTGGAAGCAATCACCAAACTGTACGAACTCCAACAGAAGGTAGTCACCCGGTAGCCGACTCGGAGATACCGAGGGCGCGGAGAGAAACGATACGAGATCAACCGTCCTTCGGCGAACTCTGCGCCCCGCGGCGTAAAGCCTTGTGAAGGCACTTGGGCCGTAGCCGGTATCCTTCTATTTTGTGCTTTGGCGCAAAGTGTGGTATCATTGGTGCGCCTTTTCACAAAGCTTCAGGAGGCAAAGATGCCGGAGCACAAGCCTGTTCCCGATATTGTGGTTGGGCGATTGCCGATCTACCTGCGGGCGTTATCCCATTTGCAAGCAGAAGGACAACAGATCGTTGCATCCAAAGACCTGGCGGAGTGGCTGGGGATCAGCTCGGCGCAGATCCGCAAGGATCTTTCCCACTTTGGCGAATTCGGCAAGCAGGGCATGGGGTACGATATTGCCCACCTGCGGGAGCAATTGGAACGCATCCTGCAGGTGGACAGAATCTGGGACATGGCCCTGGTGGGGGCCGGGGACCTGGGGCACGCCATTGCCCACTATGGCGGATTTGAGGGGCGTGGGTTCCGCATCGCCTGTGTCTTTGACAACAATCCGGAAAAGATCGGGCGTCGCTTGGGGCGATTTGAAATCTGCGATGCGGCCCACTTGGTCGAGCGGGTGCGGGAGATGGGAATCCGCATCGGCATTGTAGCCGTACCGGCATCGGCGGCCCAATCGGTCGTGGACCGCCTGGTAGAAGCCGGTGTGGGGGCGATCCTGAACTACGCTCCCATTTCGGTCACGGTTCCACCGGATGTACGGGTGCAGTACATTGACCCGGTGGTGCACTTGCAACACATGACCTATTATCTCTAGCCGGACTACCGCCCCCTAGTAAGCGGGTAAGCTACGCTTGATCACGTCATAATTTTCCAGGGCCTTGCCTGCGCCCAAAGCAACACAGGCCAGGGGGTTATCGGCGACATAGCAAGGCACGCCGGTTTCTTTGGTCAACAGACGATCAAAGTTGCGGAGCAGAGCACCGCCGCCGGTCATGACGATTCCCCGGTCAATGACGTCGGAAGCCAACTCCGGCGGTGTCTTTTCCAACACCCCTTTGACCACCCCGACGATGGCATCCAGCGGTTCGGCAATGGCCTCCGTCACCTCACCGGAGCCGATCTGAATGGTCTTGGGCAACCCGGAAACCTGGTCCCGGCCCCGGACTTCCATCGTAAGGTCTTCTTCCAGGGGGAGTGCGCTGCCGATAGAGATCTTGATCTCTTCCGCCGTTTGCTCGCCGATCATCAGGTTGTACTTGCGTTTGATGTAGCCGATGATGGCTTCATCAATGCGGTTCCCCCCCACACGCACGGAGGCAAACTCAACGATGCCGTTCATTGAAATCACCGCCGCTTCGCTGGTCCCCCCGCCGATGTCCACCACCAGGTTGCCCGTGGGCGTATCCACCGGCATCCCCGCCCCCAAGGCTGCGGCCAGGGGTTCGGGAATGAGGTAAGCTTCGCGCCCGCCGACCTGGATGGCAGCATCGTGGACGGCGCGGCTTTCTACGCTGGTGACGCCCACCGGTACACTGATGGCGATCAAGGGTTTGAACAGGCGAAAACGGCCCGTGACTTTTTCAATAAAGTAACGCAACATCGCCTCGGTGACGACGTAATCGGCGATTACGCCGTCGCGCAGAGGGCGGGCTACTTCAATGGTCTCCGGGGTGCGCCCCAGCATGGCCCGTGCTTCGTTGCCCACGGCGACGATTTTGTTGTCGTTGATGGCAATCGCCACCACCGACGGCTCTTGCAAGACGATGCCTTTGCCCTTGACCCAAACCAGGACGTTGACGGTCCCCAGGTCTACACCGATATGTTTTGTCAGCATGGGTTATCCGATCATTGATCCACGCCCGGAACCCGCCTGCTGCCGGCCCGGCGTTTGCGCTTGGCGACCTTGAGTCGGACCATAGCCCGGCGGAGGGCTGCTTCTGCACGGGCAAAGTCTTCGTCCTCGCGGTGCTTTTGCGCCATGAGGGCTTGGGCGCGCTTTTGCGCTTCCAATGCCCGCGCCTCGTCAATTTCTTCTGCCCGCTCGGCGGAATCGGCCAGGATGGTCACGTGGTCGGGACCGACCTCCATGAACCCCCCGCCGATGGCGATATATTCGTCCTCTTGTCCCTCACGGCGGAGAATCAATTCCCCGTAGGTCAGGGCCGTCATCAACGGGGCGTGGTGGGGCAAAATCCCCAGCTGCCCGCTGACGCCGGGGGCGACGACCATGTCCACATCACCCTCAAAGACGGCGCGTTCGGCGGTCACAACTTCACATCGTATCGTTGCCATTCTCGTTCCCTAAGCACATCCGTTCCGATCCCGGAGCAGCAGGCGTCGACGCTTCCACAGACCGGCAGAGTAAAGCGTCACCGGGTCATCCCGGCGGAAGCGGCACACGTTGCAGTCGCCGGGTGGAGCCTTACCGAGGCTATAGCTTCTTGGCCGCTTCTACCGCTTCGTCAATGGTCCCGACCATGTAGAAGGCTTGCTCCGGCAGGTCATCATGCTCCCCGGCCAAGATTTCTTGGAAGCCACGCACCGTTTCCTGGATGGGAACGTAACGACCGGGCCGTCCGGTGAATTGCTCGGCGACGAACATGGGTTGGCTGAGGAACCGCTGGATTTTGCGGGCGCGGGCTACTACCAGTTTGTCCTCTTCGGAGAGTTCATCAATGCCCAAGATGGCGATGATGTCCTGCAAGTCTTTGTATCGCTGCAGCACACGCTGCACTTCACGGGCGGTGTTGTAATGGTCCTCGCCGACAACGCGCGGGTCCAAGATGCGCGAGGTGGAGTTCAGCGGATCCACGGCGGGATAAAGGCCCTGCTCGGCAATGGATCGTTCTAGGGCGATGGTCGCGTCCAGGTGGGCGAAGGTTGCCACCGGGGCCGGGTCGGTGTAGTCGTCGGCGGGGACGTAGACGGCCTGCATGGAGGTAATGGAGCCTTTGCGTGTGGAGACGATGCGCTCCTGCAATTCGCCCATCTCGGTTCCCAGGGTCGGTTGGTAGCCCACCGCACTGGGCATCCGCCCCAACAAGGCCGAAACTTCGGAGCCGGACATGACGAAGCGAAAGATGTTGTCAATGAAGAGCAGTACGTCCAGCCCTTGATCGCGGAAGTATTCGGCCATGGTGAGGCCGGTGAGTCCAACCCGCAAGCGCACGCCCGGCGGTTCGTTCATCTGCCCAAAGACCATGGCTACGCTGTCAATGACGCCCGATTCGATCATTTCGTGCCACAGGTCGTTGCCCTCGCGGGATCGCTCACCCACACCGGCAAAGACCGAATAGCCCTTGTGGACCGTGGCAAAGGTGCGGATCAACTCTTGGATGATGACCGTTTTCCCCACGCCCGCACCACCAAAGATACCGGTCTTGCCGCCGCGGGTGAAGGGGGCAATGAGGTCAATCACTTTCAGGCCGGTCTCCAGGAATTCCGGTTTGGTGACCTGCTCCTCAAAGGACGGAGCCGGGCGGTGGATTGGATAGTATTCTTCGGCTTCGACCGGTCCGGCGTTGTCAATGGGTTCCCCCAGGACGTTGAAGATGCGCCCCAGGGTAGCGGTGCCGACCGGCACGGAGATCGGCTTGCCGGTACTGATCGCCTCCATACCGCGTCGCAAGCCGTCGGTGGTATCCATTGCTACGCAGCGGACCCATTCATGGCCCAGGTGTTGTTGGACTTCAACGACCAGTCTGTCGCCGTTTCCGCGTGGGATTTCGACGGCGTCGTAGATCTCCGGCAAGTCACCGCCGGGGAATTCTATGTCTACCACAGGCCCCATGACCTGTACGACGCGCCCTTTGCTTCCTTCGGCCATCAATCCTCCTTGAACACAAATGACTGTTTTCAGCTCTCCTGGGAGGCTGCTGAACGGATTCTAGTCTTCATCTTCGGGCACGACCAAGCAGGTGACGGTATCGCGCACGCCGGCAGCCGGACGGATCTCCTGCATCACGGCGTTCAGCAATTTGCTGGTGGTTTCGGCTTCAATGGCAACCAGCAGGTCGTACGGCCCGGTAATCATCTCTACAGATTTCACCAGGGGGCTGAGTTTGAGGGTGCTGTAGATAGATTTGGTCAGCCCCGGTGCGGTGCGAAGTAGGACATATGCTTTCGCCGACATGGCAACCTCTCAGAGCAAACATTGACCGACAGCATCCGTTCTGCTGCGGTTCCGGGTATCATACACCTCCTACCGCGCCTTGGCCAAAGCTTCGGCCCCGCCCACAATGTCCAACATTTCTTTGGTGATCGCTTCCTGGCGGGCGCGGTTGTAGGTCAGGGTCAGGTCGGCCAACAGATCGTTGGCATTCTCGGTAGCGTTGCGCATGGCAACCATGCGGGCGCTGTGCTCGCTGGCCAACGACTCCAACACGGCCTGGTAGATCTGCAACTCGGTGAACCGGGGCAACACGGTATCCAAGATGGTACGCGGGTCCGGTTCGTAGATGTACTCTACGGTCGGTGCCGGCGGGTGGGGGCCGTGGTGCTCCGACATCGGCGTTACGCCCAGGTCCAGAGGGCGGATAGGCAGCAGCTGCCAGATGGCCGGTCGCTGGGTCAGGGTGTTGATAAAGTCGGTGTGGGCCAAATACACTACATCCCATTGACCGGCAATGAAGCTATCCATCACCGTGCGGGCAATAGGGGTAACATCCAGCAAGCCCGGTTTGGGAGGAAGGTCCGAATATTCGGCGACGATGGTCTGCCTCATGCGCCACATGGCGTCGCGCCCCCGTTTGCCGACGGTGACAAGCTCCACAGGGCGGTCCAACTGTTGGATGAAACGGGCGGCGGCCTGGATCATGTTGTGGTTGTAGCTCCCGCATAGGCCCTTGTCGGCGGTGATCAGGACGATGCCGACGGTCTTGATCTCCTCACGAACTTCCAACAGGGGATGGACGGACTCGTCGGCCCCCCGCTGGGCGGCCAGGTGGTTCAGGATTTGCCAGGCTTTTTGGGTGTAGGGCCGGGTCGCCAGCACCTGCTCCTGGGCACGGCGCATTTTGGACGCGGCCACCATCTGCATCGCCCGCGTGACCTGGGATATGTTTTTGACGCTACGGATCCGTCGTCGGATTTCCCGTGTGCTGGGCAACGGTCACTCCTTCGTTGTTATCCTGGTTTAGGTTCGGTGATAAACGTCCTTTTTTCGCTAGGTGGGCTGATGTCGACGCCGATGGGTTTTCCGTTCTCATCCTCGCCGATCTTTCGCACGACGCGCACCCACCAGTAGACGACGCCATACCCCTGATTCTGCGGCAGGTGGAAGGGATCCAGAAACGCACCCTCTACCAGGAACTGGGTATCTTTGGTAAAGACATAGTCGCCGTACCATTCCTGGTCCGTGCCGGGTTTGGGCGGACGTTCCAGATGGACGTGGTAGTATTCATCTTCCGCCAATTCACCCACAGGCTCCCACACCAACAAGACGGTGCTCTTCCACGATACCGGTCGGTTGTTCGGCGGTTCCAACAGCACCGGCGGCGGGTATTTGAATTCGGCAGCCGCCGGGGTTTGGGTAGGTGTTGGTTTCGTCGTCTGGGTGGGGCCAGGGGTCTGAGGCGTTTTTTGGGCCGCAGCCGGGGTCGGCGTCGCCGGCCGAGGTTTGGTGGGCGTGGCCGTGACGACGACGGTTATGACTTCCGGGCTGACTTGGGCGATCTGCCGGGTTGCGCAGGGTGTCGTCGTGATGACGACGATCCGCGGGGTCTGGGTCGGCGGCGGTTCGGTCGGTTCAGGCGTGGAGCCGCAGGCGACCAGTACCCCGGCAAAGATGCCCAGCAGGATGAGAAACCCAACCCTTTTCTTCATCAGAACGCCACCGTCGCTTTAAAGTCTTGGATCGCCTGCCCCAAAGCATCCTGGGTCGCCTGGTCCATTTTGGCCCCGGTGGCGATGGTTTGGACCAGGTCGGGATGGGTATCCCGCATATAGCGCAGGAAGGCGGCTTCAAAATCGCCGATCTTACGGACCTCTATATCATCCAGGTAGCCATTGGTCACGGCGAAAAAGATCATGATCTGGTCTTCCAGAGGGACGGGGGCATACTGCGGCTGCTTGAGGACCTCTTGCACCCGCAAGCCTCGGTCCAACTGGCGGCGGGTGGCTTCGTCCAGGTCGGAGCCGAATTGGGCAAAAGCGGCCAGTTCTCGGAAGGCGGCCATATCCAGGCGCATTTTGCCTGCCACTTGTTTCATGGCCGGGGTTTGGGCCGCACCCCCCACCCGCGAGACGGAAAGACCGGCGTTCACCGCGGGGCGGATACCGGCGTAAAAGAGGTCGCTTTCCAGGTAGATCTGCCCATCGGTGATGGAGATGACGTTGGTGGGGATGTAGGCCGACACATCCCCGGCGAGGGTTTCGATGATGGGCAGGGCGGTAAGGGAGCCTCCGCCGTAATCGGGGTGCAGTTTGGCCGCCCGCTCCAACAAGCGCGAGTGAAGGTAGAACACGTCGCCGGGGTAGGCTTCACGGCCCGGCGGACGACGGAGCAGCAATGAGACCTGGCGGTAAGCCCAGGCGTGCTTGGACAGGTCGTCGTAAACGATCAATGCCTCCTTGCCTTGCTCCATGAACTCTTCGCCCATGGCACAGCCGGCGTAGGGAGCAATGTATTGCAAGGTAGCCGGTTCCGAGGCGGAGGCGACGACGACGATGGTGTGCTCCATGGCGCCAAACTCTTCCAATGTGGCGACAACCTGGGCAACCTGGGCCAGCCTCTGACCGATGGCGACATAGATGCAGATCAGGTCTTGGCCTTTTTGGTTGATGATGGTATCCACGGCCAGGGCCGTTTTGCCCGTTTGTCGGTCGCCGATGATCAGCTCCCGCTGGCCGCGCCCGATGGGGATCATTGAGTCAATGGCCTTGATGCCGGTCTGGACCGGTGTATCCACGCTTTTGCGGGTGACGACGTTGGGCGCGATCCGCTCAATGGGACGGTACTTTTCAAAGGGGATGGGGCCTTTGCCGTCAATCGGTTCGCCCAGGGCGTTGACCACGCGGCCGATGAGACCCTCGCCCACCGGCACGGAGACGATGCGCCCCGTGCCCCGTACCGTGTCGCCTTCTTCGATGCCGGTGTAATCGCCCATGATGATGATGCCCACGTTGTCGGCTTCCAGGTTGAAGGCCAAGCCCATGATGCGCTCTTCACGGCCCGGCTTGGGCGGAAATTCCACCATCTCCATCGCCATCACCCCGGCCAGGCCGTCGGCGCGGGCAATGCCGTCGCCGACTTCTATGACCGTGCCGACATCTACGGCTTCCAGGGGGGCTTCAAAGGCCTCTATTTGCTTTTTCAGAATCGCGGCGATGTCCTGTGCTTGTAATAAGGCCATTCATGCCTCCGTTACGCTGCCAATTGATCTCGCAGGGCGGCCAGTTTTCCGGCCACCGTCCCATCAATGACCTGGTCACCCACACGCAGGTAGATGCCACCGAGAATGGATTTGTCCACCTGGAATTCAAACTCCAGGTCGGGTCCGAACCGCTTTATCAAGTTGGCCTGCAAGGCAGCCTTTTCCTCCTCGGTGAGCGGAACCGCGCTGGTCACGTGGGCCACTCGGCGCTCCGGGCGGCGACGTACCAACCGCTCAAACTCGGCCAGGATGGCATCCAACTGGTCCATTTGACCTGCTTCCAACAGGGTTCCCAGGAATTTGCGGATCTCCGGCTTTAGGCCGCCGGGGACGGCCTTTTCCAGCAGATGGAGTTTGGCCTCGGTTGTCTGTCCGGGGTCCTCGACGGCAGCCCGTAGCGTCCGGTCATCCTGCAATGCCTGTCGGATGGCGCGCAGAGGACGGCTCCACGCTTCTACGGCCAGATCATAGATGGCAGCGGCATAGTCTTGGGGTCGGGCTTGTACGCTCACTTGAGTTCCTCGGTTTGCTCCAGGAATTCGGCGATGAGCCGATGCTGGGCTTGCTCATCCAATTCCAATGTCCTGCCGATGACCTTTTCCGAGATCGCCAAGGCCAGTTCGGCGACCTGCTGACGCAATTCGGCCATGGCCTGCTCACGTTCGCGGGCGATCTCTTCTTTGGCTTTCTCAATCTGCATTCTGGCTTCTTCGCGGGCCTTTTCCAGAATGTCTTGGCGGGCCTTTTCGCTCATCTGGGTCGCTTGGGCAATGATCTCCTGCCCCTCTTTGCGAGCCTCGGCCATGCGCCGTTCAAATTCTTGTTCTATCTCGGCTGCCCGTTTCGAGGCCCGTTCGGCATCTTCCAGTCCCTTTTTGATGCGCGCCGAACGCTCATCCAGCATCCGCAGGACCGGTTTGTAGGCGACAAAGTAGAGGAGCACCGCCAACAAGGTAAAGTTGACGATCTGGGAGATCAGATAGCCCAGATTTATGCCTAATGCTTCCAAGCGTCAACCTCCTCCGATTTACGAGTTGAGATTTACGATTTGATCTGCGATCCGGTGTGGTCAATCGTGAATCTGAATCGTAAATCTAGACAAATTTGATGATCAAGGCTACGACCAGGGCATAGATGCCGATGGCCTCGGTAAAGGCCAGGCTGAGGATCAAGGGCACAAAGATTTCCCCACTGGCTTCCGGGTTGCGTCCCAGGGCTTCCATCGCTTTGGAGCCGATCATGCCCAGCCCCAAGCCGGGTCCCAATGCGCCCAAACCGATGGCCAGGGCTGCTGCCAACAGTCGCATGGTCTCAGCATTCATTTGTACTCGTCCTCCTCGATTTGATTTACAATGGGTTTAGTGCTCTTCGCCATGGTTGCTCATGGCGGTCACAAAGAAGGCTACGGTCAGCATCATGAACACCAACGCCTGGACAAAGCCGACGAACAGTTCCAGGCCGTAGAAGGGCAAGGAAATTAGGTAGGGGATCAGGAAGGCCATCACACCCAGCAAGACTTCCCCGGCAAAGATGTTGCCAAAGAGACGGAAGGAGAAGGAGATGATCTTGCCGATCTCGCTGATCAGTTCCACGATCCCCACAAAGATCTCAATGAGGCCCATGAAAAAGGCCCCGATGCGCCCCACACAGCCCAGGCCGGGTTTGGTAAAGGCTTTGACGACGCCTTTCAGGGCGATGAATTTGCCAAAGTAACCCGGCCCCAACGCCCAGACGCCGAACACTTGGGTCATAAAGACGGAAACGACGGCCAGGGCCAGAGTGGTGTTCAGATCGGTGGCCGCCGAGCGGAACATGGGGGCCAGTTTATAGGTCGGTTCCTCATGCGCACCATGTTCGCCTTCCCCTTCTGCCTTAATCCAGAGGCCGATGGAATGATCCTCGTTGAGCCATTGAACCGGCTGGCCGTGTTCGCCTTCATGGGCTTCTTCCAGGATGCCCCAGCCACCGTAAAGGGGGGTTAACCCCAGCCAGTTGGAGACGATCAGGAAGAGCATGATGGTGGTGACGATGGGGAAGAACCGCCGCGCCCACTTGCGCTCGGTCGCCCCCTCTACCAAGCCGTAAAAGCCTTCGATGATCATCTCCAACATCCCTTGCCAGCGACCGGGAACCATTTCCATTTTGCGGGTGATGAGCCAAGAGCCGACAATGAGGATGATCATGGTCAGCCAGGTGGCCAGCAGGGTATTGGTGATGGGAAAGCCGAACAGGTGTAGGACGACTTCGGCAGGGATGGAAATTTCGGGGACGATCACGCCCGGAATGGGCAAGAGGCTTAACACGACCAATGCAACGATGAGAATCAGCGTTGGAATCAGCACTTTGCGGGATAGCAGTTTTGACACTACTCCGGTTCCTCCTCGTCCTTCGTTCCTGTTTGTCGGTCCTGGTCCTCGCCTGCCAGCGGAGATAAGGTCCGCAATGCGATCCGTGCTACCCCCACCGTGGCCGCTGCGATGCCAAGCACCGCCCCGATCAGGATGAAAAGCGGGGTGGTGTTCAATTTCTTATCGAGCCAAATGCCGAGAAAGAGGGGGACCATCAGCGAAAAGAGCATGGTCCAACTCAGGTTCCAGGCTAGGCCCCAGGCATGTCCAAACTTCATCAGCGTCTGATTCTTGAGCCATGTGCGCCAGATTATAGCAGAGGCCGGAGGATTTGGCAAATATCGCTTTTGGCAAATCCGGCTCTTTGCGCTCAATGTTCACCGGTGAGGGGGACGAAAAGGACGCCGGTAACGTCACGTTTGATGATCTTGTCCCCCTCCTTGGTGATCTGCCACAAGGTTTGATAGCCACCGCGCGGGCCGACGGGGATCACCATGCTCGCTCCATCTTTCAACTGCCGGATCAAGGGCTGGGGGATGTGGTCCGGTGCGGCGGTGACGATGATGGCATCGTAAGGAGCGTGCTCTTCCCAACCGTAATAACCATCCCCATGGCGGACGTGGACGTTGTGATAGCCCAATCGCTTGAGCCGCTCTTGGGCCTCGCGGGCCAGTTCTTCGATGATCTCTACGGTGTAAACCTCGGCAACGATCTCGGCCAGGATGGCCGCTTGGTAGCCGGAACCCGTCCCGACTTCCAGTACGCGGTCCGTGCTTTCCAGCCGGAGAAGCTCGGTCATCAGGGCGACGATGTAGGGCTGCGAGATGGTCTGCCCGTAGCCGATGGGCAGGGGATGATCTTCATAGGCTTGATCGCGGTACTGTTCCGGCACGAACTCGTGGCGGGGGACGCGCTCCATCGCGGCCAATACGTCTTGATCCGTCACGCCTCGGCGGCGGATTTGGGTCTCGACCATGTCCATTTTTCTCACCTCCCCGGCCCGCTTATTGTATCATGTTCCCAGGCGAATTTCAAGTGACGGTCGGACCGCTCCCACATTTGCGCTCCAGCCGCGCCAGGCGATGGACAAAAGCCGCCCGGTCGTCGCCCCGGCTGAGGTCCAGACCCCGCCGCGCCCAGGTTATGGCCCGCTGCAGGTCCACATCATGCCATTCGTAATGCTTGGCCAATTCTTCACAGGCCCAGGCCGAACCGGCTTCGGCCAGGTGCTGCCACCAGGCCACGGCCTCGCTGCGCCGTTCCTGCCGTTTGAGGAGCAACGCCAGATCGCGCATGGCCCGCCGACGCACTTCTGTTGTACCGGCCACTGCTGCGCGGCTCCAAGCCCACTCGGCCCGCCCGAACCGGCCCATTTCCTGCCAAATACGCCCCAAACCGTACAGGTCCTCCTCCGGGATCTTCTCCGGCAAGGTGTCTATCAGGTCGCATATGTGCACCGCCAACGTCACCAGGGAAAGGATGTCCTGGGCATTGTGGTAGAAAATGTCGGGCATCCGCCGAGCATCACCACTCCGGACATAGTCGGCGTAAAGGTAGGGAATGAGCCAACCTGGGACGTCTCGGCGGCTACGCCGAACACCCAGCACTTCTCGCTCCAAAGAGGACAAGGTACAAGAGGACAAGCGATGTTTCCACAGTCGGCGGGCTGCGGGCAACAGGTCCAGGTGAGGGACATCGTCCAGAGGCGACAACCGGCGTGTCAGGATGAAGCGATTTTCCAAGAAGGGCAGGTCAAACCCCTTGCCGTTGAAGCTCACCACCGCCGCCGCCCGACCGAGGAGGTCCCCCACGGCCTGTAGCTGGGCCTGTTCTTCACCATAGTCGCGCATAAAGAACTGATGGACGACAAACCGCCCCGTCTCAAACATGCCGACGCCGATGAGGAAGGCGCAGGCGCCCGCGCCCCCCAGGCCGGTGGTTTCTATGTCTATGAAGGCAATACGTTCCGGCTCGGCATCGGCCAGCCGTTCGTCGCGCGCCAGGTGGGCTGCGGTGCGCAGGTCTTTCTCCCAAAATTCGCCCAGGGCATGTATGCCGTGGCGCATCTCCGCCCCATAGGTCCGACGCAGTAGAAAGAAAGGACCGTGCTCTGTGCGCACAATCTGCCCGGCGGGCAGCAATTCTTCAACGGTATGGACACGCCGCCGAGGCCGAAGATGCCGCGCCCCCTGCAGCACACCCAGCCATCGCAACCGCTCGCTCAACGTAGCCGTCATACGCTTTTCCGGCCAAGTTAAAACAATGCACAATTCTCTCGGAGAATTGTGCATTGCGCCTTTGATCCTGTTTTGCCGCGTTAGCGGATCGCTTTTTCGGTCTGCCGATCAAAGAGGTGGATGTTATCCATGTTGACCACGACATCCAGCTCGTTGCCCACCCGCGCCGAGGTGCGCGGGTCCACGCGGGCGATGAACTGCTTTTTGCCGGTGAGCAGATAGACAAAGATTTCGTTGCCCATCAGCTCGGTCACGTCTACGGTCGCCGTCATCGGCTCGGCGCGGATGCCGGGTGGGGCGTATTCTCGGTCGTGGATGTCCTCCGGACGGGCCCCAAAGATCACCTGCTGGCCGAGGTAAGCGCGGGCAGCCTGTGCCTTTTCCGGCGGCAGCTTGAGCCGGAAGGTCCCGCCGTCCACGTACACATCCCCATCCTGCTCGACCAACGTCACGTCAAAAAAGTTCATGGCCGGGCTGCCGATGAAACCGGCGACGAACACGTTGTCCGGTTTGTCGTACAAGTTCTGAGGAGTATCCAACTGCTGCATGACGCCGTCACGCAGAACGCAGATGCGGGTGCCCATGGTCATGGCCTCTACCTGGTCGTGGGTGACGTAGATGAAGGTCGTTTCCAGCCGCTGGTGCAATTTAGAGATCTCGGCGCGGGTCTGAACGCGGAGCTTGGCATCCAGGTTGGAAAGAGGCTCGTCCATGAGGAACACCGCCGGTTCGCGGACGATGGCCCGGCCCAGGGCAACGCGCTGCCGCTGGCCGCCGGATAGCTGCTTGGGTTTGCGATCCAGCAGGTCCTCAATGCCTAGGATGGCGGCAGCCTCTTTGACACGGCGGTCAATTTCGCTTTTGGGCGTCTTGCGCAGTTTGAGGCCAAAGGCCATGTTGTCATAGACCGACATGTGGGGGTAGAGGGCGTAGCTCTGGAAGACCATGGCGATATTGCGATCCTTGGGCGGCACGTCGTTGACCAGACGGTCACCGATGTAGATGTTGCCTTCCGTCACCTCTTCCAATCCGGCCAGCATTCGCAGGCTGGTGGATTTGCCACAGCCGGAAGGCCCGACGAACACCAAGAACTCTTTGTCCTCAATATGGATGTCCAGGTCTCGGACGGCGATCACATCGCCAAATCTTTTCCACACATGCTCATAGGTGATGCTTGCCATTGTATGTTCTCCTTAGCGGATGGTAAGGAGGGCGATGGGGACAGAACTTTTCGGTCATCTCCCGCGGGGAGATGGGCATTCCCGCCGAAACCGCTCCCCAACGCCCTATGAGAGAGCAAGAAACCGACGGAGTACGGCTACCTTTTTTCTCCCGATGCACCTCCTTTCCCTTATCCGGCCCGATACGGGCCACACCCCTCGCTTCCTTCGCGCCGGACCGTGTGGCGCATTTCCAGACTTGGTGCAGGCCACGGCCCGCGCTCTGAACTCTCCCGCAAGGTTAAAGACCTGCCCCTACTTTTCCTCTTCCTTGCGGGACGCGGCGATGATCTGCTCGGCCAAATGGCTCGGCACTTGCTGATAGTCGGCGAATTCCATCGAAAAGACACCCCGCCCCTGGGTGAGGGAACGCAGGTCGCTGACGTAGCGCTGCATCTCGGCCAGAGGGACGAGGGCGGTGACGATGCTATTTTCACCCACTTGGTCCATACCCAAGACCTGGCCCCGCCGGGTGTTGAGATCGCTCAACACGTCCCCCATGTACTCTTCGGGGACGGTGATGGTGAATTTGTAGATCGGTTCCAAGAGCACCGGCCCGGCGTTTTTGACGGCAAGCTTGAAAGCCTCGCGCCCGGCGATCTGGAAGGCGATGTCTTTGGAGTCAACAGGGTGTTCCTTGCCGTCATAGACGGCTACCAGCACATCTACCACCGGATAACCGGCAATGACACCCTGGGCCATAACCGACCTGACCCCTTTGTCAATGGAGGGGCCAAAGGTCTTGGAGACATTCATCCCGACTACTTCCCAAACGAATTCGTAGCCGGCGTCCCGCTCCAGCGGTTCGACGCGCATGTGGACTTCGGCAAACTGGCCCGCGCCGCCCGTTTGCTTTTTGTGGCGGTATTGGGCCGTGGCGGTGCGGGTAATGGTCTCCCGATAGGGGACTTTGGGTACGGAGGTCTCCAGGCCCAGGCCAAAGGTATCGGCCATGCGCCGGATGGCAACGCTGATGTGGGTATCGCCCATGCCGGAAAGGATCGTCTCGCGGGTGATCTTGTCTTGCCGCCAGGTCAGCGTCGGATCCTGCTCGCTCAGGCGGGTGAGGGTCGGGCTGATCTTGGCGGCATCGGCTTTGGTTTTGGGCCGGACGGCAACGGAGTAGAGGGGGTTGGGGTAAACCGGCGGCTCCAGCCGCAGCGGCGCACCTCGGTCGCAGAGGGTATCACCGGTCAGCGTTTCGCTCAGCTTGGCTACCGCGCCGATGTCGCCCGCCGGGACGCGAGGAGTCGGTATTTGCTCCTTGCCGCGCACGGTGTAGAGCTGCCCCAGCCGCTCTTCACCACCGGTACGGCTGTTGTACACCCGCGAATCGGATTCCAACGTGCCGGAAAAGACACGGAAGTAGGAGAGCTTACCCACGTAAGGATCGGCCACGGTCTTGAAGACCTGGACGGCCAGCGGCCCCGCGGGATCGGATTGCAACTCTACCGTGGTGTTGGTCGCCGGGTTCGTGGCTTGGTAGGGAGCAGCATCGGCAGGGGAAGGCAAGAGATCAATGACGGCCCGCATCAGAGCGTGGACGCCAACGTTCATTGCCGCCGAACCACACAGGACCGGAGCTATCTCTCCCTGGGCGATACGTGCCTTCAGCCCCTCCCGAATCTCATCCGCCGTCAAGGTCATTTCCTCAAAGTACTTTTCCATCAGCTCATCCTTGCCTTCGGCGGCAGCTTCGATAAGGGTCAGACGGGCTTCTTCCACGGCATCGGCCATGTCGTCGGGGATGGAAGTGGGCTTCCCCTCCGGCCCCAAGTAGGCCTTCTCGGCGATCAGGTCTACTACGCCCCGGAAATCGGCCTGGCTGCCGATGGGCAGCTGGATGGGAACGGCGGTCACGCCCAGCTTGGCCGAGATCTGGGCGACGACGGCTTCAAAGTTGGCATTGTCCCGTTCCATCTTGTTGACAAAGGCCAGGGGAGCCAGTTTCCGATCTTGGGCGTAATGCCACACCTGTTCGGTCCCCACTTCAACGCCGCCTACGGAATCCAGGACCAGGATCGCCCCTTCCACCACGCTGGACGCGCTGATCACCTCCCCCACGAAATCCATGTAACCGGGGGTATCGATGACGTTTAGTTTATGCTTTTGCCATTCACAAGGGATCACCGAGGCGTTGATGGACATTTTGCGTCGGCGTTCCTCGTCATCCCAGTCGGAGACCGAGGTCCCATCATCTACACGCCCCAGGCGGTTGACCGCCCCGGTGTTGAACAGCATCGCTTCGACCAATGATGTCTTGCCCGCGCTGCTATGCCCCAGCAGAACCAGGTTTCGTATTTTGTCGCTCGCGTAGATCGTCATCCAAACTCCTCCATCATTTGCGGTTGGCAATCTATTGTAAGGCATATCGGCCCAGATGTCAAACGATGGACGGCCTGCCGGAGAAGGAAAAAGACCGCCCCCGCCCCCAACGCCACCCTGCAATTTGACAAAAATATCGTTCCATGATATAGTGGGGCGCGTAGGATGAAGTAAGAATCTGGTCCAACCAAGTAGGATGCGCCCAGGCTTACGAGTCTGGGCGTTTTTTCATGGGCAGACCGGCTTCCTCCTAACAAGAATAAAAGAAAGGTTGGAAAAATGTCTGAACGAATCACAGGAACCGTCAAGTGGTTCAACGAAGCCAAAGGCTACGGCTTTATCGCACGGGAGGAAGGCGACGATGTCTTTGTGCACTATTCCTCGATCCGGGGCAGCGGCTTTCGGAACCTGGAAGAAGGCCAGAGAGTCGAATTCACCGTTGAGCAAGGTCGCAAGGGCTTGCAGGCCACCGATGTCGCCATACAAGGGTACTAGCAGTAGGAGGTAGTATGGGTAGGAACCTCTACGTCGGGAACCTGAGTTACGACACGACGGAGGACACGCTTCGCACCCTGTTTTCCGAGTTCGGCGAGATCGAATCGGCGCACCTGATCACCGACCGCTATACGGGTCGCTCGCGGGGGTTTGCCTTTGTGGAAATGGCCACGGAGGAAGCAGCCCAACGGGCGCGGGCAGCATTGAACGGCAGAGTCGTGGACGGGCGCGAGATCAAGGTAGATCAAGCCAAACCCAAAAGCAACCGAGACCAACGGGGTGGCACACGTCGTTACCGCTGGTAGAAGCGGTCGGCCCACCCAGGAATGGAAGGACGCAGCGAATGCTGCGTCCTCTTTTTTTATCACACGCCGGGCGGTGGAGAAGGCTCAAAACCAACGCTCCTGCAACATTTCCAGCGTCCCATCCCGACGCATCTCCAACAGCACCCGGTTGATCTCTTGCAACAGGCGGAAGCTTTCGGGCCGGACGGGGATGACATAGTTCACGTCATAGATCGGTTCGCCGACCAAGCGCAGCCCGTCATGCGCCCCCAGATAGGTCAGGGCGGTGATGTGATCCACGATGGCGGCATCCACCTCGCCGTTGCGCAGGGCATCCAGGGCTGCTTCCGCCGTGTCGTAGCGGCGAAGCTCCAGGTTGCGCAAAAATTCCTTCTGACGGGGGTCCCCTTCCGGCACAAAGCCCCATTCCACACCGACAACACGATCTCGGACATCTTTTAGCTCCCCGATGTCGGCTTCGTCCCAACGGGTGAGGAGCACCAGGCCGGCGTTGAAATAGGCCACCGAGTAGCTCACATCCTCAACGCGCAGCTCCTCGTAAGGCAAGGCGGAAAGGACCGCGTCGCAGCGACCGGCCAGCAGGGCATCATACAAGCCGTCAAAGCCCACGGTGACGAGCCGAAGCCGCAATCCCGGCGTCAGTCGCTCGGTCAGCAAGCGGGCCAGGTCCAGGTCAAACCCCACCATCTGCCCCGTCTCCTCATCCACAAACTCAAAGGGGGGCCAGCTGGGGTCGGTGCACACCCGCCACTCGCCCGTGGCGACGATGCGCTCCCAGGTGGGGTCTACCCCCTCCGGCAAGGTGCGCAGCAGGAACCACAAGGCCGCGCCGAGGAGCATCGCGCCCGCCGCCAAGCCAATCCACCATCGCTTGCTCACGGTTCCTCCCCATGGGCGTATTGCTGGACGGCATAGTAGATCGGCTTGGGGGTGAAATCGGTGGTGACAAAGGTGAAATAGTCCTGGTAGGTGTTGGCCGGGCGGGGGTAGCGAAAGGCCCACAAGATGGCCGCCCGACACCAGGGCCAATCCTGCAAGGCCATCTCGTAGGCGCGGATGGTAAAGGCAGCCCTGGCCGCCGGGGAGACCGCCTTGGTCCAACGGGGATGGTCGTTCCAACCGCCTTCGGTGACATAGATGGGCAAATGACCATAGCCCGCTTCGGTCAGCAGTTCGTGGAGCAGCTCGGTCCGCCGCCAGTTGACGACCGCCGGGTCGGGCGGCGCATCGGCAGGCCGATCCCAACCGTAGGCGTGGACGGCCAAGCCGTCCATCGCTTCACCCGCACCGGCCTCCAGCATCCGCCGCAAATAGTCCAGGTCGTTCATCCCCTCCGGGTCGCCGACGGGGGCCAGCGTTGCGGCCAACGCGCCCCCCAGGACGATGACATCGGGGTTGGCGGCTTTGGCCTGGGGGTAGACGACGCTCAGCAACTCGGCATAGCCCTGGGGGTCTACCGGGCGATAGCCCCATTCCAGGCTCAGGTTCGGCTCGTTCCAAATGATCACATGGTCCACCCGCCCTCGGAAATGCTCCACAAAAGCAGCGACATAGGCGGCGAAAGCGGCATAATGCTCCCGGTCCAAGTAGGTGAAGGTGGTCGGCCATTCCGCCGGATCGGGGCGTGCCCATTGGGGGACAAAGCCCAGCCGGGCGACGACGGTTAGCCCCTGGCGGCGGGCATGGTCCACCACCAGGTCGGCATGGGTCCAATCAAAACTGCCCGGCGCGGGTTCATAGTAGGCCCAGGGGAAATACTCCACGATCCAAGAGGCCCCCATCTCGCGCACCATCTCCAGCGTGCGCTTGATCTTCCAGGGTTCCACCTCATCGGTCAGGCGGGTGTGGACGCCCAGTTTGGGGTTGATGCTGTGGACCGTCTGTTGCGGTCCCAGGGCAACCAGGGGAAAGATGGGCGTCCCGGCCAGGAGGGCCAGCAGCAGCAACGCAACCCGCACCCCATGCCTTCTCAGGTTGTGTAGCCTCCCCCCGTCTTTCCTCACACTCCGATTATACAACAAGGCGCACCCCTTGACAACCGGTATGCCCCCTATTTGCAGGACAAGCACATTCAGAGCTCCACACCGCGAAGGCGCGGGACTCGCCGAGGAATGATACCCCGCTGCACCGGATCGGCCTGCAAGGTGAGCAGCCGGATTCTCCCCTCCGGTGATGAGCCGGGAACGTGCACTGCCTTCCATTTGACACAAAAGACCTTCTGTGATAACATATGAGCAACCGTTCAATTGAATAGACGTTCAAATGACAGATCTGGATCGTTGCTTGGAAGACACCTTTGATGAAAAGCGCGTCCGCCGGGCTATGGGCAGCCTGGTGGACGACGCCCGCGCCGCCGAAATGTCCGGCACCTTCAAAGCCCTGGCCGATCCGACCCGGTTGCGCATCATCTCCGCCCTGGTCGAGACGGAACTGTGCGTGGGCGACTTGGCCGCTTGCCTGGGGATGAGCGCGTCGGCGGTCTCGCACCAGTTACGACGGCTGCGGGAGTTGGGCTTGGTGCACAAGCGACGGGAGGGCAAGCACGTTTTCTATTCCCTGGCCGATGAACACGTCCACGACCTGTATCGCCTTGCCTGGGAACACACCGGTCACGAGAGATTGGAGGAAGCGGACCGATCCCCGGCTCACCGCCAAGGATGAAAATCCCCGGCGGCTCGCGCCGGGGACGGCGGCGACTCAAGTCGCTCCTTTCGGGCCTGTGGCCGGGCGCATTCGTGCATTCGTGTATTCGCGTCCGCTTCGTGGACGGCCCGCTTTGGCGGTTCCAAAATCTGAACCGCGAAGGCGCAAAGGCCGCAAAGGAAAGAAAAAGACCTTCGCGCTCTTGGCGTCTTGGCGGTTCCAAAATCTGAACCGCAAAGGCGCAAAGGCCGCAAAGGAAAAGTAAGAAACCCTTCGCGCTCTTGGCGTCTTGGCGGTTCCAACCGCCATTTTCAAGACCACCGGTCCGAATCTCAAGGAGGATAGAATTTTGAGCGAATCCAAACTGCGGCTGTCCATCCCCCTTCTGCTGCCCGAAGTGGCGGATGAGGAGGACCAATGCGTGATCCGTTTGCAAGAAATGCTGGGCCAACGCAAAGGGGTGCTCCTGGCCCACATAGACCATGAACAGGAACAGGCTCTGTTCTGCATCCACTACGATCCCGATGTGGTGACGTTGGCCCAGGTGCAGCGCTGGGCCGAGCAGGCCGGAGCGCAAGTCAGCGAGCGTTACCGGCACGAGACCTTGCGCCTTAGCGGCATGGATTGCCCCGATTGTTCCCTCAGCATTGAGCACATCCTGGGCCGCATGGAGGGAGTGCTGAGCGTCTCGGTCAACTATGCCGCCGAAAAGATGTGGATTGAATACGATACATCCCATCTGCAGCGCAAGGCGATCATCAGACAGGTGGAGAGCCTGGGCTATGGCGTGGAGGAGGATGAGGTCCCCCAGAGTCGGCTCCGCGAGAATTGGGAACTGGCCCTGAGCCTTCTTTCCGGCCTCTTTTTGACCCTGGGCTTTGTGGGTGAGACCTTTTTGGGATTGCCCCATCCGGCAGCCATCGCCCTGTACGCCCTGGCCTATTTGGCCGGGGGATATGATGTGACCCGCCACGCCCTCAAAGCAGCCCGTCACCTGCGTTTTGACATTGATTTCCTGATGGTGGTGGCGGCCGTCGGCGCGGCCATCCTCGGCCAGTGGGCGGAGGGAGCTCTGCTCCTTTTCCTCTTTAGCCTGGGCCATGCCCTGGAGCACAGCGCCATGGACCGCGCCCGTCATGCCATCCAGGCCCTGGGCGAGATCACACCCAAGACGGCGCGGGTGCGGCGCGATGGCCGCGAGGCCGAACTGCCCGTGGAAGAACTTTTGCGCGGCGACGTGGTCATCGTCCGGCCCGGCGAGCGGCTGCCCATCGACGGGCGGGTGCTCGCCGGCCGCTCGGCGGTGGACCAGAGTCCCATCACCGGCGAGAGCGTGCCGGTGGAAAAAGGGCCGGGTGATGACGTTTTCGCCGGGAGCGTGAACGGCGGCAGCACCCTGGAGATTGAGGTCACGCGCCTGGCCAAAGACACCACCCTGGCCCGCGTGATCCAGATGGTGGAAGAAGCCCAAGCCCAGAAATCGCCCACCCAGCGGTTTACCGACCGCTTTGGGCGGATCTTTGTCCCCATCGTGCTCGTGGGCGTCGTGCTGGTGATCTCGGTGCCGCCGCTGCTGGGCTGGCTGCCGTGGGCCGATGCTTTCTTGCGGGGGATGACGATCCTGGTCGCCGCGTCACCCTGTGCTTTGGCCATCGCCACCCCCTCGGCGGTGCTGGCCGGGATCGGGCAGGCGGCCCGCAACGGCGTGCTGATCAAGGGCGGCGTCCACCTGGAGAACCTGGGCGCGTTGCAAGCCATCGCCCTGGACAAAACGGGAACCATCACCCAGGGCAAGCCGGAAGTGACGGCCCTGTTGCCCCTGGACGGGACCGACGAGGGTGAACTGCTGCGCCTGGCCGCAGCGGTGGAAAGCCGTTCCAATCATCCCCTGGCCCAGGCCATCGTGCGCCACGCCCAGGCCACCGGCTTGACCGATCTGCCCCCTGTGGGCGAGTTGCAAGCCGTGACAGGACGGGGCGTGCGGGCCGAAGTGGAGGGGCAAACGGTGCGCATCGGCAACCTCAAACTGTTTGAAGCCGAAGGCGGCCCACCGGTCCCCGACGAGATCGTGCGCCGGGTGGAGGCCCTGGAAGAAAAAGGGCAAACGACCATGATCGTCCAGGAGGGGGATCGTTTTCTGGGCATCATCGGCCTGGCCGATCAACCCCGCGAGTCGGCGCGACCGACTCTGGAGCGGCTGCGGAGGCTGGGCATCCGCTCTCTGATCATGCTTACCGGCGATAACGAGCCGGTGGCTGCAGCCATTGCCCGCCAAGTGGGGTTGGAAGAGTACCGGGCCAACCTGCTGCCCGATGAGAAGGTTGCCGCCGTGCAGGAACTGTTGGAACGCTACGGGCGGGTTGCCATGGTCGGCGACGGGGTCAATGATGCACCGGCCCTGGCGACCTCTACGGTGGGGATCGCCATGGGGGCCGGGGGCAGCGACGTAGCCCTGGAAACGGCAGATGTGGCCCTCATGGCCGACGATCTCTCCCGCCTGCCCTTTGCCGTGGGCCTCAGCCGCCAGGCGCGGCGCATCATCCGCCAGAACCTGGTCGTCGCCTTGGGAGTCATCGCTCTGTTGATCCCTTTTGCCCTGTTCGGCCGGGCCGGGATCGGGATAGCCATCGTCTTCCACGAAGGAAGCACACTGATCGTTGTCGCCAACGCCTTGCGCCTGCTGAGCTACCGCGACCACCGATGATAAAAGTTAGGGGCGACGACTCAAACCGCTCTTTTTGGGCCTGCAGCCGGGCCTTTGTTCATCTGCCCGCAAAGTTTCCGAGCAGCAGCGTCGCCACCACGGCCAAATGATCCGATTGGCCGTCCCAGGGGGCGACGTGGGCCTCCACCACTTCCCATCGGTCCGAATACCAGATGTAATCCAGGCGCACGATGCGTTTGAAAAGGGGCAACCCGGCAAAGCGACTGGCATACGCCTGCCAGGTATGGCCCCAGCCCCACCCGGCCTGCCGATAAGCATCGTGCAAATGGGCCGCCACCAGGCGATACCCGGCATTCTGATCGCCAAGGTTGAAATCCCCGGCGGCGATCAGCGGTTCCTTTTGATCGGCCACCCACCCCATCCAAAGGGCCAACTCCTGCTCCCGCAAGTGCGTGATCGCCTCAAAATGGGAACGCCAGCCCGAGCCGAAGAAATCCGACGGCGGTGGCACCGCGTGAACGTTCAGCAAGACAACCGGCTGCCCCCGAAAATCCAGGGTAGTGGTCAGTGCCCCTTGCCGCCACCACCCTGCCTCCTCGGCAGGATCGGGCAGCAACCCGCCTCCATGCAGGGGAAAACGGCTGAAAAAGCCGATGCCGGTTGTTCCTTCGGCAGGGAAGAGGAGACGATAGGGATGACTATCGCCCAGGCGGGCCTCCAAGTCGGCAGCGATGCGGGGCGTCAGCTCCTGAAAAAAGATCACATCGGGCGATTCGGCCTCAACGAGCCGCTCGACGGCGGCTCCATCATCGTTGATATAAAAGACATTGAGGGTCATCACCCGCAATTGCGGACCTTGCGTCCGGTCGACGGGCCGCAAGCGGGGGAGGAACAGTTCGCCGTAGAGCAAGACCAAGACAAGCGTCGGTGCGGCAACGGCGATCCGGGCCATCCGACGACGGCTCAACAAGGCCAAGGGGATCAGGGCTACCAAAGGCCAGAACAGATGCGGGCTGAAGGTGTTGGCCGCGGTGAGCCACCATCGGCAGTCGCCGCAAAGCAAGCGCAACGCCTGCCAGGCGCCGATAGCGACGGCATAGAGCGAGCAGAGGGCAACGATCAAATGAGGAGCGATTCGGCGCATGGATCACAAAGGGATGACACCGCCGAGACACCGAAACCGGCCTTCTGTGTCCTCGGCGTCTCGGCGGTGAGGTCAAGGAGTCGGGAACATCAGCGCACCTGCTCCGCTTTTTTGATACCCAGCGTCAGCGACCGGCCGCCCAATCTGAAGGTCCCGACGCGGAGCAGGTCGGCGGGCAAAGGACCGAGCACCAGGTCAACGCTGAGGGTTTCCCCTTTGATATAGTCACCCCACGCTTCGGCGGCGGCGACCGGCTCTCCTGCGGCGTCCAGGTAGGCGACGATGCGGTCGGTCAGTTGCAGATCGGCCTCCTTGCGCATGGTCTGGATGCGACGCACCAGGTCGCGGGCCAAGCCCTCGCGGGCCAGCTCCGGCGTGATGTTCACGTCCACGGCGACGACGACGCCTTTATCCTCGGCGACGGCATAGCCTTCGCGGCCGTGGCTGCGCACTTCTACCTCCTCCGGCAGCAAT
>CAZQKE010000089.1:0-67871 GCA_964593865.1 uncultured Anaerolineaceae bacterium | reverse complement strand
TGTGAGAGCCACACTCCCGTTTCAACCCCTTTCAACGCAAAACAACTTCCCGTTTCTGCGGGAAGTTGTTCTTTTTGTACGTCGGTTGTTGCTTTCTAATGGCGAGGGGGAGATTTGAACTCCCAACCAAAGGCTTATGAGTCCTCTGCTCTGCCGTTGAGCTACCTCGCCAAGAGGCAGATGGTGAACCCCACCGTCTGCCTTGTGCTCAGGTAGCGGGGGGAGGATTCGAACCTCCGACCTTTGGGTTATGAGCCCAACGAGCTACCTCTGCTCCACCCCGCATCGCACCCCAATTATACTCAAGATCGGCGCGTCCGTCAACTTTGGGCGTGCCGTTGGTCACATGGCCGCTTGGATCGTCGCGCCGAGGACAAAAAGCCAGGCCCCTACGGCCAGGAACATCGTCAGCACTGCTCCCACGGCCAACCGCAGCCACATACGCCGGATCGTGGCCGGGTCTGCTTCCCCACCTTCGGCCACATCGGGGGAACGATTCGGCTCCAACGGCGGCGGGATCGTCAATTCCAGAGAGGCATCTTGCTCCCAACGATCCAACTCCCGCAGCCGTTGCTCTGCTTGGGAACGCAACCCCGGCTCCCACGTGGATTGAAGGACCGCCCGAAAGGCACCGGCAGCCAAGGGTTGTCGCCCTTTGGCCAAATAAGCCAACCCCAGGTTGTAGTAGGCCAGGGCAAATCGGTCATCATGGGCCAATGCCTGCCGATAGCGGGCAATTGCTTCATCGTACTGCCCCGCCTTGTGGTAATCCAGACCGATGTTGAAGTGGATTTGGGCCGGAGTGAGGTCAGCCCCCTCCGTGGATGGTGTCTCTTCTGGCGGGCGGAGCTGCTGTGCACCTTCGGCGCCGTCCCCCGGCCATTTGCCCCGGATGGCTAAATAAAGGCTGACGATGGCCTGGAAACCGTCTAGCATCGGCACAGGTAGCAAGTTGAACACCCCCAGCACCAGGTTGACCCAGATGACATAGATGGTCAAGGAAATGGCAGCCCCCTGGAGGTCCAACGCCGGTTCGGGATTGGCGAAAAAGGCATACAGTTTCCCAAAATCGGCGTTGATCAGCCAGGCAACCATCATAATGCCCACCCATCCCACAAAAGCGACCAAACAGATCGCAAAGTTCGCCGCCGCCCCGGCGATAGACACCAAGAACAACCCCCAGGCCGGGTTCTTGAGGCGAAAGCGGTTGGGGTCCACCTGCACAGGTTTGGCCCAGCCAAAGCCGAACAGCAAAAAGACGACCAGCCCTACCCAAGAAATGTGCCGCAGCGGGTTGAAGGTCAGCCGCTTGATCTGCGTCGTATCGCCCAGCAGGAACGCCACCAAAGCGTGGGCCAACTCATGCCCGGTGAAACCGATCAGCAATCCCGGCAGAAACAGAAGCATTGTCCAGCTAGGCGGCCAGTTGATGAACCCATCCATCCCCTTGCACCCTATCTCTCTTGGACGAAGACAAAGCTCCGCGCAGCATGGGCCACCAGCCTCTTTTCATAAAAGACGCCGATATGCAAAATGTATGTACCCGGCCGGGCATCCCGTCGCAGGTGCAGGATCTTGTCCACCATCCACCGGCGGTTGTTCAGCAGAGTGACACTGCACAGTTCGGTGTCGTCCGGCCCCACGATGACCAACTCCACCCGAACCGGTTGCCGACAAGGCGTCAGGTCGACGGCTACATCTACCCGCCGCCGGTCCAAAGGATTGATGCCCACGCTTTCAATGCGTATCTCTTCGGGCGAGACAAAACCCTGGCCGAAAAAGGTGTGCTGCGACAAAATTCACCTCGGTCCGAATCTCTTTGCTGATTATACCGCGACCGCGGCAGATGGTCAAAGCAAGGCAAAGGGATGTGCCGACCGCGACCTCTTGGGGTGACATAAAGAGATGCAATCTTGCCAAAGGACGGGTTTTGTGCTAAAGTTAGTACATGGAATTGGCTATCTCACACCGCTGGGACCTTTCGGTAGACCAGGCCCGGACGCTGCAACTGCACTTGGCCAGGCGCGTGATCACCTACACCACATTCGACCCGGACGCCGTGGAAACGGTAGCAGGCGTAGACGTCGGCTTTCCCCAGGGGCGGGCGCGTGCCGCCGTCGTCGTCCTCCACCTACCCGACCTGGAACCGGTGGATTTCGCCCGTGCCGAGATGGAGGTGACCTTCCCGTACGTGCCCGGTCTGTTGACCTTCCGCGAAGGACCGGTTGTGCTGGCAGCACTGGAGAAGCTAACCATCCGGCCCGATCTGTTCATCTTTGACGGGCACGGGCTGGCCCATCCACGCCGTATCGGGCTGGCGGCACACATGGGCGTCCTGCTCGACCGTCCGAGCATCGGCTGCGCCAAATCGCGCCTGACCGGTCGGAACGCCGAGCCGGGGCCGCACAAGGGGGATTGGGTGCCCCTGCAGGACGGCCAGGAGATCATCGGTGCGGTGCTCCGCACGCGGACAGGTGTCAAACCGGTGTTCGTCTCCATCGGTCACAGGATAGACCTGCCGACGGCCGTTGATTTTGTGTTGCGCTGTACTACCCGCTATCGTCTGCCGGAGACAACGCGCTGGGCACACAAGGTAGCCGGGGGCGCGGCGATTCAGATCGGCGAAAGGCAAATGGCATTGTGGCCGACACCCTCCCAGGGTGCGTCACGGGGAGCATTTCCTCCTGCCACCCAACAACGGAAAGGACCCTCATGAATGCCAAGGATATTGAACGCGCTGTGGATTTGATCCGCCATTCGCGGCACATGATCGCCCTGACCGGCGCGGGGCAGAGCACCGCTTCCGGCATCCCCGATTTCCGCAGCCCCGGCTCCGGCCTATGGGAAAAGGCCAACCCCTTGCTGGTCGCCTCCATTTGGGCCTTCCGCCTGCAGCCCCAAGCCTTTTACGATTGGATCCGTCCTATGATGGATCTTCTGCTCCACGCCGAACCCAACCCGGCCCACACCGCCCTGGCCGAACTGGAATCCCTGGGCTACCTCAAGACCATCATTACCCAAAATATCGACGCCCTGCACCAAAAAGCCGGTTCCCGGCACGTATTGGAGATCCACGGCCACTTGCGGGAGGCAACCTGCATCCGTTGCTACAGAACGTATCCGGTAGATGCGGCCCTGGAAGAAGAAGTACGATCAGGCCGCGTCCCCCGCTGCGCCTGTGGCGGCCCCCTCAAGCCCAACGTCATCCTTTTCGGCGAACAACTGCCTATCCAGATCCTCAACCGCGCCCTGGCCGAGGCCCGTCGCTGTGACCTGATCCTCGTCTCCGGCTCCTCTCTGGAGGTCATGCCCGCTGCCGACATCCCCACCCTGGCCGTAGACCACGGAGCGCGGGCAATTATCGTCAATCTACAGCCAACAGCTTTCGACCGGCGGGCCGATGTGGTCATCCACGGCGATGTAACCCAGGTGCTCCCGGCCATCGTCCGCGCATTGCGGGATTGATACCACGGAATCACCTATGGACCTGAGCGCGTTCCGCCCTCTGTTTCCCGTCACCCGCCGTTACGCTTACCTCAACCACGCCTCCGTTGCCGCCCTGCCCGATCCGGTGACAAAGGCCATGAACCGCTACCTGGCCGAACGGGCGCAAGGCGGCAGCGAAGCGTTGCACGACTGGGAAGACCGTCTGGAGGGGATTCGCCGCCTGTGCGCCAAGCTGATCGGCGCCCACCGCGACGAAATCGTACTGACCGGCAGCGTCTCCCACGGGCTGAACATCGTCGCCGCAGGGTTGCCCTGGCAGCCCGGCGACAACCTGATCTGTGCCGAGACCGAATTTCCGGCCAATGTCTACCCCTGGGTCAACCTGCAGCGGCGCGGCGTGGAGGTTCGTTTTGCCCCGGCCCACGACTACCGCATCACCCCGACGGACATCGCCGCCCTGATGGATGGGCGAACCCGTTTAGTCGCCATCAGCTGGGTTGAATTCGGCAGCGGCTACCGCAACGACCTGGCCGCCCTGGGCCGCCTCTGCCGCGAGAGGGGAGTTCTCCTGTGCGTAGACGGCATTCAAGGCTTGGGGGCACTGCGCTTCAGCCTGGAGGAAACGCCTTTGGATTTCATGGCAGCCCATGCCGCCAAATGGATGTTGGGACCTATCGGCGCAGGCTTTCTTTACGTGCAACGCAACCGGCTCCCTCTGCTGGAACCGGTGATGAGCGGCTGGCGATCCGTCGTAGACCGCGACGACTATTACCGTTACGATTCACCGCTGCGCAAGACAGGGGAGCGGTTCGAGCCGGGGTCGCTCAACCAGGTCGGATTGGTAGGCATGGCGGCGGCCGTTGAATTGCTGCTGGAGGTGGGCATAGAGCGCATTGAACGGCGCATCCTTGCCCTGACCGACTTTCTCATCGCCGGGCTGCAGGCGCGTGGCTGCGAGATCGCCTCACCCATCGCCGACCGCAGCGAGCGTTCGGGGATCGTCTGCTTCCGGCACCCCACCATCACCTCGGAGGCGTTGGCCCGACGACTGCAAAAAGCAGACGTCATCATCTCCCTGCGGGGTGGGTTGATCCGTGTCGCCCCCCATTTTTACAACACAGAGGAGGACCTGGATCGCTTGCTGCGCCTCCTGTAAAGATCACAACTCCGCTTCAGATTCAAGCAGTTGCTCCAGCCGACGGTACTGCTCCCCCGGAATTTTATCTCCCATCTTGCGCAGTGCTTTTTTCAGCCCTTTGGGAACGACCACAGGGCGAGGCGGGTCCTGCACCTCCAGCCGAACCTGGGGACTGAAAAAGACCAAAATGTTTTTGACCTCTGCCTCCACCCCATGGGCCTGGAGGAGTTTCTGCAACGCCTGCACCTGGGCATCGGCTTCGGCCAGAGGATTGCCCAAGCCCTCCTCGGCCATGAAGCGCAAAAGGCGGCCCAAGCTGAAATCACGGCGGAACTTTTTGCCGTCAAAACGGATCGTTCCATCGTGGCCCAGGGCGGTGAGGACAAACAGGCCCAGTGGACTGAGCAGAACGTGAGGGGCAGGCAAGCAATAGTTGTAGAGTTTATAACGGTCATCAAACCCTTTGAGGGCACGGGCCAGGGCCTGATCGGCGCGTGGTTCACGCACCCAACGGTTCATATTCGCCGTACCGATGCTGGAGACGATCAACCCCAGGAGCAAACAGAGGAAAGAAAGCCACAACTGGGGCGAATCTTGAAAGACCAAAGAGATGATCAACCCCCCTACCAAGAACCCCAGGCCGATCAAGGTGGCAACTTTGCCCACCCGCGCCCCCCGCACGATCTTTTTCTCGTTGGTGATCTGTTTCATGTTCTCTCCTCAAGTCCCTCAAAACGGCGCAAGACCAAGCAAGCGTTCTGCCCTCCCAGCCCAAAGGAATTGTTGAGCGTCGTGCGGACCTCCGCCTTGCGGGCGACGTTGGGTACATAGTCCAAATCGCACTCCGGATCGGGAACCTGATAGTTGATGGTCGGATGGATGATACCCTCGCCGATGGTTTTGGCGCAAACGACCGTCTCAATGGCCCCGCTGCCCCCCAAGGCATGGCCGGTCATGGACTTGGTGGAGCTGATCGGCACACGGTAGGCATGGTCGCCGAACACGGTTTTGATGGCCTTGGTCTCTATGGGATCGCCTACCACCGTACCGGGGCCGTGGGCATTGATATAGTCAACCTCCTCCGGCGCGATCCCGGCATCCTCCAATGCCCATTTCATGGCACGCACCGCCCCCGCTCCTTCCGGGTCGGGAATAGCAGCATGGAAGGCATCCGAACTGGCGGCATACCCCAGAACCTCGGCGTAAATGGTTGCGCCCCGTTCCATCGCCTTGTCCAGCCGCTCCAGAACCACCATGGCCACCCCTTCCGCGCTGCAGAAACCGTCACGGCGGGCGTCAAAGGGTTTGCACGCCTGCTCCGGGTGTTCGTTATCGGTCGCCAGGACGCGCATGATGGAAAATGCACCGATGATCACCTCGTGGATCATGCCCTCCACCCCACCGGCCAGCATCAGGTCGGCGGCCCCCCGCCGGATCGCTTCGGCGGCGTCACCGATGGCAATGGTCCCCGCCGCACAAGCGGTGACGGTGGTGTTGTTGTACGCTTGGCATTGGAAGCGATGGCTCACGTGGTGGGCAGGCATGTTGCACAAGACGGACATTGCGGCAAAGGGATTGACCCGCCGCAACCCTTTGGCCTGATAGGTCTTCCAGGCAGCAAAGCCCGCATCCAGGCCACCGACGCCGGTCCCCACAATCACCCCCGACCGCTCCGGCACGGGGACCCGTTCGCCCAGACCGGCATCCTGCATGGCCTGCACGCTGGCTGCCAGGGCCAACTGGGAAGCACGGGCCATACGCCGCGCCTCCTTGAAAGGGATGTACTCGGTGGGATCAAAACCCTTGATCTCCCCGGCAATGCGAACCGGCAGGTGGCTGGCGTCAAACTGGGTGATGGCGGCGATTCCCGACCGTCCGGCCAGCAGGTTCCGCCACGTCTCCTCCACATTCAGGCCCACAGAGGTAATGGCTCCCATGCCGGTAATGACGACACGCTCATGGATGGCTCGTCTTTTCATGATCTTTCCCCCAACACGCAACGGCAGGTTTTCCGTTGGCAAGCCCACCCCCACCGGATCAGCGGCTCCGGGCGGGCAGCATCCAAAGAAAAGGCACGCCCAGCAAGGGGATCAGCGCACTGAAGCCAAAGGCCGGCGACAACCCCCACATGTCGCCCATCCGCCCGACGACGACTATCACCCCGGCGCGGATGCCGAAGCTCAAGGCCATGTAGGTTCCGTTCGCCAGGGCACGGCTTTCCGGGAAGCTTTCCTGCACCAGGGCCATGATGACCGGCGTCACCGAAAGAGCCACAAGTCCCAACAGCAACAACAACGGAAGGCGAAGCCAACCATCGGCGAACAAGAAGGCCAGCATCAACGGCGGTGTGCCGAGCAAGGAAAGAAGCAACATCTTTCGCCTGCCCAGTCGGTCGCTCAAGCTCCCCCCCAACAGCGCTCCGGCAACGCCCGCCGCTTCCAAAATGGAAAGGGAGAAACTGGCCGTTGCCGTCGCCGCCCCTTCGTCCACCAAAAAGAGGGGCAAATAGGTGGTCAACGCAGCAGACATGAAGGAACGCACGGCGATTATGACCGCCAGCGGGATCAAGAACGGCCCCATGCTCCGCAATGCCTGACGCCAGGGCAGACCGTTGTCGCCGTCGGCAGGCCGCCACTCCACCCCCTGCAGCCGGATGTAGAGCAGAGCCGAAGCCAGCCATCCACCGACCATTAGCAAGGGCAAGCTGCGCAAGCTTTCGGGGTGGAGCAAAAAGTAAGCACCGATGACCAACGGCCCCAGGAACCGCCCCAACTCACCGCCCAGCATCCAAATCCCCATGCCCCGCCCCAGGCTTCGGCCCGAAAGTCGCCCGGCGACCACAGGAGCAACGGCATGGAGCGTCGCCGAACTAAGGCCGACGACCAAAAGCAGCAAAGCCAACACCAGGTAACCGGGGGCAATGCCCAACAGCCCCATGGCCGTCGCCGTGATGGCCGGAGTCAGGATCACCAAGCGACTCAAGTCTTTGCGGTCGGCCAGGTGACCGATGACCGGTTGCAATAAGGATGGCCCCTGGGTAAACACCGACAACAACCCCGCCTCCGTGTTGGAAAGGGCCAAATTCTCCCTAAAAGCAGGGAGGAGGGGATTCAAAAAGGCGGTATAAGTGTCGTGGACGGCATGGCCCGCGCTGATCGTCACCACGCGGTCGGCCTGGAATCTTCCGGCCTCCGTCGGGATCGCGTGATGTGTCATCATCATCACCAGACAATATCCACCGGCGTACCGACCGTGGCCCAGTTGTACAAGGTTCGGGCGTTCTCCGTGCTGAGGATGATACAACCGAAGGAGACGGGCGTCCCCAAGTAGCCTTCCCACAGCCGCCGACCGTCGGACATGATGGGCAGGGCGTGGATGCCGTTCTGCAAACTACCGGCCCAATAGATGCCCAACCAATAGGGCATTTGCAGGCCCCAGGTGGAAGCATAAGCGTTGGGGATCTTGTTCAGCACTTTGTAGTGGCCCACCGCCGTTGCCTGACCGGGCCGCCCTGTAGAAACAACCCAGTTCCAGAGCAATTGACCGTCCTGGTAAACATACATCCGTTGGGCCGAAAGGTCTACGACGATGCGCTTGCCGCCGCCCGCCGCCGGAGCCGCACCCCCGGCGGGGATGGTCAGCCGCTGACCGGGGTAGATGAAATTGGGATTGCGCAGACCGTTGGCCCGGACAAGGGCCGCCACCGTGGTTCCGTGGCGGTAGGCAATAGATGCCAGCGTATCCCCGGCGCGGACGACATAGGTTCCGCCGGTAGGAGCCACGCCATCCCCACCACCGCCGGGGATGACAAGCCGCTGCCCGACATAGATCAAGCGGGGATCGCGCAAGCCGTTGGCCTGGGCAAGGGCTGCCACCGTCGTTCCATAACGGTAAGCAATGGCCGATAGGGTATCGCCGGGGCGGACGATGTAGGTCCTGCCGGCAGCCGTCGCGCCGCTGCTCCCGCTGCCGGGAATGACCAACCGCTGCCCGGCATAGATGAAGCCGGGATCGGTCAAACCGTTGGCTTGGACAATGGCGGTCACGGTCGTCCCGTAACGCCGGGCGATGCTGTAGAGGGTTTCCCCCCGCCGGACAACATGCACCCGCTGCCCCTGCGCGTAAACAGGCAACACGGTCGGCAGGGCCAACAACAAGAGAAGCACCCACATTCGGGTACGACGACTCTTGTGGTCTGTCAGGCTGCGCAGCATCGTGTACCAAAATCCGCGCACTTTTGATCCGCAGACCTCCTTTCCACTCCAAAATCTCGGCCTCGCCGCAGCCCAAGCTTTCGGGCCTGTGCCCTCCCGCGCGGCGGTCCGGCGCAAGGGGAGCGCCGCCGGGACCGTATGAGCCGAAGCCATCCCACCCCTTTCGGCCAGCGGCAGCGGAAGCATAATACACCATCCCCCTCTGCTTGTCAATGTCCGACCGGCAAGGCGGCAGGGCAAAGGCATTTACAAGATTCCGCACCGCGGAGGCAAAACTCGCCGCGGAGCGGTTGACCGTACACGGCCCCTCTCCGCGCCTTCGTTTCCGGGGCAAGGCATCCACCTCCGCTCCGGGCGCAAAACCGGGCTTGCCGAATTGACTTGCAGGGGATCGTGCCTTATAATACACGGAGCCGTCCGGATTCCGGTCCGATCCGAAAATCGCAAGTTTCCGGCCTGTGGAGGTGTTATGAGACAACGTTGGGCACGGTTGGACGCTCCCCTCAAAATCGGCCTGATCGCGGGGCTGCTCGGCGCGCTGTTGACCGTAGCCGGTCTGCTCAGCGGCAATCTCGCCCCGTTGACCGTTCGTTCCCTGCTGCTGGGCGTCCTGCTGGGCGGCGGGTCGTGGGGCGTGGTCGCCTGGGCCGTCGCCTCCGCCGCCACCGAAGCGGAAAAGCATTGACGGAGCCTATGACCCTCGCCGAGCGACGTGGCCGTACGGACAATTGAAACACCTCTTTCGGGGCCGTGGCCGGGCGGTCGGTCAACGGCCCGCCCGGTGCGGGTCCAACCACTCGGCTTGGTCATCCGCGAATGCGCCGCGACACATGAACGGGCCGGGCAAATTCGCGCATTCGTATTCTATTTGCGGACGGCCCGCCATCTCCGGGGGAACTAAACTATGAGGACAGGATGGGGAGCGACACTCGCCGTTGCCTTGCTGCTGATGACGCTGGCGGCAGTGTTTACCGTCGGCGTCACCGCCCAGGACGCCGGAAGTGCGGATAGGGCGACCTTTCCTTACGAGTTGCCCGAACGCGCGTCCCTTCCGGGAACCGCCGACCTGTCCAACTCCGCTTACACCGTCATCTCTTACACCCTTCCCTATTCGCCTCCCTTCCTGATTGACGATCCCCGCTATGCCAAAACCTGCTTTGACATCCACACCCTGACGGTCTACCGCCCCGTCCAGGATGGAACCCCCTTGGACAGGCGGCCTGTGGTCTTTTTCGTCCACGGCGGGGGCTGGACCGACGGTTATGCCGACCAATACGGCTTTGTCTCCCGCTCCTTCAGCGGCGAGCTGGGCTGGGTTACGGTCGTCATTGACTACCGGTTGACCTCCGATCAGGTGACCCTGGCCGAAAACTGCCCTGCCCGGCGGAGCGGGAGCGGCCCTGCAGGCGTCCTCACGGCGACCAAAGCGGCCTGGTATCCCGACAACATCCAGGATGTGGCCGCCGCCCTGAGCCGGACGGTGGGGTACATCGGCGATTACGGCGGCAACCCGGAGCAGATCGTCGTGTTCGGCCATTCGGCGGGCGGCCACCTGGCCGCCCTCCTGGCTACTCATCCCGCCTACGCCCGCCTCCGCCCGGCCATCAAAGGCGTGGTCGGTTTGAGCGGAGCCTACTCGGTCAAAGACCTGAATATGGTCGTCTTTGGCGCGAACATCAACCAGACCTGGCCCGGCGGGATCACCGACACCGAAGCCCTGGACGAAGGCTCCCCCACCACCTATGTCACGAAAGGGGCCACCCTGCCGCCCTTTTACCTGCTCCACTGCGGGCAAGACCTACCTTCCCTCCCCGAACAGGCGATCATGTTCTATAACAAACTGGGACAGCTGGGCTTTGATGTCCGGCACGACTTTTTGCCCGGCTACGACCATGTCTCGGAGATGGCGGCCATCGCCTTCGTCACCGCCACCCCCACGGTGCTGATCGCCGACTTTATGGAGGAGGCGTTCTGGGGCTACGGCGTCTACCTGCCCCTGGTTGCCAGAGAATCGCCATGATGCTGCGCCTGGCCTTTGTCGTCCGCAAACACAACCGCAACAGCATCGCCGTCCTGACCGGCGCGCTGGAAGCCGATCCGCGCACCCGCCACATCCCCCTGGATTTTCTGTGGCACGATGAGCGGTTGCTGCCCCGGCTGCACGCCCTTTCCACCGGAGCAGAGCGATTGGTAATCGCCCTTTCCTTCGCCACCGCCGACCTTCCGGCCATGGCGGACCTGCTGGCCCGGCTGCGCAGCCTGGATGGGGCGTTCATCGTCGCCGGGGGGCCGCACCCCTCGGCCCGTCCCGTTGAGGTGCTGGGGTTAGGGGCCGATGCGGTGGTCGTCGGCGAAGGGGAGGAGACGCTGCCCGCGCTCCTGGACCGGCTGCAAGGAGGGGGGCCGTTGGCCGGGCTGCCCGGCTTGGTCGTTTTGGATGAGGCGGGACAGCCGGTGCGCGGCCCCCGCCCTCGGCCCATCCGCCTGGACGATTACCCACCCCTGGGCCTGGCCCACCGCCGCTTTGCCCCCATTGAGATCACGCGGGGGTGTCCTTGTGCTTGCTCTTTTTGCCAGACTTCGTTCCTGTTCGGCGGGCGGATGCGCCACCGCTCCGTGGAGAGCATCGTCGCTTGGGTGCGGCGGGCGATGGAAAAGGGCTACCGCTACCTGCGCTTCATCACGCCCAACGCCTTCGCCTACCAATCGCCCGACAACGGCCGCACCGTCAACCTGGAGGCCATCGAGCATCTGCTGCGCGAGATGGCCGCCCTGGTGGGCCGGGAGCGGGTCTATTTCGGCACATTTCCTTCCGAAGTAGGGCCGGAGACGGTGACGCCGGAGGCTGTGGCCCTGGTGCGCCGTTACTGCGGCAACGACAACCTGATTTTCGGGGCGCAAAGCGGCTCGGAGCGGATGCTGCGTGCTTTGCGCCGCTGCCACACCGTCGCCGACGTGCTCCGCGCCGCCGAGGTGGTCTCCGCCGAGGGGTTGACGCCGGTGGTGGACCTGATTTTCGGTCTGCCCGGCGAAGAAGCGGAGGATGTGGCCGCTACTCTGCACCTGATGGAGGAACTGGTGGCACGGGGAGCGGTCCTTCACACCCATACCTTCATGCCCCTGCCCGGCACGCCGCTGGAGCACGCGCCGCCCGGTCGCGTGGACCAGGCCCTGCGCCCTCTCCTGGATCGGTTGGCCGGTCAGGGCCATCAGATCGGCCAGTGGCGTAGGCAGGAGCAGCTGGCCCGGAGCATGTACCGGCCACAGGATCCACGCTGCTAACCGGGTTGCAGCCCGGCCCAGGGGTTCAGTGCCGATAGTCGAGGAGGACGACCTCGGTTTCCTCCGGCAGGGAGGACCTGGTCACGCGTAAATCCGGCTGGGGGGATAAGGAGGCCAATCCCATCTGTTTGAGAAAGATCTCCACCTTGTGCAAGCGAGCCTTTTCTTTGGGCGTTTTGTAATGCATGGGGATCACCAGCCGTGGCTCGATCAAGCTGATCACCTCTGCGGCTTTGGAAGCATCAATGGTGTGCAAGCCGCCGACGGGAATGAGCAGGACATCTACCGCACTGAGGGCTTCCACTTGGTTCTGGTCCGGCACATGCCCCAGATCGCCCAGGTGACAAACGGTCAAGCCGTCAAAATCAAAGAGAAAGATGGTATTACGCCCCCGTTTGGCTCCCTTGCGCCCATCGTGATAAGCGGCAATGCCGGTGATGAACACTCCCTTGACTTCATATTCGCCCGGCCCATCGAAAAAACGAGGGCCGCCCCGGAAACCGACGCGGTTGTTGTGCCCCGGATGGTCATGGCTGATGGTCACCACATCGGCGCGGATGCGGGGCCGCGTGTACCCTAAAGCGTCGGTAGGCGGGTCGGTGACGATAACGACGCCACGCTCGCTCAGCCGAAAGCAAGCATGACCGTACCAAGTGATGTCCATCGCAGCTACTCCCAGAAGCGGAGGCCATGCCCGCTGCTCAGAAATCTATCGGCTTGCCCTCATAGGCATAGCGAAATATCTTTTCAACCTCTTCCTCTTCCGGGAAGCGGGAGCCGATGAGCATGGCACTGTCATTGAGGGCGTTATCCACCAGTTTGGGCAATTTGGCTTCAAACTCTTCCGGGGAGATACCTGCTTCCTGCAGCGAGGTCGGCTGCCCGATGCGCCGGGCCAGGTCGCGGACGGCGGCGACAAAGCCGGCCGCGCCCTGGGCTTCGTCCTCCGCGGGCAAGCCCAGGAAGCGGGCCAGGTCGGCGTAACGGGTGGGCAGGTAGCCCCGCACGGCAAACTCTATGGTGTAGGGCAAAAAAAGGCCCACGGCCCGCCCGTGGGGAACGTGAAACACCGCCCCCAGCGAATGCCCCAGCGCGTGGGCCGTAGCCGCCTGGGCGTTGCCGAACCCCAGCCCGGCGATGGTCGCCGCGTTGTGCATCTTTTCACGGGCTTCCTCATCCTCCGCGCCCGATTCGTAAGCGCGGGGGAGATATGTGAACACCATCTGGACCGCCTTGAGGCACAAGCCATCGGAAAAGTCGTTGCGCCACTGACCGGTATACCCCTCAACGGCGTGGGTCAGCACATCCATCCCCGTATCGGCGGTGATCTGAGGGGGGAGGTGCAACGTGAACACCGGGTCCACAATGGCCAGATCGGGGATGTTTTCGGCATGGCCCACCGTGACCTTGCGCCCTTCGGCCAAATCGGTGAGGACGATGGGCCAGGTGACCTCGGCTCCCGTGCCGCTGGTGGTGGGGATGGCCATCAGTTTGGCCTTCTGACGCAGGCCGAGGTGCCCCATGGGGGCCAGGTCATCGGGGGGAAGGTCAGGCCGCTCATACTGCACGAACACCGACTTGGCCGCATCCATAGCCGAGCCTCCGCCCAGGCCGATGATCCAATCCGGCCCGTAAGCCCGGGCCGCCTCCGCCCCCCGCTTGACGGTCTGCAACGAAGGATTCGGCTCCACTTCGGCAAAAACTTCCGTTTCAATCCCTGCTTGAGCCAAAGCTTCCTGCACCCGCCGGACGAACCCCAGTTTGACCATGTTCTCGTCGGTGACGATGAACGCTTTATGCCCCGGCAGATCGGTCAGGTAGTCCAACGCCCCCGCCCCAAAGACGATCTCCGGGCTGCGAAAGAACCACATGGTTTGCCTCCCGACAATCAATGACGAATGACTAATGAGCAATGAGCAATGCCCATCGGTCATTGCTCATTGGTCATTGCCCATTGCTCATTGTCCACCGGCACTGCTGCGTTCAAATCCCGCATCAACGCCTCAACGTCAATGCCGTGGGCCAAAGCCCCTTGCTCCACGTTCTCAAAGCGGGCAATGGCGCAACCAAAGCACATCAACCCATGCCGCAAAAAGACCTCAATGGTCTGGGGGTAGGTCTGCACCACTTCGCCGATGGGCATATCTTTGGTAATTACGCTCACGGGACCTCCTTTTCATCCCATCTTGCCGGGGTAAGCACGGTTCTCCAACCGCGCGATATAGTGCTCGGCCTGCAGAGCCGCTTTACAACCGGCCCCCACCGACGTTGCGATCTGCTTATAAACCGGGTCGCACACGTCTCCGGCGGCCCATACCCCCTCTACACTGGTTCGCTGGTCGGCATCGACCACGATGTAGCCGTGATCGTCCAGCTCCAGTTGGCCGCCCAAAAAGTCGGTGTTGGGCACATAGCCGACGGCGATGAACACGCCTTCTGTGGGGAACAGGCTTTCCTCGCCGGTTTTGACGTTACGCACCCGCAGCCCCGTCACCATCTCCTCACCCAAGATCTCGGTGACGACCGTATCCCACAGGAATTCAATTTTTTCGTTATTGAACGCCTGCTCTTGGAGGATCGGCTCGGCGCGGAGCTGATCCCGGCGGTGGATGATGGTCACCTTGCTGGCATAGCGGGTGAGGAACAACGCCTCCTCCACGGCAGCATCGCCGCCGCCGACCATAACGATCTCGCGCCCGGTGTAGAAAAAGCCGTCGCAGGTGGCGCAGTAGGACACCCCCCGCCCGGAAAACTCTTGCTCGCCGGGCACTTCCAGCTTGCGGGGCGACGCGCCGCTGGCAACGATCAACGCCTGGGTCTCCAGATCGCCGCTGTAGGTCGTCACTTTGAAAGGATGGGAGGAGAGGTCCACACCGGTCACAATATCCATCTCAATCCGCGCCCCGAACCGCTGGGCTTGGTTTTGCATCAATTGGGCCAACTCCGCCCCGGCAATATCTTCCGGGAAGCCGGGATAGTTGCCGATCTCGCTGCTGATGGCCACCTGCCCGCCCAGGGAAGGACCGGCGATGACCAGGGGATTCAGCTTGGCCCGCGCCGTGTAGATCGCCGCAGCATAGCCTGCCGGGCCGCTTCCGATAATGATCACCTTTTCCATGATTCACCCCTCTGGTTCAAGTTGTTGAACGGCGTTATTGTACCTTGTTTTGTGCCCTTTGACAAAAAGCCACAGGGGGTATGTTGCCGGAGAGATTTGACTTTTTTCGCTCCCTCAACTACAATGGGAAAGGTTGCGAACGTCAAGAGAGCCGGGGGCGGCCCCAAACCCCCGGCTCTCTGTCAAAAGGAGGAGAAGAGATTTTCGGAATCCGCATGGCCCATGATGACCTCCGGACGGATGGTTCCACCCGATTGTGGTTCCTGGCCCGGCGGTTGCTCGCCCGCCATGGGCCATGCCCTTCCAACTGCGTTTATCATACCATACTCGGCGTCGTTATGCTGGATGAGTCCTTGACGACTACTCTACGTTCACAAAACGCTCGGAGAAAAGGATGCGCATCTATCTTGAATCCCTGGGCTGTCCCAAGAACCTGGTCGATGCCCACGGCATGATCCGACGGCTCGTCGCCGGGGGGCATACCATCGTCGCCGATCCCGACCAAGCCCAGGTGCTCATCGTCAACACCTGCGGGTTCATTGCCGACGCCCGCCAAGAATCGCTGGAAACGTTACGCAACCTGTCCGAAGGCAAACGCCCGGACCAGTTATTGATCGCTGCCGGCTGTCTTTCTCAGCGATGGGGAACGCGCTTGAGCAAAGTCGTTCCCGGCTTGGATGGGCTACTGGGAACCCGGCGTTGGAACGAAATTGATGCCTTGCTGGACCGGTTGACGAATGCTGCCGCCCGTCGCTCCGCTCCGCCGGTCTGGCTGGATGATCCGTTGCAGAGGGTGGAGGAGCGGCGGGTGGCACGCCAAGGGGCCTCCGCCTACCTCAAGATCGCCGACGGGTGCAGCGCAACCTGCGCTTTCTGTGCCATCCCCCTCATCAAGGGGCCGGCCCGCAGCCGTCCGGCAGGGGCCGTTGTGCGTGACGCCGTCGCCCTGGTTGAGGCAGGTGTCCGCGAGATCATCCTCATCGCCCAGGATACAACCGCCTACGGCCGTGACCGGGGTGAAAAGGATGCCCTCCCCGATCTACTGCGGGCCATTTTGGAGGCCGCCCCCGATCTCCGCTGGTTGCGGCTGTTGTACGCCTATCCGGGCCACATCGGTCCACGCCTCATTGAAACCATGGCTACCGACCCCCGCATCTGTCACTACCTGGACCTCCCCCTACAGCACGCCCATCCGGCGACCTTGCGGCGCATGAGGCGACCGTCGGATGTGGACCGCACCCTGCGGCTCATCGCCGACCTGCGGGCCGCCATGCCCGACCTGGCCTTGCGCACATCCTTTATCGTCGGCTACCCCGGCGAAACGGAAGCGGAATTCCAAACGTTGCTTGATTTTGTCGCCCAGGTGCGCTTTGACCGAGTGGGAGTTTTCATCTACTCGGAGGAGGAAGGGACCCCCGCAACACAGCTGCCCAACCCCGTGCCCCTCCGGGTTCGGCAGGAACGGTTTGAACGGCTGATGGCCCTGCAACAGGGGATCTCCCTGGAGATCAACCAAGAGCAAGTAGGGCGCACCCTGGAAGTACTCGTTGAGGGGGAAGGCGACGGCTGGAACGTGGGCCGTTCCTACCGAGACGCCCCCGAAATCGACGGGTTGGTGCTCCTGCCCGGCAGCCTGCCTGCGGGGGAAATGGTGCAGGTCCGCATCACCCAGGCGTTGGAATACGACCTGCTCGCCGAAAGGTGCGAATGACGATGGGCTATGCCTCTGCGACATGGCGACTGATCCTGGACGGGCAGGCCGACGGCGCGACCAACATGGCCGTAGACGAAGCCATCCTGACCGCCGTCCTGGAAGGCTCCAGCCCGCCCACCCTTCGGTTCTACGGCTGGTCTCCGCCTTGCCTGAGCCTGGGGCGCAATCAGCCCCTGGCCGATGTGGACCGGGCAGCCTGCATCCGTGCCGGTGTGGACGTGGTACGGCGGCCCACAGGGGGGCGGGCCATCCTTCACACCGATGAATTGACCTATTCTTTGGCCCTGTTGCAAAGCGATCCCCGCGCCACGGGTGATGTGGTAGAGAGCTACCGCCGTCTCAGCGAAGGGCTGTTGGTCGGATTGCGCCTTCTGGGAGCCGATGCCCGCCGGGCGGGGGCAGCCAAGCACGGCCTTGCCCCTTCGGCCATCTGCTTCGAGACCCCTTCCGACTACGAGATTATCGTCGCCGGCCGCAAACTGGTGGGCAGCGCACAATGGCGGACACAAGGCGGCCTCTTGCAACACGGCAGCCTCCCCCTCCACGGCGACCCGGCCCGCATTGTGGACTGCTTGGCCCTGACGCCGGAGGAGCGGGAGACCGAACGGGCACGAGTGCATCGGCGGGCGATGACGTTGGAAGAAGCCCTAGGGCGCACCGTCTCTTTTACAGAGGCAGCCCAGGCCCTGTCCGCCGGCTTTGCCCAGGCGTTACACCTGATCCTGACCCCCGCGCCCCTCACCGAGCGGGAGCGGGCGTTGGTCGCCGAGATCCGCCGTCGTTACGCTTCGCCGGAGTGGACCGCCCGCCGATGAATTGCTATTCACCCCGCCGTGCTTTGCGGCTGCGGCGGCGCGCGACACCCACGATTAGGACAATGGGCAACCCCACCAGGAGGAGAAGCGGCAGCGTAAAGACGGCCATCCAGATCGCCACATTGGCCAAAGCCTCCAATACCTTGAGCAACGTCCGGAGGGCATTGCGCAGAGTGCGGCCCGGATCCCAGCCATCCTCATCAACAACCGGCGGTTCGGCTTCTTCCGGATACAGCTCAACGGTGATGGTCCCCATGGCCGCCAGGGTGGACAGATATTTCATCTGCCCTTTGACCTGCTCAATTTCGGCCTGGGTTTCGTCCAGGTGCTCATAAACGGCCAAGACGGCCTCGGTATCCTCGGCGTCTTCCATGAACTTGAGCAACTGAGCCTCTTTGGCCTCCAAATGGCGCAGCCGCGATTCCAGGTCCACATACCGGTCGGTCACATCCTCGCTGTTGGCGTTTTCGCGGTTGACCCGGATTCCCATCTCGCGCAGACGGGCCATGGCTTCATCAAACCGCTCGGCGGGCACGCGGATCGTCACCGTGGCGTAGAGCTGCTCCTTTTCCGTCCATGAAGAGATGTTGATAGGATAGCCTCCCATCTCGCGGGCCAGAGATTGCACGGCGGTCATGCTCTCTTCCACATCCTCCACCGTTAGGGAGATGTTGGCGTTCCAGATGATCATCCGCTCCGTCGCCAGGTCTACCGGGTTCACATCGGCAATACCACCGCTTTCGGCAATAGGTCCGCCAACGGCTTCGCGCTCCACCAGTTTCTCCACGACGACTTCGGGGGGCGGGACCTCATCTTGGTAGGACATCGCTCCACAGGAAGCTAAAAACATGACCAGCAGCAAGACCGAGGTAAACTTGATCGCCTTTTTCACGGCTCTTCTCCTTTCGATGTACGCTCCCAATCGCACGGCCGACGGTCTTTACAGAATTTCGCATCGGAGTGCGCCGAGGAACGGTTGATCTTGCCTGGTTTCTCCCCGCGCTCTCGGCGTCTCCGCGAGGAGACCGGCAGTGGGAACGATAAATACACCCGTCCAATGGCCTGCAAGTTGAGTCGCCACCGACTTCTGTCTGTAAGACGTTGGGGAAAGGGATACGGTTCCGTCAGAATGCAATCGGCCCAGAGTGGGGAAAAGTAGGGCGGATGGGATTCGAACCCATACGGAGTATTCCTCCAGCGGATTTTAAGTCCGCAGCGTCTGCCATTCCGCCACCGCCCCGCCTAATCACAAACGGCTGATAGCCCCCACCGAGACTACCAGCCCGTTTGCCCTCAGAGGCGACGACGGGATTTGAACCCGTGATCGCGGTTTTGCAGACCGCTGCCTTGCCACTTGGCTACGTCGCCCGATCCGCTGCCTAAATAAACCGAGAGCGGGCGATGGGATTCGAACCCACGACCCTCTCCTTGGCAAGGAGATGCTCTACCGCTGAGCCACGCCCGCAAAGACAAACTTTTGAATTTGAGTGCCGCAGCCCAGATTCGAACTGGGGACCCTTTGATTTTCAGTCAAATGCTCTACCAACTGAGCTACCGCGGCATCTTTGGCTTGCATTTTAACGCAAACCGCTTTTTTTGTCAAACCGGGAGGTGGCGTTTGCTCACCCCGCTCACCCATGCCCTTGAGAAATGAGAAACGAAAGGATCAGAACCTGTTTGCCTTTTTCAACGACTTGTGGTAGAATGACAACGGTGAGGGAAGTTATGTTTGCGGGTACTCATATCTCACAACCGCATATCATCCGCCAGGTTTCAACGGCCACGGGCATCATGGGGGCGTGCCCCCCGACGATCAAGATGCATCCCCGCTGAGTCCCTTGCCGTTGTCTGTGCGGTAAAGAACGCCACGAACGAACTGAGCGAGGGGACTCCCTCGCTCAGTTTTTTGGTAGAGGAGGAATTCATGACCAAGATTCTTGTCGCCGTTGCCTGGCCCTACGCCAACGGCTACCAGCACCTGGGCCACCTGGCGGGGGCCTACCTGCCACCCGATATTTTCGCCCGCTATCACCGTCTGGTGGGCAACGATGTGCTGATGGTCTCCGGTTCCGACACCCACGGCACGCCCATCACCGTCCGCGCCGACGCAGAAGGTGTCTCGCCCCGCGAGATTTTTGAACGCTACCACGAAACCTTTTTGGAAACCTACCAACAGATCGGCCTGACCTTTGACCTGTTCACCCACACCGACACGGAAAACCATTACCGCGTTGCCCAGGACATCTTTCTCAAGATTTTGGAGAACGGTTATCTCTACAAAGAGGTACAGCAACAACTCTACAGCCCCAAGGAAGGCCGCTTCCTGCCCGACCGCTATGTGGAAGGCGAATGCCCCTACTGCGGCTACCCCGACGCGCGGGGCGACCAGTGCGACCATTGCGGCAAGCTGCTGGAACCAACCGAGCTGATCAATCCCCGCAGCAAGGCCAGCGGCGATACCAATCTGGAAGTCCGCGAGACGGAGCATTACTTCCTTGACCTGGCGAAACTGGGCGATCGGCTCCGTGACTATCTGGCCCACGACAAGGAGCACTGGCGGCCCAACGTCATCAACTTTGCCCGCAACTATGTCCGGGACCTGCGAGGGCGGCCCATCACCCGCGACATTGATTGGGGCATCCCCATTCCCCTGCCGGGCTATGAGGGCAAGCGGCTCTACGTCTGGTTCGAGGCAGTCATCGGCTACCTTTCGGCCAGCATTGAATGGGCCAAGAACCGAGGCACACCCGACGCTTGGAAGGCATGGTGGTACGACCCGGAAGCGCGAACCTATTATTTCATCGGCAAGGATAACATCCCCTTCCATACCGTCATCTGGCCGGGGGAGCTGCTGGCCGTGGGGCGGCTGTATCACGACGATCCCGATGCCCGCCTGAACCTGCCCTACGACGTGCCTGCCAACGAGTACCTCAACTTCCGCGGAGGCAAGTTCAGCAAGAGCCGGGGTGCAGCGGTGGACGTACCCTATTTCCTGAGCAGGTACGACCCCGACCCTTTGCGCTTTTATCTGACCGCCGTAGCCCCCGAAACCCGCGATACCGAATTCGCCTGGGAGGACTTTGTTGAGCGGAACAACAATGAGCTGGTCGCCACCTGGGGCAACCTGGCCAACCGGATGCTCAGTTTTGCCTACAAGCGGTTCGCAGGGCGCGTTCCCCAACCGGGCGAGTTGGACGAAGCCGACCGGGCACTGCTGGCCCAGGTGGAAGCAGGCTTTGAGACGGTGGGTGCGCTTTACAACGCCTGCAAGTTCCGGGCGGCCCTGGGGGAAGCAATGGCCCTGGCGCGGGAGGCTAACGTTTATCTGGACCGCAAGGCCCCGTGGTTCCAGATCAAGGAAGACCGAGCCGCGGCGGCGACGACGGTCTATGTCATCTTGCAGGTGGTGGACAACCTGAAAACGATCCTGTCGCCCATCCTGCCCCATACGGCCCAGCGGTTGCACGAGTACTTGGGTTACGAAGGGCGGCTGTTCGGAACGCAGCAGGTGGTTGAATACCGGGAAGAAACCCGCAGTCACCGGGCATTGACCTATGACCACGGTGGCGCGGTAGGGCGTTGGCAGCCGAGCCGACTCCCGCCGGGGCAGGCGTTGCGCAAGCCCGCACCTCTCTTCAAGAAGCTGGACGAACGGTTGATCGATGAAGAATACGCGCGGCTGGGGGGCTGACGGCCGGGTTATTGTGACGCCGGGGCGGGGGAACTCGCCCCGGCTTTGCATTGGTGAAAAATAGATGCACTTCCCCTGCCCCGGCAAAACAACGGTCCGAGGTTGACAAATCCGGCGATTTGGGTATAATGGGCCTCGCTTTACGGGCAGGTACCCAAGTGGCCAAAGGGGGCGGACTGTAAATTCGCTGGCTCAGCCTTCGGAGGTTCGAATCCTTCCCTGCCCACCAAAGAAGCGGCCCTTGCGGGCCGCTTCTTTGTATCCTCACAACCTCAACGATGAGAGCGGAGCCATTCCACCCAAGCATCCACCCCTTCCCCCGTCTTGCACGAAAGCTCAAAAAGAGGAGCCTTTGCGTTGAGGGCGCGGACCGCCCGGCGAAAGGCGTCGGTGTCAAAATCCAAATAGGGGATCAGATCAATCTTGTTGAGCACAAAAGCGTCTACCACGACGAACATGTTGGGATACTTGATCGGCTTATCGTGGCCTTCCGGCACATGGGCGATCATCATTTTGTAATGCTCGCCTAGATCCCAACCGCTGGGACAAACCAGGTTGCCCACATTTTCAATAAACAGCAGATCAATCTCCTCCAGGGGGAGCCGTGCCAGTGCGCTCTGCACCTGGGGAGCGTCCAAATGGCAGCCGCCGCCGGTGTTGATCTGGACCACCGGGGCACCGGCAGCGGCCACCTTGTCGGCGTCTACGCGGCCGGCCAGATCGCCTTCAATGACGCCGATGCGCACCCGGTCGCGCAAGGCCTCGATGGTCCGCAAAATCAAGCTGGTTTTGCCTGCGCCGGGGGAAGCCATGACGTTCCAAGCAACGACGCCGTGTGCATCCAATAGTTGGCGGTTTTCGGCTGCGATGCGGTCGTTCGCGCTCAAAATCTTTTCCACGACGGGTATTTCGGTCGGCATGATCCTTTCCTCCTGGTTGCGTGGGGTGATTATACCACAGATCGGGGGGGCGGTGTCAATTCGCAAGGTGTGGGCGGGGGATGAACAACCTGCCCTTCGGAGATTTGCCCACGTGCCTATTTCCGTGTACAATGCCAGGGTCCGAATTGTGGAGGAGGTGCACCGATGTTTCTGCACAGACGGTTCGGGATGGTGTGGTTCTTGGCGGCAATACTCCTGGTCTCCTGCGGTCGTCAGCAGGCCGGGCAGGCAACCGCGCCGGTCGTCATCATCGCCGAGCCGACGGCCGGACAACAGGTCCCGCAGGGGACGGAGATCGCCATCGTCGTCGCCGCGACCGACGGTCAGGGTGTCGCCAAGGTCGAAGTCGGGGTGGACGGAGTTCTGCTGGGTGCGTTTGAGAACCCCTCCCCGGCGGCCAACGTCCCTTTTGAAGTGCGCCAGCCCTGGCGTGCAGAACAACCCGGATCCCACGCGGTGATGGCCGTGGCATACAACACGGCGGGGGTTGCCGGTGCCCCTGCTGTGGTCAACATCACCGTTGTAGAAACCGCCGAACCGACTCCCACCTGGGTGCCTACGGGGGCCGTCGGTCCGCCTCCCACGCTCACCTGGACACCCATCAGCATCAAAACGCCGCCCGCCGCCTCGCCCACCGCCCCACCGCCCACCGTGCCGTCCCCTCGCCCACCGACGGCGACCAAGACACCCTCCGGTGCAAAGGGCCGACCTGCTGCGCCCGGCCCCATCACGGGATTTGAGGAGTTCGGCAGGTGGCGCAGGGGCGATCAACCCAACGGCACATTTAGTCAGACCACCGAGCAGGTCCACAGCGGCTCTTATGCGGGAAAGTTGGCCTACAACTTCCCCACCGGCGGCAACGATTTCGTCGTCTTTTTGCACACCTTTCCCCTGGGTGGACGGCCCAACCGCCTCAGCATGTGGGTATACGGCGACGGGCGTAAGCATTACCTGAACGCTTGGATCAAGGACGCCCAAGGGGAAACCTGGCAGTTCACCTTTGGGCAGGTCAAACACACCGGCTGGCAACAGATGGATGCCTGGATTGATCCCACCGCCCCCTGGCCGGTGGGGCACATTGACGGCCCTTCCAACGGCGTCGTGGACTATCCTATTGACTTCCGCGCCCTGGTATTGGATGATGTGCCCGATAGCTTCAGCGGAAGCGGCGTCATCTATGTTGACGATCTGAGCTGCGCCCAATCCGCCCCGCCGACGCCTACCCCCAAGCCCACGTCCCCACCGGCCAATGCACCGGTTGTCGACTTTCGGGCCGATGCCACCACCATCCCTGCGGGAGGGTGCACCTGGTTGCGCTGGGACGTAGAAAATGTCCGAGAGGTCTACTTGGACGGTGAAGGGGTCGTCGGTCACGGCTCTCGCCAAGTCTGTCCCACCGCAACGACCACCTACCGACTCAAGATCATCCGCCTGGACGGCGGCGTTGAGATCTATGAAGTGACCGTCAAGGTTGTTTAGGACCTGTTTCCGGAGGATTCGGCCCCAAACCCATCGCGGCCATCAAGCCGCAATTTTGCAAAAGCATTCTGCGATTGCAGCACGGGAGGAGCGACTATGTGCGGCATCGTCGGCTACGTAGGCAGCCGGGAAGCGACGGACATCATTTTCGAAGGATTGAAGAGGTTGGAGTATCGGGGCTACGATTCGGCGGGGATCGCCGTCATACAAGGAAGTCGGATACAGATCCGCCGCGAGGTGGGCAAACTGATCAACCTGGAAAGATTGTTGAACGCCGAACCGATGCAGGGGACAATCGGCATCGGGCATACCCGTTGGGCCACCCACGGGCGTCCCTCTCAGACCAATGCCCATCCCCATCTGGATTGCAGCGGTGAGATCGTCCTCATCCAGAACGGGATCGTGGAAAACTATCGCACCTTGCGCCGTGAGCTGCAGGCTGCCGGGCACACCTTCTCCTCCGAAACCGACACCGAAACCATCGTTCACCTGGTGGAAGAGGCCATGAAGCAAGGTGCAGACCTGGCAACGGCGGTCCGCCTGGCCCTGAAGCGCATCGAAGGAGCGCACGCCATCGTAGTCATGAGCAGCCGCGAACCGGATAAACTGATAGCCGCCCGTCTGGGCAACGCCGGGGGCGTAACCATCGGTTTGGGACAAGGAGAGATGTTCGTTGCCTCCGACATCCCCGCCATTTTGGAACACACCCAGCGGATGGTCTACTTGGATAACGGCGAAGTGGCCGTCGTCACCGCCAAAGGGGTCCGCATCACAGACCTGGACGGACGTTCTCGGCAAAAGCAAACCCACACCATCCCCTGGGATCCGGTCTCGGCGGCCAAAGGCGAGTTCCGCCACTTTATGCAGAAAGAGATCTATGAACAAGCGGAGGCCATCTCCCATACCATCAGTGGGAGGGTGGACTTTGACGCCAACCGCGTCGTTCTGGACGACCTGAACCTGAGCGAGCGAGAAGCCCGGCGCATCGCCAAGATCGCCATTGTTGCCTGCGGCACATCGGCCTACGCCGGGCTGGTGGGCAAGTTCCTCATAGAAAACCTGGCCCGTATTCCCGTTGAGGTAGATTACGGCTCCGAATTCCGCTACCGTGACCCTTTGGTAGATGGGCAAACGGCGGTGTTGGCGATCACCCAAAGCGGCGAGACGGTGGATACCCTGGCGGCGATGGAGGAGGCGCGGCGCAAGGGGGCAAAACTGTGGTCCATTGTCAACGTCATCGGCAGCCAGGCCGCCCGCCTGGCCGATGGGGTGATCTACATGCACGCCGGGCCGGAGATCGGCGTGGCCAGCACCAAAGCCTTTACCACCTCCCTGGTGGACCTTTACCTCCTGGGTCTGTACCTGGGGCAGGCGCGGGGCCTCATCTCCTCGGAACAGATGCTTCCCCTGCTGGATTCGCTGCTGGCGTTGCCCAACCTGGTCGGTCGGGTGTTGGATAACGACAAAGAATACGACGCGCTGGCCCACCTTTTCCACAAGGCGGAGAATTTCCTCTACCTGGGACGGGGCATCAACTATCCCATTGCCCTGGAAGGTGCGCTCAAACTCAAGGAGATCAGCTACATCCATGCCGAAGGTTATCCTGCCGGTGAAATGAAGCACGGTCCCATCGCCCTCATTGATGAGAAAATGCCGACCGTAGCCATCGCCGTTCGCGACCGGGTGTACGAAAAGATGATCAGCCAGGTGGAACAGGTCAAGGCCCGCGGTGGAACGGTCATCGCCATCGCCACGGAGGGCGATGATTTTATCCCCGGCAAAGCCGATCATGTGCTCTATGTGCCGCCTACTTTGCCCCTGCTGACACCGGTACTGACCGTCATCCCTTTGCAGCTCTTTGCCTATCACGTGGCCGTGCAGCGCGGCGCGGACGTGGACCAGCCGCGCAACCTGGCCAAGAGCGTGACGGTTGAATGACAAAACGCCTCCTTCTGTATCTTCTGTTATATCTTGTTACAACATGCAATTACAAATTTGACAACCTCCCCCTTCTGTGATACACTGCCCACACCTTTGAAAAGCCGGTGTGGGCAGTGGATGATCTACTCACAACCAAACAACTGCAAGACCTGCTGCAGGTAGACCGCATCACCATCTACCGCATGTTGCACGACGGCCGGATACACGGTTTCAAAGTAGGCGGTCAGTGGCGGTTTTCGCGCCGGGAAATTGAGCGTTGGCTCCAGGGGCAGCGCACCGGCGGCCAACCTTCCACCGACCCCACCGCAGCGGGGACACTCCCCTCCGATCAAGCATTGCCCCCCTCCTGCATCCAGGCCATTCAAAATATCTGCGCCGAGGCATTGGGTGTTGCTGCGATCATCACCGATCCGGAAGGCTCCCCCATGGCCGAAATCAGCAACTCCGGCAAATTTTGTGACCTGATCCTCTCCACCGCCGAGGGGCGACGACGCTGTGCCATCTCCTGGAAACAATCGCAGGATGCCAAAGTCCACTTTTGCCATGCCGGTTTGTTGTGCGCCAGTGCCGCGGTCATCGTCAAAGAGCACCAAGTTGCCATCGCCGCTTGTTGCCAGTTCACCACACAACCGCCATCCGCCGACCGATCGGCCTGGCAAGTCCGTCTTTCCCGCTTGGCGACCGACCTGGGCCTTTCGGAACAAGCCCTGCACGCCGCCGCCGAGACGGTACACGTCGTGCCCGATGACCACCCCCGACGCGTCTCCCGTTTGCTGCAGCGGGTGGCAGACACCCTGGCGGAGATCGGACGCGAACGGCTGAACCTGCTCAGCCGCCTGCAACATATCGCCCAAATGAGTAGAATCTAGCAAAGGAGGAAAGAATGAGCGAGGAGAAGAAAAAATGTTCCATCGTCGTCTTTAGCGGAGACATGGACCGGGTGATGGGTGCTTTTATCATCGCCACCACCGCTGCCGCAATGGACATGGAAACAACCATGTTCTTTACCTTTTGGGGCCTGCAGGCCATCAAAAAGAAGACGGGGACGGGCAAAAGTTTCTTCGGGCGCATGTTGAGCATGTTCCTGAAGGACATTGACGGCATCGGCCCCAGCAAGATGAACTTTGGCGGCATGGGGCGCTGGATGTTCAAAAAGATGATGAAGGCCCAAAACGTGACTACCCTGCCCGAACTGCGCCAGATGGCCATTGATCTGGATGTGAAACTCTTGGCCTGCCAGATGAGCATGGAGGTCATGGAAATTGACAAGGAGGATCTGATTGACGAAGTAGAGGACGCGGTCGGCGCGGCAACCTTTATCGCCGAAGCACAGGATTCCGACATTCAGCTATTCATCTAAAAACAAAAAGGAGAGACAAAGATGAGCGAATACACACCTGCAAGGACGTTGGACGCAAAGGGCCTCAAGTGCCCGATGCCCGTGGTCAAAACCAAGAAAGAGATCGCCAAGATCGCCGTAGGCGAAATCTTGGAGGTGCTGGCCACCGATCCCGGTTCTATGGCCGACATCACCGCCTGGGCCAAGAGCACCGGCAACGAGCTGCTGGAGGCCAAAAAGGAAGAAGGCGTGTTCAAGTTCTACATCCGCCGTACCGCGTAGCCGGGCACGTGCCGGAAGCCGCGCCAAACCCGACCGCGGCTTCCGGCCTCCCTTCATAAACGGTACATCAAGGAGGATAGGCAATATGGAAACTGTTGAGTATATCCTGGCCTATATCACACCCTACCTGGCAGTGATCATCCTGATCGGTGGGTTGATCTATCGGCTGCGAAACTGGTTCCAAAAGCCCCCTGTGACGGCCCACCTTTCCCTCTACCCCCGCCCGGAAAGCCGCCTGGGGCGCATTGCCGACGCCCTGGTGGACATGTTCACCATGCGGAGCGTCTTTCGTGTCAACCGCCTGCTGTGGGCCGGGGGGTTTATCATGCACGTCGGGCTTTTGCTCCTGTTCTTGGGCCACATCCGCACCGTGACCGATTTTTACTTCCTGTGGGATCTGCTCGGCTGGGGGGAAGAGGAAACGCATACCTTCTCGGCCATTGCCGGGATGACCGCCGGGTTGCTCTTTTTCATCCCCCTCATCTACCTCTTCCTCCGCCGCTGGGGGGGGACGATCAAGGTCCTTTCCACGCCGGAAGACTATTTCGCCCTGGTCCTGCTGGCGAGCATTGCCATCACCGGTCTCCACATGCGTCTGGTCCTGGAAGTGGATCAACAGGCGATCCGGGAATTCATGCAGGGGTTGTTCAAATTTAGCTGGCAACCCGTGCCGGAAAGTGCCGGTGTTGTCTTTATCTGGCACTTTACCCTGGTCCAGATTTTGATGATCTACTTCCCCTTTGGTAAACTGCTCCACACCGTTGGCGCGGGCTTGAACAAAATGGTTATGCGGAGCTAAGGAGGTCCTCACCATGTTGAACCAATTTGTCGAAACAATGCGCGACCGCTTCAACCGGCCCATCCAATACTATGCCGACATTTGCGTCCGCTGCGGCTCCTGCGCCGATGCCTGCCACTTTTACACCGTTTCCCAAGACCCTGCTCACATCCCGGCTCAGCGCATGGTCTTGATCAAACAGGCCCTGGAGGCCAGCAAGGCCGGCAACAATAAGCTGGCGGACTGGTACCACGAGCTACCCCACAACGACGCCGTTCTGGCCGCCCAGTTGGAAAAGGCCCTGTGGGATTGCACCGGTTGCCGACGCTGTGCCGTCTTCTGTCCTTTTGACCTGGATACCGGCTTACTGGTCGGCACGGCCCGCTACGCCATCCTCAAGGAGGGGATCGGGCCGGAGATCATCGCCGAGATCGGCGATTCGGAGGTGGCCAAAGGCGAGATCATAGAATTCGTCAAGGACTTTTTCCTGGAACAGGTCAGCGAGCTGGAGGCTCAATTGCAGGCCGAGTTCCACCCCGATCTCACGATCCCCGTGGGCAAGGAAGGGGCCGACATGCTGTACGTGCCCCTTGTGGGCGAACACGCCATCATTCCGGCGGCCAAGATCTTTTTCGCCGCCGGGGAAAACTGGACGCTGAGCATGTTCACGGCCACCAACCATTCCTACTTTGTCGGGGATGGGGCCAAATCCAAACAGGCAGCCCAGTGGATCGTAGACGAGGCCAAGCGACTGGGTGTCAAAGCCATCGTGTATCCCGAATGCGGGCACGCCAGCCGAACTCTGTTCAATTACTTTGAAAGCTGGTTCGGCGATGAGATCGCCGGCATTGAGCGGCTTAACATCGTGCCCTTGACTTACGAATACCTGAAACAAGGGCGGATCAAGATCAAACCGAATCTTTTTGATACCCCCATGACCTTCCACGATTCGTGCAGCCTGGGGCGCAGCTCCGGCATGTACGACGAGCCGCGGGCGCTGATCCATGCCGTTGCCACCGACTTTCGGGAGATGACGCCCAACCGTGAACTGAACTGGTGCTGTGGTGGTGGGGGCGGTCTCATTGCCGCCGCCGATGAGAAATTCGAACGGCGGATGGAGGGTGGCCTGCCCAAAGTCCAACAGATCCGCCAGACCGAGGCCAAGTGGGTCGTCACCGCGTGCGAGAACTGCAAAGCCCAGTTGGAAGACCTGAACAAACACTACGAACTGAACATTGAGATCAAAGGGGTCATTGACCTGATTGCCGATGCCCTGATCGTCTGATAAGAAGGGGGACAAGATGACGCTCAAAACGTGGGAAGAGAAGCTGACCGACGATTATTGGAACTACCGCTGGCATAAAATTATGGAACCCCTGTGCGAAACCTTCCAGGCGTGGAAAGCCGGGAAGGTAAGCCATACCGAGGTGGACAAGGCGGTGGACAAAGCATACCAGGAAAAGTATGCCATCAACAGTCTCCTCAGCCAGCGACCGGACCGGGCAGCGGCCCTCATCCATTGGTGGGATCCCGAATGGTTTGAGGCATGGATCGAGAAGAACCGCCCGCCCGATGACGCCAACGTGCAGCTGATCGCCCAAGATACCTGAGATTCCCCTGCCGAATGCTCCGTAGACACCCTCCTGCAGGGGGCCTGTGGGAGAGGGCAAGGCACTTCCAAGACGGCACACCGCGGGGGCAGAAGCCGCAGGGAAACGCCATCCCCCGGCGGCGCGACCGGCGCGGGAACGGCAAACGCACCGGCCCTACTCTGCAGGAGGGTGAGGGTTACCCATGCACGGGCGGCACGCCGTCGCACAACCTCCGGCCCGCGGTCCAAAGGCGGCAGAGGAACGCGGGGACCGGTCCTCGGCACACCCCGCCGTTGTGGCGCGGAATGCACAGCCGGAACGGCCAAAGGACCGTTTCAGACGCAAAATGTGACGTAAAGGAGGTATCGGATGAGCGAAGTGACGATTTTTACCAAGCCGGGCTGCCCCTACTGCGCGGCGGCCAAAGCCGATCTCCGGCGGCAGGGCATCCGCTACACCGAGTACAACGTCAAAGCCGATCCCGACGCCCTCAAGCGCATGTTGGAGCTGAACGGCGGTCGCCGCCATGTGCCTACCATCCTCCGGGATGGGCAGGTGACGGTGGGGTTCAACGGCTTTTGAGGAGTCTGATGCCGGTCGGTGACCGGCCAGGCCTCGGACCGGGCGTTCAGAGGACCTGCCCTGCGGCGATGACCGCTCGGACCAGGTTGGAGCCAAAGCGATAGCCCAGATGACGATGGGAGGGCACATCGAGCAGGATTAGGTCGGCCCGCTTGCCCGGTTCCAAGCTGCCGACCTCGTGGCCCAGGCCGACGGCATAGGCGGCGTTGATGGTCGCCGCGCTGACGGCTTCCGCCGGGGTCAGGCCCATGTAACGGCAGGCCAGGGCGATCATGAACTGCATATTTTCGCACCAAGAGGTCCCCGGATTGCAATCGGTGGCCAATGCCACCGCCCCTCCTGCCTCAATGATGGCCCTGGCCGGGGTGTAATCCTGCTGCCCCAGGCCGAAGGGTGTGCCCGGCAGGGCTACGGCCACCGTATCCGAACGGGCCAGCATCTCGATCTCTTCGGGTGGGGTACAAACCAGATGGTCCGCCGAGACGGCCCCCAGTTCAACGGCCAGCCGCGTGCCGCCCAGGGCTGCGAACTCGTCGGCGTGTATCTTGAGGCCCAAGCCCAGATCGCGGGCCGCTTCCAATACCCGCCGCGATTGCTCCAACGAAAAGGCCCCCTCCTCACAAAAGACATCGCAAAAGGTCGGCGGGGCATCGGAAGCGACGGCGGCGGGCAGCATTTCCTCCACAACAAGGTCCACATATTCATCGGCGCGATCCGTATATTCGGCGGGGATGGCATGGGCGCCCAAAAAGGTCGGGACCAAGCGGGCGGGCGTATCGGCCTGCAAACGGCTTATGACCTCCAATTGCTTCAATTCGTCGGCGACGTTCAGGCCGTAACCCGTTTTGATCTCAACCGTCGTCGTGCCGTGGGCCAACATCTGCTCCAGGCGGGCGAGGCTTTGGGCCGTCAGATCGTCCAGGGAAGCCGCCCGCGTATGGCGCACGGTGTTCATAATTCCGCCACCGGCGGCCATGATCTCTTGGTAGCTGGCCCCGGCCACACGCATTTCAAATTCATCGGACCGCTCCCCGGCCCAAACCAGGTGGGTGTGGGGGTCCACAAAGCCGGGCATGACCAAAACCCCCTTGACGTACAACGTATGGGCAGCCCGCACCTGGCTGCGCAGCTCTTCAGAAGGACCGACATCTACAATGCGCCCATCGCGGATGGCTACCGCTCCGTTGGGGATGATCCCCAGATCGCTCATGGCCGCGCCCCGTTTGGGGCCACCGGGGGAGGCCAGCGTCAACACCTGATCTGCATCATAGATGAGGAGATCTGCTTCCATCGTTACCTCCGGGATACGCCGTTGACACCATATCCTTTTTACAAGGTTCGCGCTGTAGTGGCGCAGGGACCGCCGAGAGACGACAGGGTTTGCGCTTCCCCTCCGCGATCCCACGGCGGGCAAGATGAGGGCACACGCCCGGCCTCAAAGCCGACACCGGGAACGATAGACGCCTCTGCCTGCGCCCCGTCGTGGCGTGGCGGGATCAGGCCGACCGGGAACGTTCGTCCGGGTGGCGGTCTGTCCCTTTGCGGCCCTGTAGCAGCTCTACGGCGTGGGGCAAGGCAGGCAAGATCGTCTCCAGGTTTTCGCGCACCGCTTTGGGGCTGCCGGGCAGGTTCACGATGAGGGTCCGCCCTCTGATCCCGGCCACGGCCCGCGAGAGCATGGCGTAGGGTGTGACCGCAAGGCCGGCAGCCCGCATCGCTTCGACCAAGCCCGGTGCTTCCCGCTCAATGACATCGCGGGTTGCCTCCGGCGTCACATCGCGGGGAGCGAACCCCGTCCCTCCCGTGGTGAGCACCAGGTCCAGGTGCGCAGCATCGGCCCAGGTGCGCAAGGTGGCCGCGATGACCGCCCGCTCGTCGGGCACGATGGTTTCCTGCTCGACGGCGGCCCCCAAACGCTCTTGCACCATCTCGCGGATCAAGGGGCCGCTGAGATCGCGGTATTCGCCTCGGTAGCCCCGGTCGCTGACGGTCAAGATTCCGACTCGGATCGCCATCTCAGACCTCGGCAAAGTAGCTCTCGCAAGCAGCATCAATGAGCTGCTTGGAAAGGACCGGTTTGATTCCCAGATAGGAGGCAATATCTTCAATCTGGTCCAACAGGTCGCGGGGATGGCAGGAGCGCAAGGGCCGGTCGGCGGCGATGTAATGTTTTTGGATCAGGTAGACAAACGCCTCCGGCGGTAGGTCCATGTTCCGGCGGGCGCATTCTTGTTGCATGATCTGGTAGAACATCTTTTCATCGGGGTAATCAATCAGCAGTTTGTGGCGAATGCGCCGCAGGAAGGCATCATCCACCAGGTCTTTGGGGTCCAGGTTGGTAGAAAAGACGATCAGTTCGTCAAAGGGGATCTCTATCTTTTTGCCCGTCTGCAGGGTCAGAAAGTCAATATGCATTTCCAAAGGGACGATCCAGCGGTTGAGCAGGTCCTGGGGACGCATCGGCTGGCGGCCAAAGTCGTCAATGACGAACAGCCCGTTGTTGGCCTTCATCTGCAGGGGGGCTTCGTAGGTTTTGGAGATGGGATCGTAGATCAGGTCCAGGTTATGCATGGTCAGCTCACCGCCGACGACGATCTCCGGGCGACGAATCCGCACCCAACGGGGGTCCAACCGCCGGGCGCCCAAGCCGCTGCCCTCCTGCCGTTCCCGCTCCGGCGGCCCTTTGATCCGCTTGTGATTCATCTCATCAAAGACGCGGATGATCTGACCGTCCACCGTCACGGCGTAGGGAATGTAGACGTGTCCTTTGAGCATCCGGATAATGCCCTTGGCGATGACCGTCTTGCCGTTGCCCGGCGGCCCGTACAGGAAGAGGGAGTGCCCGGAGTTGACCGCAGGGCCGATCCGGTTGACCAACTCCCCACTCAACACCAGGTGGGAAAGGGCCTGACGAACCTCCGCCGGGCCGACGCGTAAACGGCCTATGGTCTGCCGCCGGACCATCTGGTTATACGCCTCCAGGGGGACGGGGGCCGGGCCGATGTACATATCCCGATCCAGGGCCTTGACCGCCCGGTCGCTGCCCTTGCCGGTGATAACCCATTGGTATCCCCTTTCCCCGAACCCCTTGGAACCGGAGACCTCTATGTATTCTTCTCTCTTGAGAAAGTCCAGAACCTTTTCCATGATGCCCACGTAGGGCAGGGCCAGTTCCTCGGCGATCTCCATGCTGCTCATCTCGCTCTTGTAGTAGACCAGTTTGAGCACCAGATCGGCGATAAAGCCCATGGTCAGGCCCGTTTCCTCGATAGATTTCGGCTCCGGGATGTATTGCTCATAAGGATCGGTAGATGATTTCGTTGTCATAGCACAACCCTTCTGCAGGTACCCCCCCCGCCGGACCGTGGCGCAGGTCTCCGGAATCGGTCACAGATTGCGCCCTTATGCCGGATTGCAGCCCGGCACGAACCGACCGGCGGTTCATCCCCGTCGACGTACCGCGGGACGGCCCATCCCCTCGGCCAGGGCGGGCCGTCCGCGAATCGAGCCGAACGCGCAAGTGTGCCCGGCCCACTCGTGTATTCGGGCGCACTTGCGGACGGCCAAGCCCCAAAAGAGCAACTTGGACCGACCTTACTCTTCCAAAAACACGCGCCAGGGGCCGTCTATGCCGTCCTCCGTGACGCCATAGTAGACATGCAGCTGGCCGTCGGGCATCCGCTGGACCAGGTCATAGCGCACTTTTCCCGCCCGACGCGACGATTTCCACAGCCCCAAGTTGCCTTGCCAACGGACCTTGTCCTCCTGCACCGGGTTGTTTTCATGTTCGGTGATGGCGTATCGCCATAGCTTCCGGGCCGAGGAGCGGGTCACGTTGTGGACGATGCTGCCGTTGCGCAGGTTCTTCATGGTGTGGTAAAGGGTTCCCTTGCGCTCTACGGTTTCCAGGATTTGGACGCCGGTTCCCGGTGGTTCAACGCCCCCGGCTGCCGTCTCTTCTGCTTCGGCCTTTTCCGCATCCTGCTCTTTGCCCTGCAGGGCGCGGCGGACCAGGGCGACGATTTCGTCGCGCATGGCCTGGTGGGTCTCGGTCTCTTGGCGGAGGTAGATTTTGGTCCCGTCCAGGGCGTAGGGTACATCTTCGCCCAGGGGGACGCTCAGCTGCAGCACAGGACGGCCATGGGTTTCTACCGTTGTGATCTCTACGTCCAGGGGCGGGGTGATCATGCGTTGGATCTCGGCCTTGAGGGTGGCGGCGGCCGCCTCCGGGTCGGAGATGCCCGCCGGGATCGCCTTAGGATCGGCCTTGACGCCGACAAAGATGGTCCCGCCGTTGGTGTTGGCCATGGCGACCACATCCCGCAGGATGGCATGGAGCCGCCCACCGCGCTTGGTCATGCTCTCGTGGAAGGCTTGGACGATGCTGGGGCCTTCTTCGCGGGCGGCTTGGACGTGGTCAAAAGGGGCTTTGGCCGGGCGGTAGGGCCGCGTTCGGGAAAAGTCATCGCCCAAAAAGACGGCCTTGATGGCCTCAAAGGTCGGCTCCGGCAACAGGATTTCGGTCACGCGGTCGCCCCACCCCAAACGGCCGGGATCGTCGGGATCGCGGTTGCGGCGGTGGGCGTCGGATCCCTGGATGCAGTGCATCCGCCGGGGGTATTCCGGTTTGCGCCCGCTGAAAAAGGAGGCGGTCGTCCGGCGGCCTCGCTTTTCCAGGTCGGTGACTTCCAGGGCGTGCAGGTGACGGTCTTGGGTGTAGGCGATGCGCGTCTGGCCGCCAAAGTTGAGGCCCTGTAAGGCCACGCCGTGGCTTGAGTTGGCGTGGGCGGCGATGACCAGGCCCCCCGCTTCGTCAATGAGGCGGTAGGCGGTCAGGACATCAACGGTGGCCCCGACTTCGGTCGCTCCTTCGTCCAGCATGGAAGCCGGTACGTTCAACTCCAGCAGCAAATGTTCCAATCGGCGGATCGAGGTTTCGGGCGGGAAGACGGCCAAAATATGAAATCCCAATGTGGCCGTGAATTCAAACCCCGGCAATACCAAAATCTTGTTCCCAATGCGCCGGTACTCGTCCAATCTGCGCTGTTCGTCAGGCTGGATTCTCCCCAATCGTTCCAATAAATCAAGTTTCTCAATGTCCGCCTGCAATGCCGCGCAACCGGCAACGGTGTTGTGGTCGGTGATGGCAATAATGTCCAACCCCCGCATCTCCGCTGTGTGGAGCAGGTCCAAATAGTCAACCCCCGGTTCTTGCCAATCGGCAGAAGCGGGTGTGTGGAGATGCAGGTCCATCTTGTACCACTGCATCTTCTTTTTTTTCTTCTTTGTCACATGAATTCCTCACTTTTCTGAAATCTCGTTTACGGCAAAGCGGGTGATGCCTCGCGCCCGGCAGGAACGCCTACGGGGCTTGCGTGGGGTGTGTTCAAGCCGTGGCATTTCGGATGGCGTCGAGGAGATCTTGAATCTGGAACGGTTTTTCCAGGAACCCGTTGGCTCCTGCCTGGGCGCTTTTGTGTGCCTGGTTCTCGGCGGACATCATCAGGACCGGGATGCGGGCCACTTGGGGGTCGGGATGCTCCCGCAAGCGGCTGAGAAGGTGCAACCCGGTGGTCGTCCGCAGGTAAACGTCCATGATCACCAGGTCCGGTTGTAATTGCGCTACCTCCTTGAGGGGATCTCGCCAATTCTCCAGGATCAGGGGCTGAAACCCCTCCATCTCCAACACGGCGGAAAGCAACCGTGTGCCCGCAGGGTCATCGTCAATGATCAGAATCTTCTTCCGAACCGTTTGCACCGGATTTTTGCTCCTCATTGTCTGCTTCGATGTTTTCCGAATCTTTGGGTGCGTGCTCCTCTTCCGGCTCCGGGGGGCGCAAGGCGGCGGCAAAGACTTCGTCCACGCGGTCGGCAAAGATGAAGGTCATCTTTTCCCGCACCTCTTCCGGGATGTCTTCCAGGTCTGGCTCGTTGCGGGCGGGCAGGATCACGGTGTCAATGCCTACACGGGCGGCGGCCAGGACCTTCTGTTTGATGCCGCCCACCGGCAGCACCTGGCCCCGCAGGGTGATCTCGCCGGTCATGGCGACATCGGCCCGCACTTTGCGATTGGTCAGCAGGGAGACGAGGGCGGTGGCCATGGTCACGCCCGCCGACGGCCCATCCTTGGGCACGGCTCCCGCCGGAACGTGGATGTGCAGGTCGCTCTTGCGGATGAGATCGGGGTCAATGCCCAGTTCCTCCGCTTTGGAGTAGACGTAACTGACGGCGGCTTGAGCCGACTCTTTCATCACATCGCCCAGTTTGCCGGTCAGGATGAGCCGCTTGTTGCCCGGCATCCGCGTCGCCTCAACGAAGGTGATGTCCCCACCGGCAGGCGTCCACACCAGGCCGGTGGCGACGCCGGGGATTTCGGTCCGCTGGGCCACTTCGTAGTAGAAGCGAGGGCGGCCCAGGAACTCGACCAGGTCCTCCTTTGTCACGCGGACCGAGATGTCCTCTTCCGCTTCGGCGACGCGGGTGGCAACCTTGCGGCAGATTTTGCCGATCTGTCGTTCCAGGTTGCGGACACCGGCTTCGCGGGTATAGTCGCGGATGATGCCCCGGATGGCTTCGTCGTCGAACGAGATCTCTTCCGGGCGCAGGGCGTTTTCCCTGATCTGGCGCGGGATGAGGTATTTTTTGGCGATGTGGACCTTTTCATCCTCGGTATAGCCGTCCAGCTCCAGGACCTCCATCCGGTCGCGCAGGGCGGGAGGGATGGCCCCCAACATGTTGGCCGTGGTGATGAACATCACCTGGCTGAGGTCAAAGGGCACATCTAGGTAGTGGTCGCGGAAATCGCGGTTCTGTTCCGGGTCCAACACCTCCAGCAAGGCGGAGGAAGGGTCGCCCCGCCAGTCGCTGCCCACTTTGTCAATTTCGTCGAGCATGATGACCGGGTTCTTGGTCCCCACCCGCTTGATGATCTGGATGATGCGGCCCGGCATGGCCCCGATGTAGGTCCGCCGGTGGCCTCGGATTTCGGCTTCGTCGCGCATCCCGCCCAGGCTCATGCGCATAAACTTGCGCCCCAGGGCGCGGGCGATGGAACGGCCCAGGCTGGTTTTGCCCGTGCCCGGCGGCCCGACGAAGCAAAGGATGACACCTTCCCGCTCGCCTCGGATCAGGTCTGTCGGCTCGTCTTCCTCCCGCTCCGCTTGGCGTTCCAGGCGGAGTTTGCGCACGGCCAGGTACTCCAGGATGCGCTCTTTGATGTCCTCCAGGTCATAGTGGTCCTCGTCCAGGACCTTGCGGGCGTGGGCCACGTCCAGTTGGTCCTCCGTCGTCACCTGCCAGGGCATCTCGGTCAGCCAGTCCAAATAGGTCTTGATGACCGAGTATTCGGCAGCCTGGGGCGGCATCTTTTCCATACGGCTCAGTTCGCGCAGGGCCTCCTTTTCTGCCTCCTCCGGCATCCCCGCTTCGGCGATCTTTTTGCGGTATTCTTCGACCTCCAGGGCCTGTTCATCCTCTTCGCCCAGTTCCTTTTTGATGGCCTTGAGCTGCTCGCGCAAGAAGTATTCGCGCTGCATCCTCTCCATTTCGCCCTGGGCCTCGCTTTGGATCTTGCGGCCCAGTTCCAGCACTTCTAGCTCCTTGGTGAGGATGGTGGTCAGTTTGAGCAGTTTTTCGCGGACGCTGTCGATTTCCAAGATGGCCTGGGCGTCGGGGATCTCCATGCGGATATTGGTGGCGATGAAATAGACCAACTGCCGAGGGTCGTCCAGGTTGATGGCGGCCATGAGTAGCTCATCGGGCAGTTGGGAGACCAAAGAGACCATGCGGCGCAACAGATCGGTGGCGTTGCGCATCAACGCCTCTATCTCCAGCCCTTCCTCTACCGTGTCGGGAATGGGGTGAACCCGTGCCCGCAGGTACGGCTCGGTCGCGGTCCATTCGTCGATCTGGATGCGTTCCACGCCCTGGACCAGCAGGCGGATGGTTCCATCGGGAGCTTTGATCATGCGGTGGATGGCGGCGGCCACGCCGACCCGGTACACATCATCCGGTCCGGCTTCCTCCACTTCGTCGTTGTGGATCGTGACCAGGCCGATCATCCGCTTTTTGACGGTGGCTTCATCCACCAGTTGGATGGAACGGGGCTGGCCCACGTTGAGGGCCTGGAAGGTCAACGGGTAGACGACTACCCCCCGCAGAGGCAAGATGGCCAACTCAGAAGGGATGGCGGTTTCTTCTTCTTGTTGATCCGGTTCTGTGTTCTGGGTGTTTTGTGGCTCTGTCATCGGTCTCGTTCCCTCATCACGCGGTCTCGTCTCCGTTCACGATGGGGATCTGGCGTGGTCGGACTTTGGGCAGGCGGATGTCAAGAAAGCCGTTCTGGTAGGTTGCTTCGATCCCGTCTAGGTCAATGGCACGGGGCAAATGAACGTAGGTCTCAAAGTGACCGTACATGATCTCCATTTGCTGATAGCCTAATTTGTCCGCCGGATCGTGGCGCACGCCGCTGATGACCAACGTTTTGGCATCCAGGGAGATGGAAAAGTCGCTCTCTTTCATCCCGGCGATCTCGACTTTGACGATCACATAAGTATCGGTTTCATAGACATCGGTAGGCGGTCGCCAGATTTTGGATTGCCCGGCAGACACCCATCCCCGTCCGGGCACCGGTTCGCGCAACAAGCCCAGCAATCCGCCGTCCATTTGTTCTGCTTGCAAAGGATCAATGTCCAGGTATTGCCCCATCATGCTACTCCGAAGATTACGCTTTCTTGCACTACTATTCTACCACACCTGGCCGATCTGCCCAAACCGTTATGTTCGCACGACCCATCCGTTCCCGTCCGGGAACGGTGCATTTTGAGACGCCGGAGGTGGAAAATCAGCCGTTCCCCGGCGCACTCCGGCCCTGCGGTATGCGATTTTGTGAACGGCTGCCGGTTCCCGCCGGGTTCAGATCCAAAAGAGCCGCCCGGTGCGTCGTTAGAGATCATCGCTATCCAAGATCACGGTGAACGGCCCGTCATTTTCTATCTCGACCAACATCATGGCCCCGAACTCGCCCATCTCCACCCGGCGGACGCCGGCCCGGCGCAGCCGCTCGGCGAAATAGTCCACCAGCGGCGCGGCGACCTCCGGCGGCGCGGCATGGACGAAGCTGGGCCGTCGCCCCTTGCGGCAATCGGCGTACAGGGTGAACTGGGAGACGACCAACGCCTCCCCATCCACATCCAGAAGCGAAAGGTTGGTCTTGCCCCGGGCATCGGCAAAGATGCGCAAACGGGCGATCTTGGCCGCCAGCTTATCGGCCTGGGCTTCGCCGTCGCCCCGACCGACCCCCAGCAAGATGACCAACCCCGGCCCGATCTCGCCGATGGTCTTGTCCTCCACCGAAACCCGCCCCCGACGCACCCGTTGGATGACGGCTCGCATGTCTTGACCTCCTCGTTTGCAGTGATCTCCGGTTCTTTGCCCCGTCCTTTTCTCCCCCTTGCGTTTCTATTCTAACGGCTCCACGGTGAAAAGTCAAACGCTGCTTGCGGGTCGTTGGCCGCGGGATTGCCCTTTATCCTCTCATTTGTTTCACAAGTCCTTCACAACTTTTTCAAAAGTAGGTGCTATGATCAAAGCAACCTAACGGGGCAGGGGATGCACATCTCGCCCCGGCGCGAAAGTAAGGAGGACAAAATGAGAAAGCAGAAAATGATAGGCTTGAGCCTTGCCGTTTTGACGATCATCGCTCTGGTGCTGGCGGCGTGCGGGACGCCGACGGCCGTCCCTGCTACGCCCACCGCCGAAGCGGCAGATGTGGCGACATCGGTCCCGGACGAGGTCCCGGTCGCTTCGCCCGTGCCGCAGGAGGAAGCGGCCGTCGCCCCACCGGCGACCGATGTAACCCAGGTGAGCGGGCAGGATGGCGCTACCGACGTGGACCAGCAGGCATTGGCCGAGGCTCTCGCCCCGGTGGCGACCGATTCCACCCTGACCGAAGCCGAGATCGCCGGTCTCCTGTACATGCGGGAGGAGGAAAAACTGGCCCGTGACGTGTACCTGACCCTCTATGACCAATGGCAGGTACAGGTGTTCCAGAACATCGCCAACAGCGAACAGACCCACACCGACTCGGTCAAGACTTTGCTGGATCGCTACGGCCTGGAAGACCCTGCCGAGGGCAAGGACCTCGGTGAATTCACCAACCAGGACCTTCAGGACCTCTACAACTCCCTGGTTGAAACCGGCAGCCAATCGTTGGTGGATGCGTTGCGGGTGGGCGCGGCCATTGAGGAAATTGACATCCTGGACCTGGAGGAAAATCTGGCCCAGACCGACGCCGAAGACATTACCCTGGTCTACGAGAACCTGATGAAGGGATCGCGCAACCACCTGCGGGCTTTTGTCTCGACGCTGGAACGGGAAGGGGAGACCTACACACCCCAGTACCTGAGTCAGGAAGCGTATGACGCCATCATCGGCTCGCCCGTAGAGCGGGGCGGCGGACAGGGCGGAATGCCCTCCGGCGGCATGGGCCGGGGCCGGGGTGGACAGGGCCACGGTCAAGGCGGTTGGTAGAAAATCGCGGTTGAAACCGCGCCCGGCGGATCGTTGGCCGACCGCCCGTGCAGGTGGGCGGTCGGCCGCAAGCCCAAGGGGGACAACTTGAGTCGCCACGCACAAGACCTAGAAGGAGGAAAAGATGACAAAGACACGGCGTTCTTGGAAATGGCACAGCCTCGTTTCATATTTTCTCCTGTTTTCCGGTATCATCCTGACGGTTTCGGGGATCGCCCTGTACGTCGCCCCACCGGGCCGCATCGCCAATTTCACCGATTGGCGGCTGCTCGCCCTGGACAAGGGCCAGTGGGAAGCGGTGCATACCCTCTTTGGCTACGCCGTCCTTCTGTTCGGCATTTGGCATCTGGTGTTGAACTGGAAGGTGTTGCTCAGTTACCTGCGGGATCGGGTCAGCCGGGCCTACAAGGTCAAGGCCGAATTCACCGTCGCCCTGATCCTCACCCTCCTCATCGCCGCCGGGTCCATTGCGGCCATTCCACCGTTCAGCACGGTGATGGATTGGGGCGAATCGCTCAAGAACGCATGGGATACGGGGGGCGTGATTATAGAGCACGAGGACCACGGCGATCCGGCCACTCCTACCCCGGCAGATGCGCCGCCCACGGCAGAGCCGGGCGAAGAAGAGCATGAGGAAAGTCATGGGAGCATGGGTTGGGGACGCTTCACGGTGGAGGAGATCTGCACCGAGTACAACGTATCCCTCGCCGATGGCCTGGCCCACCTGGCGGACTATGGGATCGAGGCCGACGCCTCGTCCCGCGTCCGCACCCTGGCCGACCGGAGCGGTTACACCCCCTCCGAGATCATTGACATCATCCGTGGGACCGAATTGGGTACGACCGAGGGGAGATGAACGCCCAGGCGTTGTTTCCCGATAGACAAATCTGACAGGATACGGACGAACGAGAACAAGTAGAAGACCAAACGTATCCGTGTGAATCCGTGGAATCCGGGTGACATTCCACACGCGCCTGGGCGACGACCGAGTTCCGTCGGTCAATCCGGCGGGACCGTGACCAGCTGCAGATCCGCCACCTGCTTTAGCTCGGCCACAAAGGACTCAAAATCTTGAGGGCGGAAGGTGGGGCGGCCCGGCCCCTTCAGCGGCCAACCCATGACCAGCATATCGGCCCCGCTTTCGGCGGCCAGCCGGAGCAGCTGCCGGCGCACATTGCCCTCGCGGATGATATAATCCACCTCCCGAACGCCGCGCCGCTGCGCCCGGTCCACCAGGATCAGCATCATAAACTCGGCCATCTGGACCAGCTCACGGTAGATGACGCTCAGCGGGCGACCGATGATCGTCTGGGCCTGGAATTCGGCGTCTACGATGTAGGCAAAGGTCAGCCGCGCTCCATGTTCCAGGGCCAGATCAATGGCCCGCGTCACCGTCGCACGGCTCTGCGGGCTACCCCGCACGGCGCAGAGGATGTGATTGATCTTCTCGCCCATCATACCCCCTCTCAGACAGAATCGCTCATAACACCAAAAAATGCAGTAACAGCCACAGCATCGCCAGGCTGACGGTGATCAGCAAGGCCGGAAAGCCCTTTTTGAAGAAATAGCCGTAAGTGATGGGATGCCCGGCCCGCTCGGCGATGCCCGCCGTGACCATGTTGGCCGACGCGCCGATGAGGGAACCGTTGCCGCCCATGGCCGAACCGACCGAGAGGCAGTAAAACAGAACTTTGCTCTCCGCGCCGGGGATGGTCAACGTCAGATAGCCGATGACCGGCAGCATGGCCGCCGTAAAGGGGATGTTGGCAATGACCGTGGAGAGCAGCGCGCTGGACCAGGTGACGACCAGCATGGCCAGCAGCAGGTTTTCGCCCACCAGGTTGCCGATCAGGTCGGCGATGAAGCTGATCAGCCCCACCTCCTGAATGGCCCCGACGCAGATAAAGAGGGTCATAAAGAACACCAGCGTCGTCCAATCCACCGCCTCGATCATCTCCTCAATGTTGGGCCGTATCCAGACCAGCAGGGCCGTGGCCCCCATGATGGCCGTCACCGCCGGCAGCAGATGGATGTGTTCGCCCAGGACAAAGAGCACGATCATGCCCGCGCCTACCACCCCCGCCTTTTTCAGGTGGTCCGGTTGGGTGATGCGCCCCCGCTCGGCCAGGGCCTGGAGCAACACCGGCGAAAGGCCGCCGCCCCCGGCGGCCCGGAAGCTCTTGCGGTAGACCAACTCGCTGTAGACGATGAGGCCCAGCAGGGCCAGCACCACCCCCGGCGTCAGGTTGAGCAAAAAGTCGTTGAAGGATAGATTGGCGTAGGAACCGATGAGGATGTTGGTCGGCGTGCCGACCAGCGTGCTGATGCCCACCACGTTGGAGGCCAGCACCTCCGGGATGAGGAGGGCCAGGGGGTTGACGCCCATGGCCAACGCGATCTGGACCGTCATGGGCGTCATCAACAGCATCGTCGTCACATTGTCCAAAAAGGCGGAAGCAACGCCGGTGACGACCATCAGGATCGGCAGCATCAGCCACAATTTGCCCCGCGACAGGCGGTAGGCCATAAAGGCCAGCCACTGAAAGATGCCGGTCCGCTCCACAACGGCGATGACGATCATCATGCCCATAATGAGAAAGATCACGTTCCAGTCAATGTAGCGCAGCGCACCCTCAAAATCAAAGATGAACAGCTCCGGCGCCAGGAGAGGCCCCAGGTAGCTGACGGCAAAGAGGGCGCTGGCCCCCAGCAGAGCGGCCAGGGTGTTGTGCAGCTGCCCCGTGGCGATGAGGATCAACACCGCCGCAAAGATGGCCGTGGCGATCCAAAAGGCGGCGGTAATGCGCCGCAGGAGGGTGGTATCGGGCAGGACGACCGACTGCCCGGCCCGCAGGGCGGTCACCGTTTCGGCGTCCAGGGGAATGTCCGTCGCAGCAAAGTGGGCGCGTTCTATGTGGACCGTCAGGTTGTCACCAAAGGTTTCGGGCAGGACCAGGGCGTAGCGGCCGTCGGGCTGGGTCGTCGTTTCGGCCAGCGGCTCACCGCCGGAACCGTCGTACAGGCGCACCTCGGCGTCGCGCACCGGCGTCCCTTGGCGGTCGTAGACGCTGCCGGTGAGGAGGGCGGGCAGTGGCTCATCGGCTCGGCTGTCCGGCCCCGTCAGGAGGGTCAGCAGCAGGCTGCCCGCCAGCAGCAGGGCGAGCAACCCCCAAAGACGCACCTGCTTGCTCATGGGACCGCCTCCCCGGCCAGGATGACCTTCGCCCCCGTCTGCTCCTCAATGCGGGCGACGAACCGCTGCAGCTGCTCGTGGGTGAAGACCGTGTCCTCCCGGCCTATCTTGGGATGCCCCAGCACCAGGTACTCGGCCCGGAGCTCATGGCACAAGGCAATGATCTCGTCCAGCACGTTGCCGTGGCGGATCACCCCCTGGGCTTCGACCCGATGGCGGGCTGCCTCATCCTTGGCCATGAGCAGGATGAAATCGCCCATCTGGTCCATCTCCTCCGAAATGGTGTGGACGCGGGTGCTGCTGGTGTGGGATAGAAAATCCAGGTTGACCACATACAAAAAGTAGAGCGGCTGGCCTGTTTCCTGGGCCAGGGCGATGGCCCTGGCGATGGTAGGTCGGCTGTGCGGCCCGCCTCGGATGGCGCAAATGATGCCTCCCATGAGCTACCTCCATCATCTGTTTTGCCTTCGGCTTTCGTCGGTGGGGGCACTATAACAAAGAGTCCCTGTTTTGACAAATGGCGAATGCCGGACTCGCGGCCCCCTGTTTTGCTCCGCCCGGAAGCGTCCGTCCCCGGCCCGCGCCGGAACGCAAGCGTGCCAGTTGTCAACAGGTACGCCTTGTTGTATAATGGGGCTGTGATACCGGGGCGCCCGGTCGGTTTGCGCGCGGTGTTGCTTCGTCAGAACGCAGGAAGCGGACCGATCCCCGGCTCATCGCCAAGTGGCGACTCAAGTCGCTCCTTTCGGGCCTGGGGCCGGGCGTTTGCCTACGCGGGCGCTCCCGCTTCCGCCCGCGCAGGCGGGCGGTCGGCCAACAACCCGCCAGGGGCGGTTTCAACCGCTATTTTCTACGACACAAACCGAAGAAGCGGTCGCCGAAGGGATTGTTCAATGATGGAAAGGCAAAGATTGGTGCCACAAATCATCGGGGGTATTTGTGCCCTGTTTTGTTTGAGTAGTTGCGGCTTACAATCGATTGCACCAACCCCAACCCTAACATCAGATTGGCCTGTATATGCAACACCTATGGCTTCCCTAAAAGAAATACCAATCTTCGTGGGTGCAATGACATTTAACGAACTTGACAACAGGGGATTTACTCAACAGTATGTAGTTTCCTGGACGTCTGATGATCTGCAAGTAACCACGGACGGCAAAGCAACGGGGTCATTTCGGGTCATTTATGATGGGCCACCCGTTCCCTACACTTTATTCAAAGATATTCTATTCTTTCAGGTGCAAGGCAGGTACATCTGGCCTCAATACGGCGACATTCTTCAGCAGCCGTTGAGCGACGTTGTTCCCATAATTGCACAAGTTTCCGATAAAAGCACTGCTGAATTTTATGTTGATACCAGTTTTCAGATACCACCGCTTGTGAATGATATTGATGGCGGTATGCCTCTAAACAGTCTTGCATTGACCCTTACGTGGGTGCGCGTGTACCAAAGTCGGCAAGGCCTCTACGTCCACGTGTTTCCCGGAGACATCGAGCGTTATCCAAACAAGCCTAAAATCGGGTTCGACCAGGAACCTCGGTCGCTCACAGGTAGGTTTGGCTACTACACCGTACTTCCCGAAAGTTCCCTCAAGGGTGGCAGAGCCATTGGGTTGCAGGGTGAATTTGAATACTCCACCTGGCTTCAGGAGAACATCAAACAGTAGCGCAAACGGTACGGCCACCCAACTTTTTCCAAACAAATTTCCCCCATGTTTCGCCACCGTCCTTGCGGCTTCTAGGGGTGGGCGCCATCCAGGCGGCCATAGACAGCATCACCGACGCCACGGCGGCCAGGCCGTACCCGGTGCGGGTGGCGCCGGGGGTCTATAGCGAGACGGTGACGATCAGGCCTTACATCCACCTGCAAGGGGCAGGGCAGGAGGTGACGTCATCACCAGCACCGTTGCCGGCACCGGCCCCGACACGTCCTTTACCACGTTGGTTTTGACTTCTAACGTCAGCCTGCGTGACGGTGATCAATGAAGAAGTAGGCGATCTCGCCGCGGCCTTGTTGGCGCCGGAAGGGACGACCGATGCACCGGTGACAAACGTGACGGTGCGCGCCCAGGGGAACAACACAACGAACTACGGCATCTACCTGTTCGGCGGCGGCACCGCCACCGCGAGCAACTCCCGGCCGGTGGGCGGTGCGGTATACGGCACGGTAACCTGTGTGGCCGTGTCGCGGGGCACTACCTTCAACGCCAACGGTTGCCCATAAAGAGGTGAGGGATGAAACGGCCGGATTGAGGACGGTTACAAGGCCCTGACCGATAAATGCGTCGGCCCTGCCCGCTGCCCATGACGCGGTTGACAAAGTCGGCTGCCCAGTGTATCATGAAGACCCTGGACCTGTGCCGGGAGACTATGCCAGCGAGACAGAGCCGATGATTTCTGTTGTGATCCCATGCTACAACGAGGCGAAAAACCTGGAACGAGGCGTATTGGACGAGGTGTACGCCTATCTCACGGAGCAGACCTTCCCCTGGGAAGTCATCATCGTCAACGACGAATCCACCGATGGCAGCCGCGCCCTGATTGAACAAAGCATCCGGAACAAGGAAAACTTTTCCCTCCTAGACATCCCCCACGGCGGCAAACCGGCGGCCGTCTGGGCCGGCATCCGGCAGGCGCGAGGGGAAGCCGTCCTCTTTACCGATATGGACCAATCCACCCCCATCTATGAATTGGATAAACTGCTGCCCTGGTACGAACAAGGGTACGACGTGGTCATCGGTTCGCGCCAGACGGTGCGGCAGGGAACGTCGCTGCTGCGCAAGGTGGGCAGCATCGTCTTCCTCACCCTGCGCCGCCTGGTTCTCCTGCCCGAAATTGAAGACACCCAGTGCGGGTTCAAGCTCTGCCGCCGCTCCGTGGCAATGGAGATCTTTCCCCACTTGGAGTTCCTACGCCGTGCGGAAAGGCCCACCGGCTGGAAGGTCACGGCTTTTGACGTTGAATTCCTGTTTCTGGTGGATCGGGCCGGGTATCGCATTCGCGAGGTCCGCGTGGAATGGCGCAACCGCGACGAAAGCGACACCAAAGGCCAACGGGGGGAGATGGCCCGTTACATCCACGAATCGCTCAACATGGCCCGCGAGGTGACACGGGTCAAGCTCAATCAGGTGCGGGGCGTGTACGACATACGGTAAGGCGTTTACTCAAGCCAGCGGCGCGGGCCGACGACGGTGGGCAAGGGGTATCGCGCCCCGGCCAGGGCATCCCGGATGCGGAGCACCGTGTAGTCGCTGATGGGCCGGGGCAGGGCGTCGGGCGGCCAAAAGGCACAGCGGCTGATCTCTCCCCTGCCGGGCCGCAGATCAAAACGCCCGTCGGGCGTAGTGCACCAAAACACCACATTGAGCATATCCAGATCCTGCTCGTAGTACAGGCCGGTCACATACTCGGCCACCACCGTCAAGCCGGTCTCTTCGCGCACTTCACGCAGGGCCGTCTCGGTGATCGACTCGCGGGGATCGGCCGCCCCACCGGGCAGGGTCCAATCCTGGCGGGCGTAGTTGTGCTGTACCAGCAGCACTTCCCCCCTTTCGTTGACGATAACCGCCGCCGCCCCCAGCCGATAGCGGGCATAGAGAAGCCTACGGGCCAGTTTCCAGCCCACATCCAACAGAGCGGAAAAGCGCGGCAAGGTTTGACGGCTCATTGCCCAAAATGCTCGCGGATATAGTGGGTCGCCTTGCTGACCGAAAGGGGCTGGGTTGCGTTCCCGGCACGGATGTAAAAGGTTTCCGTCCCTTTGTGGGTCAAAAACGCCGGTTCGGAAGCAGGCCGCACAGAAACGATGCAGACCTCCTTGCCCTCCATCTCGGCAAAGCGCACGTCTACAAACCGCCGGAATTCAACGCCGATCATCTTGTTGAAAGCCATGTTGAAGACATTCTCAAAACCGTCGGCATTGGGCTTGGGAATGGAGCGATAGTCCGGTTCCAAGCCCAGGACCTGCCCTTCGTCGTCTACACCGATGAGCAGCGTACCCCCTGTAGTGTTGAGGAAGGCGACGATGTTCTTCATCACCGGGACGTAAAGCTCTTTGTTCACCTTTTGCCGACGGTAGTCCCACAGCAGGCTGGATTTGAACTCCACATGCTGATTTTCCCCCTGGGCAAGCAGCTCGGCCAAAGAGGGTTCCCGGTCAGGCGCGGGTGGCTTCTCGACCAGAGCCAAAATCTGCCCGGCGCGGCGGGCCGGATCGGGCACGTCGCGGAGGTGGATCGGGCGGTCGTTCCCGCGGCTGTAAATAAGGAGGGAGCCGTAGCCCAACCGCCGCCCTAACCGGCTCTGCCGTGGTTCTACGGCGGTGATGCTCTGGGTGGCGGTCAGCACCCGGTCCTCAAACAGATTGGCCCGACGGTAGAGAACACGCTCCCGGTCTATTTCATAAACGGGGAAATACCACAACACAAAAGCGACGATGAGGATGAGCACCTGCAGGGTGGCAATTCCCAGGGCAAACAGGAGAGGGTAGGATACACTGGCCGCCAGGGGAGTTGCTTCGTAACTGGCCCGCAGGTCGGCAAGCAGGGTGAGTGCCAGCGGCAAAAGGGCGAAAAAGAATTCAACCAGGATCAAGCGTTTGAAAAACAAAAAGGGCGTCTTGCGGATGACGACGGTTCCTTCCATCATGAACAACCTCTATTCCACCGGCAGCACCGTCCAAACCAGGCGCAGGACGGCAATGCAGGCCAGAGCTGCCGCCCCCACCAGGGTATAGTCTGCCGGACGGTGCAAAGGGGCGATAAACAGGTACTTTTGCGCCAGGGGGATGACGGTCGCGGCGACGAACAGGATCAGCAGGGAGAGGGCCAAGGCGGTGAAACGGGGATCGCCGAGGCGCACCCGCAACCCCCGCTCCAACCGCAAGGGCGGGGACATGAGCATCACCAACCCCAGCCCGGCCAGGACCAACAGGTGGGTGATGGCCTGCCGGGCATAATCCATTTCCCCGCTTCGGAGCCAGAAATGGCGGTAGGTGAGGACGGCTGCCGTGCCCAGGGTCAGGGCCGCGGGCAACACAAAGCGGGCCAGAATGCGGCCCAATCCCCTGCGGGGCAGGACGCCCGCCCTGGCCCACAGGGAAAAGCCGGCCGCCGGCAGAGCAACGGTAACCAGGTTGATGACCGTCACCTGCCCCGATCTGAAAGGGAACCCGGCGGAAAGCAGATAAAGGGCCAGAATGAGGATCGCCAAATAGGAGACCTGGGTCAGGTTCAGTTTGAGCACATCCAACAGGCCGCGGCCGATGCGTTGCCCCTTGTCCAGCACCCGCCGCAACACATCCGCCGAATCGCCCAGGAGCACAATGTCTGCCGCGCTGAGGGCGGCCTGGCTGCTGCTCTGGCGGGCGATGGCCAGATCGGCCCGGCGCATGGCAGGCAGATCGCTCACCCGGTCGCCGACGACGACCACCAATTCCCCCCGGCGGCGCAAATCGCGGACCAGGTCGCCCACCTGTTCGGGAGTGACCTGCCCAAAGACGGTGTGCTCCTCCGCCGCCTGCTGCCGCTCTTCCTCACCGAGGGCCTCCAGCTCCGGCCCGGTGATGGTCCGCAGGAGGGACTCCTCCAGCCCCGCCCGGCGCAAGATCGCCGTCGTCTGCGCCGGATCGTCGTAGGTAAAGGCTTTGACGCCGATGCCGCTTTCGGTGAAGGTGCGGATCGCTTCGACCGCTTCGGGACGGACCTGCTCGGTGTAATGGAGTTCGCACAGGGGGATCAATGGAGCAGGCAGGCGGGGGCGTCCGTCGGCCCCGTGGAGCGGTCGGAGCTCCGGCGTGTAGGCGAACAGCAAGACGGTTTCCTGCAACGGCTCGCGCTCCGGGGCCGCTCCTCCATCCGGCTTTTCCCCCCGGCGCAGGAGCGTGCCCAACCGCCCGCCCAACTTCCGCAGCAGGCCCGCCCCCCGCTCTCCGCCCAGTCGCCGCCAAAATCCTTTGCGGGGTGGCTCCTCCTCCGAAAGAGCAGGCGTCTGCGTTGCGGCACCCGGCCCTGCAGCAGGGGAGATGGGGCGCAGCTCTTGGGAGAGCGTCCCTTCAGGCCGAGGCGCAGGGCGGCGGAAGAGACGCCCCAGGGGGGAGGCGATCTTGTCCAGCACCTGACGGCCCACCTCCACCGCCCCGCCCTCCGGCGGTGGAGCTTCGCCTCCGGCGGGCAGGCATGGCGCCAACGCTTCCCGCTCGCCCAAGATGTAGACGCCCTGCAGGTCGTCATCGTCAAAGGCGACGGCACACCAACCGTAGACCGAGAGGAAGGGAGCTTCTTCCCGCACCGTGCGCGGCGTCCCTTCAAACACCGAAAGCATGGCCCGCGTCGCCAGGTTATCCAGGGAGGTGTTGCGCACGAAATCGCCCAGGATCTGCCGCAGCCGCGATTCGGCCACCGGTTCGTGGCCTTCCGGCGGAGCGATGGGCTGCATCTCAACATGGGTTCCGGTGAGGAACCCCGCCTGCGCAAAGCAAACGACCGTCGCCTGGGCCAGCGATTCGACGGACCGGGCGCGGTGTACCAGCGCACCCAAGCGGGCCAGGTCCGCCGTACCTGCCGCGTAGGTCAGCACGATCATAAAATAAAGGCTGCTGGGGGCAATGTTAAAAATGACCGAAACGGCATCGGTAAAGGGTTCCACATCCACCTGCAACGCCCGGTCCAGCCGGAAGTAGACGCCCAGCAGCAGGAGGGTCAGTAGGGCGACGACGCCCAGCAACACCCACAGAACCCGCTCAACGATCCGCTCCAGGGGGGTCGATTCGGGGCGGGCGGCAGGGGCCTCTTTGAGCCGGATGGCAATGAGCCGTTCATCACCCACCCGCTGCACTTCGTAGACGGCCCGCCCATCTAGGCAGATGCTACCGGCGTAGAGGGGATCGCCCGGTCCTTTAGGAACCCGCCGCCCCCGGCCCAACATCGCCTCATCCACCACGATCCGGCCCCGGCCGATCAACACACCGTCGGCCAACACCTGGTCGCCGGGGCCGACGACCAACGCATCGCCGACGACGATCTCGGCAGGGTCTATGCTGTGGACGCGGCCTTCCCGAATGGCGGTAGCCTGGGGCCGCCCGGCTTGCTCGACGGCCCGCAGACGACGGCGGGCCAGCATCTCCTGGGCAATGTTGAGGCCGATGTTCAAAAAGATGGTTCCCAAGCTGACCAATGCGCCCAGGGGCTGGCCCAGAATCAACTGGGCGACGGCCAATCCCACCAGACTGAAATTGAAAACGGTATAGAGGTTCTCGCGCCAGATGTCGCGGACGGTGCGCGGCGGCGTGGCAAAGATGGCGTTATCCTGGCCCTCTTGGCGGCGGGCTTTTGCCTCGGATTGGGTCAACCCCCGGATGTCGGTGGGGATGACGGAGGGGACGGCGCGGCGCGGCGGCGCGAGACGGACCGTTTTCCGTCTACGCCACAACCAGGCCAGCAGGATGATGACCGCCGTCAAGCCGGTCAGGTTCAGCACGGCCCAGAGGAAGGGATGAGACCGAACCTTTCGCATCACACACCTATCTCGGTCGGGGTGTACCGGGCCATCCGCAAACAACTTCTGTGGCCAGGGTGGGTTCCGCCAAACCGGAGCGATTATACCTCATTCAAGGGGGAAATGCAAAATCCACTTTTGGGTTTCGGGCAAGGGCAATACGGCCTGTGGCCCGAACTCTAACATTGACCGACCATGTTTGACTTTCACCCCCGATTCTGTTACAATGGATTGGGCAATGTCCTCTGGGGAGGGAGCGTGATTGAAGTGAGAGGGCGTATTTTGTGCATGGAAGATGAACCGGGGATGCAGGACCTGTTGCGGCTCATCCTGGAAGCGGCGGGCTATGAGGTCCTGGTGGCCCGCGACGGGATGGAAGGGCTGCAGATGATGAGGCAGCACCGCCCCAACCTGGTGCTGTTGGACCTGATGATGCCCAACATGGACGGCGCAGCGGTCCTGCTCGAAAAAGGCCAAGACCCACTCATCTGTGATATTCCGGTGATCGCCGTGACGGCTCTTTCCTCACCGTTTGATCAGATCATGTGGCGGGAGCATACCGAGATCAAGGATTACATCACCAAGCCCTTCAAGCGCAAAGAATTACTGGCGGCCATCGATGCGGCCCTGACCGCTCAGGAGGGGAAAGGGGAATGACCCAGGCCAAGATCTTGTGCATTGAAGACGACCCCGATATGATTGAGTACATCAGCCTGGTCTTGAGCAAAGCGGGGTACGACGTGATCGGCGCGGAAGGAGGAGAAGCCGGGCTGGAGGCCATGCGCCGCGAATCACCCGATCTGGTCCTCTTGGACCTGATGATGCCCGGCATGGACGGTGCGGAGGTGCTGCTCCACAAAAAAGAGGACCCCGCCATCCGTGACATCCCGGTCATTGCCCTCACCGCTTTGGATTCACCCTTTGATCAACTCATGTGGCTGGCCCGCACCGACCTGCAGGATTTTATCGTCAAATCAAAACTGCCGCGCCGTGAGCTGATCGCCCGCATAGAACGCGTCCTCCGCTCTTACAAGTCACCCGCCAACGGCGGAGACAGGTGAGGGGGTGGAGATGGACTTTCTCCCGGCCTGGCTCAACCCCTTTGACGTAGTCATCACCTTTGCTCTGCTGGCCGGCATTGCTTATGGCTTCACCAAAGGCTTGGTGCGGATGGCCCTCGGCCTCCTGGTGCTCTATGTTGCCACCGTCTTGGCTATGACCCTGTACATCCCCGTCGGCGGCTGGATCCGCTATCTGACCAGCGGTGCCCTTCCGGCAACCTCAAGCCAGAGCATCGCCTTTGGTCTGATCCTCATCCTCTTTTACGCCTTGACCACCTTCGTCTTGGGGCGCACTTACAGAGATACCGCCTTGCCCGGCATTCGCCAATTTGACCAGATCGGCGGTATGGTCCTCGGTTTCCTCCTGACCTGCTTTTGGATCGGCCTATCCCTGATCGCCATCTCTTTTGTCCTGTACGCCACCGACATTGCACGCAGCGCGTTGCGCGAAAATATGCTGATGTTCTTTCGCACCTCTCACCTGGTTCCCATCTTTATCAGGCTGTATCCCATTTTCATGTTCACGATCCGACCCTGGATGCCCAAAGGTCTCGCGCCCGACATCTTCAGATCCTTGCGGTAGCCGATGGATTCCAAATCGCTCCAGACCCTGGAATTCCCCCAGGTCTTGGCCCATTTGGCCCGGCACACCACCTTTTCCGCCGGGCGGGAAATGGCTCTGGCCCTCACTCCTACCCCCTTTGCCGATGAGGTCCGGGAACGGCTGCAGGAAACCGCCGAAGCCCGCTACCTGCTGGACACCCAGGGCGGCCTGTCCCTGGGCGGTGTCCGCGATGTCCGCCCCCTGGCCCACAGTGCCCAACGGGGTGCGATCCTTCAACCGGACGACCTGCTGGACATCCTCGGCACCCTCCGCGCCGGAGGGCGGGTGCGCCGCACCCTGCACCGCCTGCGCAACCGGGTTCCCCTCCTGGCCGACATCGCCGCCCGCATCGAACCCTGCCCGGCCCTGGCCGACGAAATCCGCCGCTGCCTCAACGACCAAGGCGAAGTGGTGGACCAGGCCAGCCCCCAACTGGCCCGCATCCGCAGCGACCTGCGGGCCGTCCACGAAAGACTGCTGGACCGGCTGAACCGCATCCTCACCAACCCCCAGAACGCGCCCTACCTGCAAGAGGCGATCATCACCCGGCGGGGTGGGCGGTACGTCATCCCCGTCAAGGCCGACTTCAAAGGGCGCATCCCCGGCATCGTCCACGATACATCGGCCAGCGGCGCAACCCTTTTCGTTGAACCCCTATCCCTGGTGGAGATGGGCAACCGCTGGCGGCAACTGCAGGTCGAGGAAGACCGCGAGGTGAAGCGCATCCTGGCCGACCTTTCGGCCCAAGTCGCCGGGCACGGTGAGGAATTGGCCTGGACGGTAGAGGCCCTGGCCGCCCTGGACTTGGCCCTGGCCAAAGGCCGCTACGCCGACGCCATTCAGGCCGTCCCGCCGACGATGGTCCCCGACGCCGACCCGGCCATCGGTTCCCCCCTGGACCTGCGACAGGCACGGCATCCCTTACTTGACCCCGAAACGGTCGTGCCCATTGACGTACACCTTGACGGCAACCGCATCCTGGTCATCACCGGTCCCAACACAGGCGGCAAAACCGTCTCCCTCAAAACGGTGGGGCTGATGGCGGCTATGGCCCAGGCAGGCTTGCACCTGCCCGTCGCCGAAGGCAGTCGCCTGCCGGTGTTCAGCGGCATCTATGCCGACATCGGCGACGAACAATCCATTGAGCAATCCCTTTCCACCTTTTCGGCCCACCTGATCAACATCATCCACATTCTGGAGCGGGCCGACGAGCACAGTCTGGTGCTGCTGGATGAGCTAGGGGCCGGCACCGACCCGGTAGAGGGTTCGGCCCTGGCCCGCGCCTTGTTGGCCCATCTGTTGGCACGGCGCATTACCACCCTGGTCGCCACCCACTATTCGGAGCTGAAAGCCTTCGCCCAGACCACACCCGGCGTCGAAAACGCCAGCATGGAGTTTGACCTGGACACCCTCTCGCCCACCTACCGGATGCGGATCGGGCTGCCGGGGCGCAGCAACGCATTCGCCATTGCCGAGCGGTTAGGGCTGCCCGCCGAGATTGTAGAAGCGGCCCGTGCCCTGGTTTCGCCCGATGAACGGGCCGCCGAATCGCTCCTGGCCGAGATTCAGCAGGCGCACCGAGAAGCGGCCGCCGCCCGTGATGAAGCGATTCAGACCAAACGGCGGGTGGAGGAGCAAGAACGGCGATTGGCCGCCCACCTGGCCGCCATTGAAGGGGAACGGGCGGCCATTTTGGGCGAGGCGCGGGCCGAAGCCCGCCGGGAGTTGGCCCGCTTCCGCCGGGAAATTGAATCGTTGCAAGAGGAACTGGACGAACGCCGCCGCCAATCCTCCCTGACGGCCCGATGGCTGGCCCAGGCCCGGGAGCGGTTGGCCGCCCAGGAAAAAGCCGCTGCCCCTCCGCCCCCACCGCCGCCACCGGAGCCGGAAGCCCTGCCCGGAGAGATCGCCGTCGGCGACACGGTGTTCATCGTCGGTCTGGGAACCACGGGGCAGGTCACCGCCCTGGAGGGCGACAGGGCCGAGGTGCAGGTCGGGGCCTTTAGCGTCCGTGTCCAGCGGAGCGACTTGGAACGGCGGAAGCCGCGCAAGGCCGCGCCGGAGCCGACCGTCTCCTTGCCGAAACCGCCCCCTTCCCCCGGCATTGAATTGGACCTGCGCGGTCGACGGGTGGAGGACGCCCTACCGGAGCTGGACCGCTACCTGGACGACGCCTTTCTGGCCGGGCTGCCCTGGGTGCGCATCATCCACGGCAAAGGGACCGGTGCGTTACGCCGGGCCGTCCGCCGACACCTACGGGAGCATCCTCTGGTCCGCTCCTACCGTTCCGGCGAGCAGGGAGAAGGGGGAACCGGCGTGACCATCGCACACCTGCTTACCGACTAAAGGGCCGAGGGTGATGTGCGATGATGCAGTTGACAAAATGATCGGTTCGTGCTAATGTTTTCAAAAGGTTGCCCGCACCGGACCGCAGCCACGGCCTGCAAGGTGCGGCTTCAACCGACGGAAACCTGTGCCGCCGGGTCGGGTACATCCGCACTCAATTCGTAGACGGTCCGCCATTTTTTAGGGAGACGCATCATGACGAAACTACACCGCTTGGCCGAATTGGGCCAGTCAATCTGGTATGACAACATCAGTCGGGGATTGCTCAACGGCGGAGGGCTGCAAGCCCTGGTCGAACAGGGAGTGCGCGGCGTCACCTCCAACCCCACCATCCTGAACCAAGCCATCGGCCACAGCGACGACTATGACGACGCCCTGGCCCTTTTGGCCACCACGGGCAAATCCACCCTGGAGATCTACGAAGATCTGGTCATTGAGGATATTCGGCGGGCTGCCGACATCTTGCGCCCTGTGTTTGAGGCGAGCGAAGGGGAAGACGGCTACGTCAGTTTGGAGGTCAACCCCCACTTGGCCCATGACACCGAAGGGACCGTCGCCGAAGCCAAGCGCCTTTACACCGCCCTAGACCGACCGAATGTGATGATCAAAGTCCCGGCTACGTCGGAGGGCATTCCCGCCATCGAATCCCTCATCGGTCAGGGGGTCAACGTCAACGTGACCCTCATCTTCTCATTGGATGTCTACCGCGACGTGGCCCTCGCCTACATCGCCGGGTTGGAACGGCGGGCCGTCGCCGGGTTGGACCTTTCCCAATCGGCCTCGGTGGCGTCCTTCTTTGTCAGCCGCATTGACACCGCCGTAGACCGCCTCTTGGATTCCATTGCCAGCCCCCAAGCAAAGGCCCTGAAGGGCAAGATCGCCGTCGCCTGCGCCAAATCTACGTATGCCCTTTTCAAAGAGATCTTTGCCGGTGAACGGTGGGAACGGCTGGCAGACCGAGGTGCGCGGGTCCAACGGCCCCTTTGGGCCAGCACCAGCACCAAAAACCCGGCCTACCCCGATACCCTCTACGTGGAGCCGCTCATCGGCCCTCATACGGTCAACACCCTGCCGCCCGTCACCCTGGAAGCGTTCTTGGACCACGGTCGGGTGGCCCTCACCCTGGAAGAAGGGATAGATGAAGCCCGTGATCTGCTACGACGGCTCGCCGACCTGGGCATCAGTTTGGACGCCGTGACCCGTCAGCTGCTGGATGATGGGGTGATCGCTTTTTCCCGCTCCTTCGATTCCTTGCTGGCCGTCATAGAAGCCAAGAAGTGAGGGGAACATGGCCGAGGAACCAGGCCCCGGCACAGGGGTTGCCGAGGCGCGGGTGGAGTGCTATTCCGGTTACACATACGCCCAAGAGCCGCGTGCTTTTACCTGGCAGGGCCACCACTACGCCGTTGCCGAGATAGAAGCCCGTTGGCGCACGCCGCAAGGCCCTGCATTTCGGGTATGCACCGACACGGCCCGACGGTTTGACCTGCATTACTGCGAGCGGAAAGACCGTTGGACCGTAGAAACCAAAGAATGAACAATGACCAATCAAAGGAGATGGGACAAATGAAGACCTTTGTCGCCCAAAAAGTCCAGGCCGTGCCACCCAGCGGTATCCGTCGCTTTTTTGACATTGCCGCTACGATGGATGATGTGATCTCGTTAGGCATCGGTGAACCCGATTTTGCCACGCCGCCGGGCATCGTCCGCGCCGGGATCGATTCCCTGGAAGCTGGGGAAACCCACTACACCTCCAACTCCGGCATCATGGAGTTGCGCGTCGCCCTGGCCGAACACCTGGAACGGCTCTACGGCGTGCGCTATGACCCGGAGACCGAGCTGCTCATCACCGTCGGCGTCTCCGAGGCCCTCTATCTGGCCCTTACCGCCACCGTGGACCCCGGCGATCAGGTGATCGTCCCGGAGCCGTGCTTTGTCTCCTACAACCCGGAGGTGATCTTTGCCGGGGGAGAGCCGGTCAATGTCTGTACCGATGTGGAGAACGATTTTCAGCTGCTTGCTTCCCAAGTGGAAGCAGCCATCACCGAGAGGACCAAATCGCTGTTGCTGGCCTACCCCAACAACCCCACCGGCGCGGTGATGAGCCGCGAACGTCTGCTGGATATTGCCCGCGTGGCCGAAAAACATGACCTGTTGGTCATCTCGGACGAGATCTATGACCGCTTGGTCTACGGCGTGGAGCACACCTGCTTCGCCTCCTTGCCGGGGATGCAAAAGCGGACGATCCTGCTGGGCGGCTTTTCCAAATCCTATGCCATGACCGGCTGGCGTATCGGCTACGCCGCCGCCCCGGCGGAGATTTTGGGCGCGATGCGCAAAGTCCATCAGTACACCATCATGTCCGCACCGACCACGGCCCAGTTCGCCGCCCTGGAAGCCCTGCGTCGCGGCGAAGAAGCGGTTCAAGAGATGCGCGCCCGCTACGACCGCCGCCGCCGCCTCATCGTAGACGGGCTGAACAGCATCGGCTTGACCTGCTTTGAGCCGAAAGGGGCCTTCTACGCCTTCCCCTCCATTGAGGCAACCGGCATGAGCGACGAGGAATTTTCCGAACGGTTGCTGATGGAGGAAAAGGTGGCCTGCGTACCGGGCAGTGCCTTCGGTGCCTGCGGCGCGGGGCACGTGCGTTGCTCTTACGCCACCGCCTATGAACAGATAGAGGAGGCGTTGGAGCGCATGGCCCGCTTTGCCCAACGGCATGGCTGACGGGCAGCAGAATCAAAAACACCCGATTCACCGAACGGATCGCCGCAGGTAGCTTGGATACAGGGGGAAATCCGTGAACTCTGCAAACAAGGTACCCAAAAATGTCTATGAATCCAAACACCCGCTGGTGCGCCATAAGCTGACCGTCCTGCGGGGGGCCGATACCGGCGTGCGTCGCTTCCGGGAGTTGACCTGGGAGATCACCACCCTCCTGGCCTACGAAGCCCTGGCCGACCTGGCTTTGGTCACCAAAACGGTCATGACCCCTCTGGCCCCGGCGACCGGCTACGCCCTGGCCGAGCGGGTGGCCCTGGTCCCGGTCCTGCGCGCAGGGCTGGGCATGGTGGACCCTATCTGGAACCTGCTGCCCGAAGCCCAGATCGGGCACATCGGCCTTTACCGCGATGAAGAGACCTTGCAGCCGGTCGAATATTATTGCAAGCTGCCCTCCGCCGAGGAAGTAGACCTCTGTCTGCTGCTGGACCCGATGCTGGCCACCGGCGGCTCGGCGGTGGCGGCCTGCAACATTCTCAAACGCCACGGCCTGCAGCGCATCAAGTATGTGGGCCTCATTGCCGCACCGGAAGGGATCGCCGCCATGCAACAGGCCCATCCCGACGTGGACATCTACATCGCCGCTGCCGACTGCTGCCTCAACGACAGGGGCTATATCGTCCCCGGTCTGGGCGATGCGGGAGATCGCCTGTTCGGTACAAAGGCGGATGAGACGGAGAGGATTCCTTAATGACCAATGGGGAATGGAAGAATGACCGATAGGGAATGGGGGAATGACCGGCAGGTTGCGGAATCGGTGCGGCGCCCGGCATGGGACGATTATTTCATGGAGATTACCTTCCAGGTAGCGCGACGGAGCACCTGCCCGCGCGCCGCCGTAGGGGCCGTCATCGTCCGCGATAAGCGAATCTTGACCACCGGCTACAACGGCGCACCAACCGGCTTGCCCCACTGCACCGAAGTTGGTTGCCTCATGGTCGGCGGCCATTGTGTGCGCACCCTCCACGCCGAACAGAATGCCATCATCCAAGCGGCCCTCCACGGCGTGGATGTTTCGGGTAGCACCATCTACGTCACCCATCAACCCTGCTTGACCTGTGCCAAAATGATCATCAATGCCGGGATCGTCCGTGTCGTCTACGGCGGCGAATACCCCGACGAGATCGCCGTCGGTTTTTTGGAAGCCGCCGGTGTGCAGCTGGATAAATTCGAGCGGGCAAGATGAGGAGGAGAACCGATGTTCGTGCGGGATTGGATGACCAAAGATCCTATCGTCGTCTCACCCAAAACTTCTGTCGAAGAAGCCATCCGTTTGATGCGCAAGAACCGATTGCGCCATCTACCGGTCGTCAAAAAGAAGGACCGATTGGTAGGCATCGTCACCCAAACCGACTTACTACAAGCGTCCCCTTCTCCGGCTACCTCTTTGAGCGTCTGGGAAATCAATTTTCTGCTGGCTAAAATGCAGGTCCGTGACGCCATGACCAGAAAAGTCATCGTCGTTGAAGAAGACTGCCCCCTGGAGGAGGCGGCCCTGGTCATGGCCGAGCACAAAATCGGCTGCCTGCCGGTGGTGCGCCAAGATCGGTTGGTAGGCATCATCACCGAGACCGATCTGTTCAACATCTTTGTCGAGCAACTGGGCGCGCGCTCAACCGGCGTGCGCTTGACTCTGGTCGTCCGCGATGTCAGAGGGGAATTGGCGCGGTTGACAGGTCGCATTGCCGAACTAGGAGGCAACATCATCCGCTTGACCACCCTACCGGCCCAAGAACCCGACAAACAGCTCGTCACCGTCAAAGTAGAGGACGTGGACCGGCAATCGCTGGTAGACGGCTTGGCCGAAATTAATGTGGAAATCCTAGATGCCCGCGAAGGCCGAGGCTGGGGGAGCAAAGGATTCATCCCCTACCACCGGATCATAGAAGGATAAGTACAGAGCCACATTGCAACGGGACAGCCGGGAAAGCATCAACCGGCCCAGAAAGACCTACCGGTCGGATCCGCATCCCCGACGAAGCGCAACGGTCTCCGGGAAACAGGGCACGGATGATGCACAAAGCACGATAAACTTCCCGGTTCCCGCCCAGGGTTGGCCGCCACGGAGGAGAACCGACCGGCGTAGATCAACACCGGTACGGGCAGGTTGGCAACGGTAACCACAATCACCGGTTTGTCCTTTCGGCAGCAAAGGCGTGCTCTCGCGGTAGAATCTCCCGGCCGCCGGTCAGACCGTTTCCTCTCCACGCACCACGCCCCTGGCCATTTGGGCCGACAGAGGCAAGCGGTTACCCAGAATCCCCGTACGGTCGGCTTGCCGACCTCCCGCCATCCGCTTTTCCGGCGACCGGTTCAATCCTGCTTGCGGCTTGGGCTTGCGCTCCCACCTTTCGTTTACTTGCCGCCCATCAGATTTTGGGGTATAATTGACCCGCGCCGGACGGACGACGGCGAACCGTTGTGGCGCGGTGTTCAATCCGTCACAATAAAATAGAGGAGGGATGAAATGACCAGAAAAGGAACATGGGCGGTTGTGATCGTGTTGCTCCTCTCCCTGGCACTGAGTGCTTGCGGCGAGGAAAAGCCCGAAGTGGTCGGCGGGTTCGAGATTCCGGCCATTGAGAAGGGCAAGTTCAACGTGGCGATGGTCCTCATCGGCCCCCACGACGACGGCGGCTGGAGCCAGGCTCACTATGAAGGCTTGGAGTATGTGGGTGAGCACATGGACAATGTCCACGTGGCCTACATCGAGAACGTGCCCGAAGGCGCGGATTCGGAACAGGTCTTTCGCAGCCTCTCCCGCAAAGGGTTTGACCTAATCTTCGGCACCTCTTTCGGCTACATGGATGCCATGGAGACGGTCGCCGAGGAATTCCCCGACATCACCTACATCCACATCAGCGGTTACAAGTCCAACCAGAAGAACTTTGGCAACCTGTTCGGGGCCATGGAAGACATGAAGTACCTGGCCGGGATGCTGGCCGGTTCGCGGGCCAAGGTGGACGGCAACCCCAAACTGGGCTACATGGCCACCTTCCCCATCCCGGAGGAGATCCGCTTGGGCAATGCCATCGCCCTGGGGATGAAAAAGACCTGCCCTGAATGCACGATGGACGTCCGCTGGATCCACACCTGGCACGATCCGGTTGTGGAGAAGGAAGCTGCCGCCTCCCTCTTTGACGCCGGTGCCCAAGTCGTCTTTACCGGGGCCGATACGCCCGCCGTGGCCGACGTGGCCCAGGAGAAGGGCAAGTGGGGCGTGACCTACGACTGGTACGGTTCCTGCAAGGTGGATGCCTGCCTGACCGCGCCCTACTGGAACTGGGGGCCGGTCTATGTCCAGATTGCCGAGGGTGTCCGCGACGGGACCTATGAGGTGGGCTGGCACTACTTTGACGCCGATAGCGGCGCGTTGGGACTCTTTGGCTTTATGGAAGGGGAGACGCCGCCGCCCGGCATCGCCGACCTCCCTGCCGAGGATGTGCAGTTGGTAAAGGACACGCTGGCCAAGATGCTGGCCGGAGAATTCACCCGCTTTGACGTCTTTGCCGGGCCGATCAAGGACAACCAGGGCAACATTGTCGTCCCGGCAGGCGAAAAGATGGAGCAAAGCGACCTAGACCAGTTCCCGCCCGGTGCACCCGGTCTGGAATGCAAGTACTGCATGTACTGGTGGGCCGAAGGCATCACCGCCGAGCTGCCGGAGTTGTCAGACTGAGGGGAGAAGGGGCCGGGGGGATGCTTGTCTCCCCGGCCCTTTGTTGTCCCTGGGCAGTGGGTTGCCGATGCACGATAGACATTGGCAGGATATAGACAAATTCCAAGCTTTCCTGGATGATCTCGCACGGGGAGAGTCTTATGTCTAATCCCCAGGATTTTGCCGTAGAAATGCGGGGGATCACCAAACGTTTTCCCGGCGTGTTGGCCAACGACCGGGTGGACTTTACGCTGCGCAGCGGCGAGATTCACGCCCTGCTGGGCGAAAACGGCGCGGGCAAGAGCACGCTGATGAACGTCCTGGCCGGTCTCTACCGGCCCGAAGAGGGCATCATCCGCGTCCACGGCCAACCGGTCGCCTTTCGCTCCCCCCGCGACGCCATCGAGCGCGGGATCGGCATGGTCCACCAACATTTCATGCTGGTCCCTTCCCAATCCGTCACAGAAAACGTCCTGCTGGGCCTTGATGAGCCGCGCTTTGTGATGAACCTGTCCCGCTACGAGCGGCGCATCGCCGAGCTGGCCGAGAGTTTCGGCCTCTATGTGGACCCCAGGGCCAAGATCTGGCAGCTTTCTGTGGGCGAGCAGCAGCGCGTCGAGATCCTCAAAATGCTCTATCGCGGTGCGGATATTTTGATCCTGGATGAACCCACGGCGGTCCTGGCCCCCCAGGAGATCGAAGACCTGTTTGCCATCCTGCGCAGCATGATCGCCGAAGGCAAATCTATGGTCTTTATCTCCCACAAACTGGGCGAGGTGATGGAAATCGCCGACCGGATCACCGTCCTGCGCAAGGGGCGGGTCACGGCAGCCGGCCTGCGCCCCGCCGAAACGACCCCCGCCGACCTGGCCCGGCTCATGGTGGGCCGACCGGTTCTCTTCCACATTGAGCGGGAGGAGCAGGAGCCGGGGGAGATCGTCCTTTCGGTGGAGGGCGTCTCCGCCGAAAACGACAAAGGATTGCCCGCCCTGCGCAATGTCTCCTTCCAAATCCGCGCCGGGGAGATTTTGGGCATCGCCGGGGTGGCGGGCAACGGTCAGCGGGAGCTGGCCGAAGTGATCACCGGCCTGCGCCCCTGCACCGCCGGGCGCGTCCTGGTCAACGGCCGGGAGGTCAGCAACCGCTCGGCCCGCACCGCCATCGAGCAGGGGGTGGCCCACGTACCGGAGGACCGCAAGGAGGTCGGTTCGGCCCCCAATCTGAGCATCACCCACAACCTGATCCTCAAATCGTACCGCCGGCCGCCCATTGCCCACGGCTGGGCCGTCCACTACCCCACCGCCCGCCGCCGTGCCCAGGAGCTGAAAGAAGCCTATGACATCAGCGCGCCGTCGGTGGATACCCCCGTCCGCTTTCTTTCCGGCGGCAACCTGCAGCGCGTCATCCTGGCCCGCGAGATCTCGGCGGAACCGAAGCTGATGATCGCCATGCAACCCACGCGGGGACTGGATGTGGGCGCTATTGAGGGAGTCCACCGCCTGCTGCTGGACCTGCGCCGTCGGGGGGCGGCCATCCTCTTGGTCTCGGAGGAACTGGATGAGATCATCTCCTTGAGCGACCGCATCGCCGTCCTGTACGAAGGCCGGATCGTGGGCGAGGTGCACGGTGAGGTGGATGAGACCACACGAGAGCGGATCGGGCTGATGATGACGGGACAAGTTGACGACGGGGAGAAGAACGGTGTCTGAAACGGCAACGATGGGAAAGAAAGGGAAAATACCCTTCGCAATTCGGGTGGAGCCGCGCATAGAGGAAGTTCCGCGCTGGATGCCTCCCTTGATCTCGGTGGGGGCCATTGTGGTCGCCCTGTTTTTGGGCGGGATCGTATTGGCCGTTGTCGGCGGCAATCCCTTGCGGGCTTACGCCCACATCGCCCAGGCATCCTTTGGCAGCATCGGTGTCTTTTCCGATACGTTGGTCAAAGCCACGCCCATCATCCTGACAAGCCTGGCCTGCACCATCGCCTTCCGCATGAAGCTGTGGAACATCGGTGCGGAAGGGCAACTCTTCGTCGGGGCCTTTGCCGCCAGCGCCGTCGTCCTGACGCCCCTCCTGCCGCCGGAGACGCCCGCGCCCATCATGCTGACGGCCATGGCCGTCGCCGGGATCGCCGCCGGGGCCTTGTGGGGTTTTATACCAGGCATCCTCAAGGCCAAGCTCAACGTCAACGAGGTGGTGACAACCCTGATGATGAACTACATTGCCCTTTCTCTGATCAACTTTTTCATCTATGCCGTCTGGTCGGAGGGGGGCTTTCAGATGAGTCCCATGTTCCCCAAATCGGCCTGGATGCCTCGCCTTTCCGATTTCGCCGACCGGGTCCCGGCCTTTCGCGGCCTGACCACCCACCTGGGCCTTCTGATCGGCATCGTCGCCGCCGTGGTGCTTTGGTGGGTCCTGTATCGCAGCAAATGGGGGTTTGAGATTGAGCTGACCGGTGATAACCCCCAAGCTGCTCGCTATGCCGGTATCAACATCGTGCGCAACACCGTGCTGGTGATGATGGTCTCCGGCGGGCTGGCCGGGCTGGCCGGCATGTCCGAAATTTCGGGCGTGGTTCATCGCTTGCAGGCGGCCATCTCACCCGGCTACGGCTTTACCGGCATCATCGTCGCCTGGCTTTCCAAACTGAACCCTCTGGTCGTCGTGCCGGTCTCCATCCTGTTCGGTTCCCTTCTCCTGGCCGGGCGCGAGATCCAACCTTCCGGCATCCCCAAGCTGATCCAGGGGATCATCCTCTTTTGTCTTATCAGCAGCGAAGTGCTGTTACGCTATCGCATTCGTATCGTCAAAACCTGAGAGGAGATTGAATTATGGCCAAGAAATCCCGTCGCGCCCGACGGCGCACTGCAAAACCTGTGCAACCGGTGCGTGTAGCCCGTCCGACCCAACCCATCCACACCGTTACACAGCAACCCAAAGAAGTGGACTTTGCCACCGAGTACCACTATGTCATTGAAGACCTGAAACGGATCGCCATCACCGCCGTTGCTTTGTTCGTCCTGTTGATCATCTTGGCCTTCGCCTTGAGCTAAACGATGGTGAAGCGGCCCGCATGGATGTCAAATACTGCCCCAAATGTGCCACCGAATTGGTCTGGCGCAGGGATGGGGAAAGACAGAGACCAACCTGTCCGGCGTGCGGCTTTGTCTTCTACTTCAACCCTGTGGTGGGAGCCGGCGTTCTTGTTGAAGTAGAGAGGCGCGTCGTCCTGGTACGGCGAGGGGTGGAGCCGAAGAGAGGGTTATGGTGTCTGCCTGCGGGCTATGTCGAGGCCGACGAACGGGCCGAGGAAGCCGCCGTACGCGAGGTGCGGGAGGAAACCGGCCTGGAGGTAGAGTTGGACGGCATGTTGGGGGTTTACACCTTTGGTCACGAACCCCCAACCGGTGTGTTGATCCTCTATGCTGCCCACACCGTGGGTGGAGAACTGCGGGCCGGAGATGACGCTCAGGAAGTCCGTGCCTTTGCCCCGGAGGATTTGCCCGCCGACGACCAGATCGCATTTCGTACCCATTTGCAGGCCCTGCGCGACTGGCGGCGGGCGCGAGCCGTAATCTATCGACGGGCCGAAGCCCGAGATCGGGCAGCGGTCGTGGACCTGAGCCGCCGCTACCCGGACCTGGGAGAACAATGTGCTGCCTATCTAGATGATCCGGATCGGGAGTTGTTACTGGCCTGGGATGGGACACAGTTGGTCGGCATCGCCTCGGTCAGCCGCCGCCCCTGGGATTGGGCGGCCAATGTAGATCAGGTTTTTGTCCGGCCCGACTATCGGCGCTGGGGGATCGCAACCTGCCTGATCAACCGGGCCATTGCCCAAGCCCGTCGGCAGCAAGCCCGCACCTTATTGGCCGTGGCCCCCGTGACCAACCCTGTGCTTTTGGTCTATCTCAAAATCGGGTTTCGTGTCAGCGGCTTCCTAGACGCTTTTTATCCACCCGGTCAGTCCGGTCCGGTCACGGCCCTTTTTTTGGCCTACGACCTGGCCTGACCCGGAAAAATTTTGAGAATCGGCAAATTAGGGGCTTGACAAGGGGATAGTCTTTTGGTATAATAGCAGCGCAATTGGACCTTAATGGGATGTGGGCCTGGGACGATGTCAGGCCGATGGCCAGCAGGTTGAAGGATTGATCTGCTGGTTGTTTTATCTCCAAGCCACACGCAACTCGCGATTTGACAAAACCAAAAGGTAGTGGTAAACTCCCGCCTCGGTTCGCCCGGAGAGGGCGATGGGGCTTGTCAGGGTGGCCGGAGATAGCAGCCTGGCAGGAAGGCCCAAGCAGGGTGGCGAGCCATAGAGCGGCCCCGATTTGACAAGGGGAAAAGAGCGTGATATACTCCGCCACCCTTGAGGATGAAGGACCTTAACAGCTGAAGAGTGATAGGAAAGCTTGCGAGCACCTTTGGGGCCAAATCCAGGTTGCGGCCTGGTCCCAAACCTCGGTTTGGGTGCAAACTCGTAAGTAAATTTACGGAGAGTTTGATCCTGGCTCAGGATGAACGCTGGCGGCGTGCCTAACACATGCAAGTCGAACGGGAACCCTTGGATTCGTCTAAGGGGGAGAGTGGCGAACGGGTGAGTAACACGTAGGTAACCTGCCCCAAAGAGGGGAATAACCACTGGAAACGGTGGCTAATACCCCATGTGGTCTGCCCTGAAGGGCAGATTAAAGCTTCTTCGGAGGCGCTTTGGGAGGGGCCTGCGGCCCATCAGGTAGTTGGTAGGGTAACGGCCTACCAAGCCGACGACGGGTAGGGGGCGTGAGAGCGTGACCCCCCACACTGGCACTGAGACACGGGCCAGACTCCTACGGGAGGCAGCAGTGAGGAATATTGCCCAATGGACGAAAGTCTGAGGCAGCAACGCCGCGTGCGCGATGAAGGCCTTCGGGTTGTAAAGCGCTTTTCTGGGGGACGAGGAAGGACGGTACCCCAGGAATAAGTCACGGCTAACTACGTGCCAGCAGCCGCGGTAAAACGTAGGTGGCGAGCGTTATCCGGATTTACTGGGCGTAAAGCGCGTGCAGGCGGTCTCGTAAGTCGGGCGTGAAAGCTCCTGGCTTAACTGGGAGAGGCCGTTCGATACTGCGAGACTTGAGGTCGGGAGAGGGACGTGGAATTCCCGGTGTAGTGGTGGAATGCGTAGATATCGGGAGGAACACCAGTGGCGAAGGCGGCGTCCTGGCCCGCACCTGACGCTAAGACGCGAAAGCGTGGGGAGCGAACGGGATTAGATACCCCGGTAGTCCACGCCGTAAACGGTGGATACTAGGTGTTGGTGACTATCGTCATCAGTGCCGTAGCTAACGCGTTAAGTATCCCGCCTGGGGACTACGGCCGCAAGGCTAAAACTCAAAGGAATTGACGGGGCCCCGCACAAGCAGCGGAGCGTGTGGTTTAATTCGAGGCAACGCGAAGAACCTTACCTGGGCTTGACATGCACGTAGTAGTGAAGCGAAAGCGGAACGATCCTTCGGGAAGCGTGCACAGGTGCTGCATGGCTGTCGTCAGCTCGTGCCGTGAGGTGTTCGGTTAAGTCCGGTAACGAGCGCAACCCTCGCTGCTAGTTACACGTGTCTAGCGGGACTGCCGGTTTATTGCCGGAGGAAGGTGGGGATGACGTCAAGTCAGCATGGCCTTTATGTCCAGGGCTACACACACGCTACAATGGCCGGTACAATGGGTCGCCAAGCCGCGAGGCGGAGCTAATCCTCCAAAGCCGGTCTCAGTTCGGATTGCAGGCTGCAACCCGCCTGCATGAAGTCGGAGTTGCTAGTAACCGCAGGTCAGCCACACTGCGGTGAATACGTTCCCGGGGCTTGTACAC
>CAZQKE010000088.1:0-13808 GCA_964593865.1 uncultured Anaerolineaceae bacterium | reverse complement strand
CGAGCGCGAAGGTTTTTTCTTCCTTCCTTTGCGCCCCTTGCGCCTTTGCGGTTCGGATTTTGGAACCGCCAAGACGCCAAGAGCGTGAAGGTCTTTTCTTCCTTCCTTTGCGCCCTTTGCGCCTTCGCGGTTCGGATTTTGGAACCGCCAAGACGCCGCGAGCGCGAAGGTTTTTTCTTCTTTCCTTTGCGCCCCTTGCGCCTTTGCGGTTCGGATTTTGAAACCGCATCAGCGCGCAAGGGCGGTCATATTGTCCAGCACGTCCAGCACCAGCTCATTGAGGTCGCCCCGATTGGGCAGGGAGGCCATCATGCCGTACATGGCCGCCGAACGCCGGGGCACGGCAGCCCCCCGCAGGCCGGTCAGGGAGGAAGCGCGGCCGGTCAACGCGCTCATCCAGGCAGGAGGCAAAAGCCGGGCCGCCGTCCGGGCCGCTCCCACGACGAGGGCATGGGACAGGCGGGGCAGGCTCAGGCGGCGGGCGTGGGCCACCGCCTCTTCCAGGTCGGCCAGGAATCGGTCGGCGACGCGGGCATGGGCCGGGGTGACGGTCAGATGCAGGCTGGGCGGGAACTGCTGGCGGTCCAAATGCCAGCCGCGCAGGGTCAGCTCGTCGGCGATCTCGTAAACGTTCAGCCGGTCGGAGCCGATGGCTAAAATGCTCATGGCCGGATCGCCCAGGATGTGCACTCCTTCGATGGCCTCCACCCCGGCCCGCAGCCGGGCGACGGTGCGCATGACCTGGTCGGCCAATTCCAGGTAGCCTTCTTCGCCCAGGTAGTGGAGGATGGCCCAGGCGGCGGCGATGGGGCCGGCGGGCCGGGTCCCGGCCATGGTCGGCGAGGCATAGATGCCGCCCGGCCAATCGGTGTAGACAAAGAATTGGTAGCGGCGCAGGGCGCGGTCCCGGTAGAGGATGAGGGACGCGCCTTTGGCGGCGTAGGCGTACTTGTGCAGGTCCGCCGAGATGGAGGTGACGCCCGGCAGCCGAAAGTCAAAGTCGGGCACGGGGTAGCCCAGCTTGCGGACAAAGGGCAGCATGAACCCGCCCACGCAGGCGTCCACATGGCAGAGGATACCCCGCTCGTGGGCGATCTGGGCCAATTCGCCCACGGGGTCCACCACGCCTTGGGGGTAGGAGGGGGCAGAGGCGACCAGCAGGACGGTGTTGGGTGTGATGGCCGCCCGTGCCGCCTCCACATCGGCGCGGAAATCGGGACCGACGGGAATATGGACCGCCTTGACGCCGAAATAGTGGGCAGCCTTTTCAAAGGCGGGGTGGGCCGTCACCGGCAGAACCATCTCCGGAGCCAGGATGCCCTTTTCGGCCCGCCCCCAATCGCGGGCGGTTTTGACGGCCATCAGCAGGCTTTCGGTCCCGCCGGAGGTGATGTTGCCCACCGTCCGGGCGTCGCCGCCCAGCAGCCCGGCGGCCATGGCAACCACTTCGGCCTCAAACTTTTGCAGGCTGGGGAAGGCGATGGGGCTGAGGCCGTTTTCGGAGAAAAAGAGGTTGGATGCCTGCTTGAGAAAGTCGGTCACGTCGTCGGTGATGTGGTAGACCAGGCTCCAGGTCTTGCCCTCATGCCAGCGCACATCCCGGTCGCGGGCCTGCTGCATGGCGGCCAGGACCTGCTCGGCGGGGGTGCGGTGGCGGGGCAGGGGGTAGGCGGTGGAAGGAGGGGCCTCCTCGGCGGGGGGAGGGGATGGCTGCGGTGGGCCGGAGGCGGACCGCACGGGCCGGTGTTCCGGTCGGCGGCGGAACCGCCGGGCGGCCAACGCCGCGGCGCCGGCGGCCAATCCTGTTGCCAGAAGGAAACGACTGCTTTTGTTGTTCATGATGGCCTCCTTGCCCGCGTAGTATACCCGAAAAGGAAAGGAGGAGCAAGTCACACAAAAGGCCCCCACGCTGCGCGTGGGGGCCAACGTCGTGCCGATCTGTGCCGGGTCTATTTGTGACCGTTACCGCTGCCGTTCAGTTCCCCTTTCAGATAAGCTTCCATCTTGGGCATAAAGTAGGGGATGATCTCCGGCAGCATCTTGGGCAACAGGTTGTCCATGGCGGCAGGCATCAGGTCGGGCATCTGTTCTTTCATATAGTCCGGCATAGGAACGGCCTTTTCGACGGCGGCCAGCATGTCGGGCATGACCTTGGGCATCATGCCGGGCATCATCACCGGGAACATCTTGGGCATGATGGGCCGCATCATGGCCAACATGGCGTTGCGCACCCCCGGCGAAGTGTTCTGAATCCATTTCATCATGCCGGGGAAGGGACCGGGCATGGCGTCGATCATCTGCGGCATCAGCTCAATCATCAGGTCGGCCATGGCCTCCGGACGGAGCAGCTCAATCATGGCCTCAAAGGTCCGCCATTGCTCCAATGCATAATCGGTTGAATCGCGGTAGGGGATGCCCATTGCCTGACAGACGATGCCGCCAAAGTCCATGACCGGCAGGTCGCGCCCCGTCTTGTCCACCGAGACGCGCAACTGGACCTGGCAGCAGGGGCAGGTGGAGACAATCGCCTCGGCATTGACATCTTCGGCCTCCCGCAGACGCATATCTCCGGCGATCTTGGCCGCTTCAGGATTGTCAATCAGGCTGAGGACACCGCCGCAGCAAAGACCTTTCTCTCGGTTGTGCTCCATTTCCACCAGCTCCAGGCCGGGGATGGCGGTCAGTACCTCGCGGGGCGGTTCGTAAATGCTGCCCGCACGGCCCATGTGGCAAGAATCGTGCCAGGTGACGCGCATGTTGACCTCGTTCTCGAATTCCAGCTTGCCTTCGCGGACGCTTTCGGCCAACACTTCGGAGATGTGGACCGTCTCAATGTCATATTCGACGCCCAGTTTTTCGGCCCACTGTGGATAGTAGGTATGCCACACCAGCCAGCAAGCCGGGCAGGTAGTGACGACCTTTTTGACGCCGTGCTTTTTCATGGCGGCTACGTTGTGGCGCAGGATGTCTTCCCAAACATCCCACCTGCCGGAGACCAGCATGGGGATTCCGCAACAGGCTTCCTCTTCGCCCAAGTAGGTGAACTCAATTCCGGCTTTTTGCAACATCATGGCCGACGACTGGGCGATGTCCTGCTCCACATAGGAAGCGGTGCAGCCGGGGAAGTAGGCGATCTCGGCCCGGTCGGGGAATTCAATGTCCACCCCTTTGGTCCACCCGGCCCGGTCGCGGCGGTAGGCCCCCCAGATGTTGTTCTCCTTGCGGGTGCTGGCGGCCATGATCTCAAAGGGCGGCAAGGTGAGGCGATCCTGCTCGTGGATCAGTGTGCCGCGCATATCCATCCAGGACGGTTCAATGGGTAGCTCCAGGGGACATTCAACGTCGCACCGCTCACAGGTGGTGCAGGCCATAAACTTGTTTACCCATTCCTGGGTCATCTTTTCCCGGCCTTCCATCACCTCCCGCAAGAAGAACCACTTGCCCCTGGGCGACGTGGATTCCCACTCCCGGCTGTAGTACTCGGTGCAGGTATCTACGCAGTAGCCGCATTGGGCACAGGCATAGGCGTACCAGGCCACGTTGTCGGGGATGCCCCGCTTGCCCTGACCCTCGATGCGTTCCTCCGTGGGGCTGGGGAATCTATTGCCGACCACTCGGATCACCGGCTCGAAGGTCCGGGCCAGGCCCATAAAGATTCCGATCAAGCCGTTGTCCGTCACCTTGCCGGGGTTCATGATACCGTTGGGGTCCACCTGCTCTTTGAAGGAGCGGAGCTTTTGTACCCGCTCGGTCCCCAGCACCTCGTTCGCTTTGCGGGCAAAGTAGCAGCCGGTCGCATAGGGCCGCCCTTTGTACTTTTCGGCGATCTTGCACACCGTCAATGCCAGGCCGAAGGCCATGTTGTAGCCGAATTTGCGCTCGTCATGGGGGATAAAACCCAACAGCGTGACTTCGCCGTTGCCGTTGACCATAGCCTCCATCGAAAGGGGCAGCTTGACGGCGTTTTCAATCTCCTCCAAAGCCTGTCCCAGCCCCTCGACGGGCACGACCACCTCGGAGGGGAGCAGGCTCGGCCCCAGACGCTTGACGTGCATCAAGCCGAACCGTTCCTCCCATTCGTGCTCGGCGAGTTCTCGGTCCAACATCTTGCCGCCGTGGGCCTCGGCGACTTGTCGGATGAGGGTTTGGGCCTGCGACTCATCCTCCGGCGTGGCTGCGACCAGAACCATGATGTAGCCTTCCGGCATGGTGGGGCGGTCGTAGACCGGATGTCCGTGCTCCAGACGGGGCGGGAGGTTGTTCTTGAGGCGGACCATGGTGGGATTGATGAAGCTGACCGACCACAAAGGAGCCTTTTCCCGGAGCAGGTCCCGGACCGCCGCGGCCACGTCCTGGGCCGAATCAAAGAGCACGGCCCAAACCCGACCGGGCGCGGTGGCGCGAACCCGTAGCGTGATCTCGGTGATAAAGCCGGTGATTCCCTCGGCGTCGCTGATCAGGTCTAGGTCGTCGCCTTCAAAGGTGCGCACCTCACCGCTGGGCAACACGACGCGGGCCGAAACGACGTTTTCGCGGAATGCTCCATATTCAAAGCAGCCGTAGCCCACGCCGCCCTGGGCCAGCCAACCGCCTACGGTAGAAGAAGGTGCGCTGGAGGGATAGGTCCGCAAGGCCAGGCCCTTCTTTTCCAGCTCGTATTCCAGGTTGCCCCACACCACCGCCGGTTGCACGCGGGCGGTCAGCCCCTCCGGGTCGATTTCCAGAATGTTGCGCAAGCGGTGTAGGTCCACCGAGAGGCCCCCCTTGACCGGCAGCACGCCGCCGTAGCCGGAAGTGGCCTTGGCCCGGGGCACAAGGGGGACCTTGTGCTTGTTGGCCCACTTGACCAACTCAACCAGTTCCTCTTCGCTTTCGGGCTGGACCACGGCTGCCGCGACGGTGTTGCCAAATACCGGCTTGATCAGCTTCGGCAGTACCCCCACGTCGTGGCTGTAGATTTTGCGCTCCATCCTGTCGAAGCTGACGCGGGAACCAAACATTTGGCGCAGTTCTTGTTGCAACGAATCCGGCAAGTTTTTCATCATTCCTCTCCTATCTCGGTACATTGACCGATCCTGTGATTTCGGCAATGCGTTGTAATCGCCCCAATAGGTTCAGCCGCTCCTCACCGATCTTGGAAAAGGTTTCGGCGACGCGCCGGAGCAAGCGGGGGACCTGTTGTCGGCGGGTTTCATCCAACACGGGGACGCGCTGCAAAGCATCGCGCAGCTTATCCTCTTCCACGCCGGTCAGGGCCGAGAGCTTTGCAATGCGGGCCGACCAGTCACCGTTGGGCGATTGATCCAGGAACTGCCCGGCGTACGTGGCGGCTACGAACTCCCCCTGGACGATGATTCGCCCCCAGACGTAGCGCAACCCGGCGTGGCAGGTGGCCAACTGTGGCGTCGTGCCGGGCCGCCGGGCCGCTGCTTGCCAAGAGGTGATGCACCGTTGCCGCCCGGCCTCGGTGTTGTAGATCAGGTTGCAGAACTCGCAAGAGTTACTTAGCTCGGTCAACGGTTCGCCGTTTACGGCGGTGGTGATGGTCCCCAGACCCAACGCCTCGGCAAAAACCGACTGGATGGCCTGGATGCAGGCCAAGGGGAGAGTTTCCGGGGAAGGACGCAGCTCGGCCCCGGCCTGAGGGGGTTCTGCGGCCTCCCAACCGACCTGCTGCCCCTGGAGCCACGCTTCAATCTCGCGGCGGGAAAACCGCCATTGCCCGCCGACCTTGAAGCCCCGCAACCGACCGTCCCCCAACATGCGGTAGATCGTGACCCGATCCACCTGGAGCAGGTCCTGCAACTGTTTTGTCGTCAATAGTGTATCCATCTCGGTCATGGGGACATTATAGCACCATAGGTGACGTGTGTCAAGTTTAGGTGACGTCATGTTAGGAAAAATTATGTGTTGTTATAGCAAAATTGGCACGGAGAGAGTTGGAATACACCGAGACTTGGGGGAGGCGATGTTTGACTTATCCCCTGGGATCGGCTATAATGTCCCCGCATTCTGATAGGAAAGGGGTAGGAGCGTTGGCAAATACGAAATCGGCAATCAAAAATATCCGCCGTTCGGAGCGACGGCGTCGGATCAACCAGGTTTACCGCTCGCGGGCACGCACCTACATCAAAAAGACCCGCAAGTTGATCGAAGAAGGCCGCCTGGACGAGGCGGAGATGATGGTCCGCAAGGCGGTCAGCGCGCTGGACAAGGCGGCCCAAAAAGGCGTCATCCACAAGAACAATGCTGCCCGGCGCAAATCGCGCCTGATGCAAAGGCTGAACAAGGCCAAAGCCCAAGCCCAGGCCGCCTAACCGGCGTGCCTCCTTTTGCTCCTGGGGTTGCGCGACCACAGGGGCGTGTCCCCACCGCCGAGTGGGGCTTTTCCATTTAAACGACAGATTCTTAAGAGGGAACACCCTTTGCCAAGCAAAACGGGTCCGCACGGTACACCGTAGCGGAAATCAATCCCGGAACAACCACAGCCCGAATTTGCAAAATCCCCGAAATATGGTATAATGTGCACCGCGTGGGCGATTAGCTCAGATGGCTAGAGCGCCACGTTGACATCGTGGAGGTCACAAGTTCAAGTCTTGTATCGCCCACCAAAAATGCATAAGGTAAAGGCGATGACCAGGACGAGTACCCAACATCGCCGCCACAGAGAGGGGGAGCCGGCGGCTGGAAGCTCCCCCGGTTGGCTAGTTGGGGAAAACCACCTGCGAGCCGTCCCTGGAAAGCGACTGCACCCTTGTAGTCCGCGAGTAAAGGGTTCCGGGTAGCTCCCGTTACCGAGCCTGGAGGGTGACGGTTGTCGCGGCGACCGTTGCCGAAATTGGGTGGAACCGCGTGAGAAAGCCTCTCGCCCCATGGGGCGAGAGGCTTTGTTCAATTGGAAACCATAGGAGGTAACAATGGCCCAACATGCCGACAACGACAAACTGTACAGGCTGCGGCACTCGACGGCCCACGTCATGGCCGAAGCGGTACTGGAAATGTTCCCGGAGGGCAAATTGGCCTTTGGCCCGCCCATCGAGAACGGTTTTTACTACGACTTTGACCTGCCCCGTCCTCTGACCCCCGAAGACCTCACCGAGATTGAGCGGCGCATGAAGGAGATCATCAAGGGCAAGTACCCCTTTGAACACAGTGAGGTCAGTGTGGAAGAAGCACGGGCCATGTTTGCCGACCAGCCCTATAAGCTGGACCAGATTGAAAAACTGGCCTCCGGCCAAGAAGATGAGCATGGAGAAGCCGGAGCTGCACCGGTGGACCGCCTTTCCATCTACCGCCACCACAACTTTGTGGACCTCTGCGCCGGGCCGCACCTGGACCATACCGGCCAGATTCCGATCAACGCCTTCAAATTGCTCAACATTGCCGGGGCCTACTGGCGCGGCGACGAAACCCAGCCCATGCTCCAACGCATCTACGGCACGGTCTGGCCCGACAAAAAGGCCCTCAAGGCCCACCTGGCCTGGTTGGCCGAGATCGAAAAGCGGGATCACCGGCGGCTGGGTAAGGAACTGGACCTCTTTAGCTTCCACGAGGACGCCGGGGCCGGGCTGGTCTACTGGCATCCCAAAGGGGCGCGGGTGCGGGCCATCATTGAGGATTTTTGGCGGCAGGAACATTTCGCCGGGGGCTACGAAGTGGTCTATTCGCCCCATATCGGGCGGGCGCGGCTGTGGCAGACCAGCGGCCATCTCGACTTTTACCGAGAGAGCATGTACGCCCCCATGGACATTGACGGCCAGGACTATTACATCAAACCCATGAACTGCCCCTTCCACATCAAAATCTACCAGAGCAAACGGCGCAGCTACCGCGAACTGCCCATGCGCTGGGCCGAGCTGGGGACCGTCTACCGCTACGAGCGCAGCGGCGTCCTCCACGGCCTGATGCGGGTGCGCGGCTTTACCCAGGATGACGCCCACATCTTTTGCACGCCGGAGCAGATCGAAGATGAAGTGCTGGAAGTGCTGCGCTTTTCCCTGCGCCTGCTGCGGGCCTTTGGCTTTGACGAATTCAAAGCCTACCTGGCCACCCGACCGGAAAAGGCGGTGGGCGAACCGGCCCGCTGGGAACAGGCCATCGAATCGCTCAAACGGGCCATCGCCGTGGAGGGCCTGGCCTACGAAATTGACGAAGGGGGCGGCGCGTTCTACGGCCCCAAAATAGATCTCAAACTCAAGGACGCCCTGGGCCGCGAGTGGCAGACGACGACCATCCAGTTTGACTTTAACCTGCCGGACCGCTTTGACCTCAAATATATCGGCCCCGACGGCCTGGAGCACCGGCCCTACATGGTCCACCGCGCCCTGCTGGGGTCCATCGAACGCTTTTTCGGCATCCTCATCGAGCATTACGGCGGTGCATTCCCCGTCTGGCTGGCGCCGATCCAGGCGGCCCTCATCCCCATCGCCGACCGGCACAACGACTATGCCCACCGGGTCGCCGCCCAACTGCGGGAAGCCGGGCTGCGCGTGCAGGTGAACGACTCCGGCGACCGGATGCAGGCCAAGATCCGCGACGCCCAACTGCAAAAGATCCCCTACATGCTGGTCGTCGGCGACCGGGAGGTGGAGGAAGGGACGGTCGCCGTGCGCCTGCGGAGCGGCAAGAACCTGGGTGCCCGCCCCGTCGCCGAGTTCATCGCCCTGGCCCAACAAGCCGTCGCCGACAAGCGCGAGCTGTAGCCGATGGGGCGTTTGCCGTGCCCCTTGGTGAACCCGACGACGGAGAGCGATGATTGATTGGTGGGGCCTGTTCTACAACACGCTGTGGGTGCTGGGGCTGGCCGTGGGGCTGGCCGCCCTGAGTATGGCCGTCTACCGCGCCCGCACAACCCCCGCTCCGCTGCGCCGGGAGCTGGACGCTCCTTCCTTCCGGCTCCCCCTTGACCTGGGCATGACCCTCTTTTGCCTGGGGCTGCTCTTTGCCGCCCGCCACTGGTGGGAGCGGGTGCTGTGGGGCTTGTTGGTCCTCCTCTTTGCCGGGCAGGGGGTTCTCCTGTGGCGGAACCGTCCCCGCCCGGCCCCGCCGCGCCGTCGGGCAGAGGCGGGCCGCCGGGCAGCCGGGGGCCGCTCCTCCTCCCGCCTGGCCTGGGGCCTGATCCTCCTGGGCCTGCTCATTCTGCTCATCGGCCTGGTCGTCATCGGTTTGCAGCTGCTGGGCCATGCGCGCTCCCTGCAATCCCACCTCCGGCAGCTGGAGCAAATGGCCGCCGACCCCGCCGCTCTGGACCCGACCGCCCTGGATGCCGCCGGGCAGCACCTGGGCGGGATGCGCCGCGACCTGGAGGCCATCCAATCGCTGGCCGGGCCGCTCCTGCCCGCCACCCGGCTGCTGGGCTGGCTGCCCACCTACGGCGGCGACCTGGCCGCCGCCCCCGACCTGCTGGACCTGGCCGTGGCCGTCTCGGCTGCCGGCGACCGCACCTTCTGGGCGTTGGCCCCGGCCCTGGACCTACTGGACGACCCGGCTGCCGAAAAAAGCGTGGGCGAACGGCTGCTGCCGGTGCTCATCGCCGCCGGGCCGGAACTGCAAGCCGCCCGCCGGGACCTGGACGCTGCCCAGGAAGCCAGACAACGCATTGACCCGGAAACCCTTTCCCCCCGCGTCGCCGGGCTGCTGGACCGGCTGGACCGCTACCTGCCCCTTTTCGACGCCGCTTTGGACGGCGCGTTGCTGGCCCCCGACCTGCTGGGCGCCGATGGACCGCGCACCTACCTGATCCTGGCCCAAAATAGCTACGAACTGCGACCCACCGGCGGCTTTATCAGCAGCGTGGCCGAGCTAACCGTGGACCGGGGCCGATTGGGAGACATGCAATTCAACGATAGTTACCGGGTGGACAATTACAAAGTCCCCCACGATTTTACCCCCCTTGACCTGCAACGCACCCTCTACGGCGAAATGTGGCTCTTCCGCGACGCCAACTGGGACCCCGATTTCCCCACCTCTGCCCGAAAAGCGTTGCAGATCTATGCCAACGACCGGGGTGTCCGGGCCGACGGCGTCATCGCCCTGGATCTGTCGGCGTTGGAAGCCCTGGTGGATGCCCTCGCGCCGCTCACCGTGGAGGGCATCGAAGAACCGGTTACGGGGGAGAACGTCCTGCGGCTCATTGAAGAAGGGTGGAACGCAGCCTACGCCCGGCGGGAGGAACTGGGCCACCGTTGGCAAAGGGAACGCAAGAGCGTAATGGGGCAGATCGCCGGGGCCGCCCTGGACAAGGTGCTCGGCGGGGACGTGTCGCCGGTTCCTCTGCTCTGGGCGGTGAAACAGGCATTGGACGAAAAACATATCCTGATCTACATGGACGACCCCCAAGTTGCCGCCTTGCTCCGTCGTCAAAACTGGGATGGGGCCTTGGTCGCCCCGGCAATCGGCGATGCCCTCCTGGTGGTGGATTCCAACGTGGGATTCAACAAGGTGGATGCCAACGTCTCCCGCGCGATCCGCTACCGGGTGGACCTTTCCGCCGCCGATGGTCCCCAGGCCCAACTCACCCTGACCTATCGCAATCACAGCCGACGGCAAATTGACCAATGCATCCAGGAATGGAAACTGGGGGACACTTACCAAGACCTGAAAGAACGCTGCTACTGGGATTACGTCCGCGTCTATGTGCCCGCCGGCAGCCGCCTGCTGCGCGGGCCGGACCTGCCCTTGCCGCCGGGCAGCCTTCTGGCCCGCATGGAAGTAAACCCGCCCGACCCACCCGTCAGCCCGACGATGCACCTGAAGGATTGGGAGGTATGGACCTCCTTCTTTGCCCTGGAGCCCCAAGCTACACTGACCCTCACCTTTGAGTATGCCTTGCCGGAGCGGGTGCTGGTGGCACAGCCCAAAGGCGCGACCGCCTACCGACTGCGCGTCCAAAAGCAGCCGGGAACTGTGGCGATCCCCCTCCGCGTGGAGATCGCCCTACCGCCGGGAGCAAAGGCTCTCGCAGCAGAGCCACCCGACCTGCCCTCCGCCTCAACCGACCTGCGCACCGACCGCACATTCCTATTTGTGTTTCAACAATAAATTTGCTATACTCATACGACCGTCATCCTTCCGACGGTGACCGGCGATGGAGACCTTGTGTCCTGCGGCACAATCCGTCGGACGGCGACTCCGAGGACCGCCAGCGTATCCGTGGAGACAGGTGGGTTGCAGAGGAAACAGACGATGAAAGAATCAAACCTGCGCGCATTGGCCTGGATCATCCTCCTTGTGGCCACCATCCGTTTGCTGGCTTGGGGAACGGCAGGGGATCCGGCACATGCGGCTGACGCCGTCAATCAGACCATCCCTACCTTTACTCCGACGCCGGAACCGCCCACTCCTACCCCCCCGCCGTCGCCCACCCGCCCTCCCCGCCCGACACGCACACCACGCCCGACCGCCCCGCCCACGGCGACGAACACCCCTATCCCCACACCGACCACTACCCCATCGCCGACGGCAGTTGCACCGAGCAGCACCCCCACGCCGGAGGCAACGGTGACCGACATAACGACCCCCTCTCCCACTGCAACCGCTCCACCCACCGGTACCCCCACGCCGACGGTCACTGCGACCGCTACACCGACGGCCACCATCTCCACACCCACCGCCTCCCCCACACCCGGTTTCACACCGACACACACCGCCGCACCAACCCAGACTCCACCCCCAAGCCTCACCCCTACTCCCACCACATCGGCAGAACCGCCCAAGTCACCGTGGCTGTGGGTAGCGTTGGGATTGGCCCTGGTCGCCGGAGGAGCTGCCATCCTGATCGTCCAACGCCGCGCCGCTTGATCCAATGATGATGAAAAAGACCGCATCTTTGCTGATTCTGGTATGGTTGATCGCGCTCGGCGTCACCGCCGCCCACCCGGCCCTGGCCCAACCAAGCGGCCAGATCACCTCACCCCGCGACCGGGCGACGGTGCGCGGCCTGGTTCCCATTGAAGGCAGCGCGACCCACCCTCAATTCCAAAAATACGAAATCCACTACGGCCCGGAACCCAATCCCGGCGATCAGTGGACGCCCATCGGCGGCTCGCCCTTCACCGTACCGGTCGTCCAGGGCCGCCTGGGGCTGTGGGATACAACGATCATCCCCGACGGCGTTTACAGCCTGCGGCTGCGGGTGGTGCGCCAGGACGGCAATTACGACGAGTATTTCGTGCGCGGCATCCAGGTAGCCAACACCCGCCCCACCGAAACGCCCACCCCGGCGGAGACGCCTACCCCCCCAGGGCCGACCGACACCCCCACACCGACGCCGACCATCGTCATCGGCGTTCCCACGGTTGCCAGCCCTACCCCCAAACCCACCGCTACTCCTTTGCCCACCGCCTCGCCGACCGATACCCCCGAACCGCTGGACTTGCCCTTCCAAAGCGTCAACGAAGCAGCCTGCTGGGGGGCCAAAGCCACGGCAGCCCTCTTTGTGGGGATCGGCTTGTTCTTCGCCCTCAAGAACGCTTTGGCTTCCGCCGTGCGCTGGCTGGCCCGACGCGGTCGGGAGGGCCTGGGAAGATACGAGGACTAGGTGGACGCTGCCATTCCCCTGTTCCTGATCGTCGGGCTGGGCAACCCCGGCCCCGAATACGCCGCCCACCGCCACAACGTCGGCTTTCGCGTGGTGGACGCTCTGGCCCAGGCCCACGGCCTGACCTTTGCCCGCCGCAAAAAGATGAAGGCCCACACGGCCCAAGGCGAAATCGGTGGCCGAGCCGTGCTTTTGGCCAAACCCCGGACCTTTATGAACCTCAGCGGCCAGGCCGTCGCCCGCCTCTGCCGGGCACACGCCATCCCCCCGGAGCGGCTCCTGGTCGTCTATGACGACCTGGACCTGCCCCTGGGCCGCCTGCGGTTGCGTCCCGGCGGCGGCACAGGCGGCCACAAAGGAATGCGCTCCATCACCGACGCCCTGGGGACGCAAGAATTCGCCCGTTTGCGATTGGGCATCGGTCGCCCGCCGGCGGGCGTGGACCCCGCCGATTACGTCCTTTCGCCCTTTACCCCGGAGGAACAAGAGATCGTGGCAGAAGTCGTGGCGCGGGCCGTCGCCGCTGCCGAGTGTTGGCTGACCGATGGAATCGTCGTGGCTATGGATCGGTTTAACCGGAAGACAACAACGAATTGAGACGGCAACGAATTGAGACGGCAACGAATTGAGACGGCAACGAATTGAGACGGCAACGAATTGAGACGGCAACGAATTGAGACGGCAACGAATTGAGACGGCAACGAATTGAGATAGGAACAACAACGAATTGAGATAGGAACAGCAACGAATGGAGGCAGGAGCGAAGGTGGACGGGAATGAAATACTTGCGTCCTCGCCAATTCGTTCTTACCAATTCGTTCCTTTCCCAATTCGTTCTTACCAATTCGCTCCTTTCCCAATTCGCTCTTACCAATTCGTTCCTTTCCCAATTCGCTCTTACCAATTCGTTCCTTTCCCAATTCGCTGTAGTGACGTGAAATGAATCTTTCCGGTCTGCTCCCTCTGCTCCAAGATGCGCCCGCTTACCGCCGTCTGGTGGAGACGTTGCAGCGGGATGGGCCGCCCCCGGCTTCCGGTGAGGGACCGCCGCCGGGCCTGGGTGTCATCGCCGCCGCCCGTCCCTACCTCCTGGCCGCCCTTCACTGCGAATTCCAACGGCCCCTTCTCTTGCTCACCGCCCGCGCCGAGCAGGTAAACCGCTGGTGCGAGCAGCTGCGCGTCTGGCTGGGGCCGGAGGCGGTCTACCCTTTCCCCGAACCGGACGCCCTGCCCTACGAACGGGTCCCCTGGTCGCGGGAGACGGTGGGCG
>CAZQKE010000087.1:0-26944 GCA_964593865.1 uncultured Anaerolineaceae bacterium | reverse complement strand
GGGATGGCTTCTTCCATGCGGGAGGCGATGTCCAGCCAGCCCAGCCGGTTGGCGATCTCGGTCGGCTCCGGCTTCCAGACGGTGTGATCCCGCGCCCAGATGCGGGCCGTGATGTCATCGGCGGCCAGCCGGGCCAGGGCTGCATCTACGGCGGCCCGGTGCTCACCCAGTCGGGCGGACCAGGTGGTGGTGATCATGGTTTTCGCTCCTCAAGGATACGCCTCCGCCGACCGATTGGCGGAGGGGTTTTTCGGCGGCAAGGGTCAAAGTTCCAGGGACCGCAGGTAAGATAGCAGTTCCTCACGCATATCCTCACGGCGCAGGGCCAGGGCGATACCGGCCTTCAGATGGCGCACCGGGTCTCCGGCAGCCATCCATGTTGCTTCGACCGGTTGGGCGATAACGGTCGCCCGACGGGCCAAACGGTCCAGGGCATCGGCCAGCCACAGCTCCCCTCCTTTGCCCGTTTCCGTGCCGTGGAGCACGTCAAAGAGGGCCGGAGTCAGCACAAAATGGCCGATCTGCACCCAGTTGGAAGGTTGCTTGCCCGGCGGCGGCTTTTCAACGATGCGGGCCATCACGTTTTCCGTGCCCGGCTTGAGTTCAATGCAGCCGTAGAGGTGTGTCTCTTCATCGGGAACCCACTGGGCCGCCACGACCGCTGCCGGCCGGTGGGCTTCAAAGGTGTCCAAGAGCTGGCGGGGGACCGGTGGTTCGCCGATGATGATGTCATCGCCGAACATGTAGTAAAACGGCTCTCCGGGGTTGAGCCAGGGCCGCGCGGCCAGGGCCGGGGAGGCGTTGCCGTAGGGCAGGTGCTCCGGCTGGCGCACGGTGACAATATCGGCCAATCGGGAAAGTTTCCGCACTTCGGCCAGCAGGTTCTCCTTGCCCGCCTGTTCTAGGTGACGCTCCAGGGCAGGGTTGGGGGCAAAGTGCCGCTGGATTAGGTCACCGCCCTCCCGGACGACGATGATGATCTGGCGGATGCCCGCCGCTACCAAGCTTTCCACGTGGTGCTGGATGAGGGGAACCCCGGCAAGGGGGATCATCTCTTTGGGAATGGCCTTAGAGGCCGGCAGGAAACGGGTTCCGTACCCCGCAATGGTGATGACGGCTTTCATCAATCCTCCTTGTGTTGCTCATAGGCCCATGCCACCCGCAGCACCGTTGCTTCATCAAAGGCACGGCCCATGATCTGCAGGCCGATGGGCAAGCCGTTGTCGTCAAAGCCACAGGGGAGGGAAAGGCCCGGCAGCCCGGCCAGCGAAAGGGCCAGGGTAAAGATGTCTTGCAGGTACATCTGCAACGGATCGCCCGCCTTTTCGCCCAGTTTGAAGGCCGTCGTCGGCGTGGTGGGTGCGACCAGCACGTCGCAATGGGCCAACGCTTCGTCAAAATCGCGACGGATGAGGGTCCGCACCTGCCCCGCCTTGAGGTAGTAGGCGTCGTAATAGCCCGCCGAAAGGGCATAGGTTCCCAGCATGATGCGCCGCTTGACCTCCGGGCCAAAACCCCGGCCCCGTGTCCGGCGGTAGGTGGCCCACAGATCCTCGCCGGGCAGCGAAAGGCCATAGCGCAGCCCGTCGTAGCGGCCCAGGTTGGCCGATGCCTCCGCCGTGGCGATGAGGTAGTAGGTCGGCAAGGCGTATTCGGTGTGGGGCAACGAGACCTCCAGCACCTCCGCTCCCAGGTCGGCCAGCGTCGCAACGGCGGCCCGTACTGCTGCCTCTACCTCCGGCTGCATTCCCTCGACGAAATATTCCTGGGGGACGCCCACCCGCAGGCCGTGCAGATCCTCGGTGAACAACGCAGCGTCGTCGGGCAAGGGCGCATCCACCGACGTAGAATCGCGGGGATCGTGCCCGGCGATGGTGCGCAAGAGGAGGGCCGCATCCTCCACGGTGCGGGTCAGGGGGCCGATCTGGTCCAGGGAGGAGGCAAAGGCGACCAGCCCCCAACGGCTGACCCGCCCGTAGGTGGGCTTTAGCCCCACCAGACCGCAAAAGGAGGCCGGTTGGCGCACGCTTCCGCCCGTATCGGACCCCAACGCACCCAGGGCCATCTCCGCCGCCACCGCCGCCGCGCTACCGCCGCTGGAGCCACCCGGCACACGGCTCAGATCCCAGGGGTTGTGCGTTGGGAAGAAGGCCGAGTTCTCGGTGGAAGACCCCATGGCGAATTCATCGGTATTGGTTTTGCCCAGGATGACCGCCCCGGCGGCCCGCAATTTCTCTACAACGGTTGCGTCAAAGGGCGGCACATAGTTCTCCAGGATGCGCGAACCGCAGGTGGTGGGTAGTCCTGCCACCGAAATCACATCTTTGACGGCCAGGGGGATGCCCAACAGGGGGTGATCTTCACCGGCGGCCCGGCGACGGTCGGCCTCGACGGCCTGCTTCAGGGCCGATTCCGGCGTCACGGTCAGGTAGGCCCGCACATCCCCGTCCCGCTCCGCAATGCGGTCCAGCACCGCCTGGGTCAGCTCCACCGCCGAAAGTTCCCCCCGGCGCAACAGGTCGCCCGCTTCTCGGATGGTCGGCAGTTGCCAAGTTTTCATCGGTTCCCCTCCAGGACCGGCGGCACGCGAAAGTAACCATCCTCGGCGGCGGGGGCGTTGGCCAACGCTTCCTCCGGGGGAAGAGAGGGTCGGACCTCATCATCGCGCATGACGTTTTCCAGGGGCAAGACGGTGGCCGTAGGTGGGATGTCCTTTGTATCCAGCTGCTGTAACCGCTCCGCGTATTCCAAGATGGCGGAGAGTTGTTCTCGGAATCGTTCTGTTTCTTCGTCGGTTAGGTCCAGCCGGGCCAACCGGGCCACATGCTCAACCTGGGTTCTGGTTAGTTTCATCGCCAATCACACACGGCAAACGGCAGATTTTGTCCACGTTTTCGGCGGTATTATAACATCTTCTCGGAGGGGGAGCAAATGCGTCGTTTGATCTTTTTGCCAAAAAGGTGTAAAATGGACCCAAGTTTACGGAGGATCAATGGCCTTGAAAAAACGATTTCTTTTGCTGATCGGCGTGTTGGCGTTGGCGAGTTTATCTTGCAGCTTCTCCGACCTGGCCGAGATGATGACACCTACCGCCGTGCCGCCAACGGCAACCGTCCCAGTTGTTGTACCGACACCCCCAAATGCCCTGTCCGATCAATTTGATACCGAAGAGCAACGGGTTATTGCCGCTTTTGAGCGGGTGAACGATGCCGTTGTCTGCATCACCGCCAAACAGCACTTTGGGGCTTGCATCGGCTCCGGCTTTATCGTGGACCCCCAAGGGTACATCGTAACCAACAACCATGTCGCCACCGCCGTTGAAGACCTGTTGGTCACCCTGGCCGACGAGACGACCCTACCCGCAGAATTGGTCGGCACCGATCCGGGTAGCGATCTGGCCGTTTTGAAGATAGACCCTCCACCGGAGGGGCTGACGGTGGTGGAGTTGGGCGATTCATCCACCTTGCGCGTGGGCCAACGGGCCATCGCCATCGGCAACCCCTTTGGGCTGGAGCACACCGTCACCGTGGGGATCATCAGCTCCCTGGGCCGCATCCTGCCCCGCGATGACGGCAGCGGCTTCCAACTGGCCCAGATCATCCAAACCGATGCAGCCATCAACCCCGGCAATTCGGGCGGTCCCCTCCTTGATTCCCACGGCAGGGTGATCGGCGTCAACACCGCCATCCGCTCCGAAAGCGGCATCAATTCGGGGGTAGGGTTCGCCGTGCCGGTGGACATCGTCAAGCGGGTTGTGCCGGACCTGATCACCTACGGTCGCTACCGGCACACCTGGATCGGTATTGAAGTTCCCGCCGGCGGGAACATCACGCCGGAGATGGTGGAGGCGATGGACCTGCCCGTGAGCAAAGGGGTTCTGGTGGCACGGGTTGTGCCCGGCGGCCCGGCGGACAAGGCAGGGTTACGGGGCGGCAACCGGGAGGTCCTCATCGCCGGGGTGCCGATGCGGGCCGGTGGGGATATTATCATCGCCATAGATGACCGGCCAGTCAGGCGGTTTGAGGACTTGGTCAATTACCTGGCTTTGCAGACCCGTGTGGGCGACGCGGTGACGCTGACCATCATCCGCGACGGTCGGCAAAGGCAGGTCCGTGTGGTCTTGGAAGAACGCCCCGGCGACCGCTAAGCGATCTTGGAGACGCCTACTTCCGCCGCCGGAAAGGACTGCAAGTGCGCTTTCCGGTCGTTCTTTTTGAGAATTGACAAATTCTGTGTCAAGGAGGGCAAATGTTCACAAAACAGGATATGGAAGAACTGGTAGCGTTTCGGAGCGAGAAATCCCCCGTCTTGAGCCTGTATCTCAACGTGGACCCGACCCAGCGCACCAGCGAGCAATACAAGTTGACCATGCGCTCCCTGTTGAAAAAGGTGGCCGATGAAGCCGACCCTGCCGATATTGAAGCGGTAGAACGCTTTTTTGATCATGAGTACGACTGGCAAGGCCGGGGATTGGCCATTTTTTCCTGCAAGGCCGCCGATTTCTGGCGCAACTACTCGCTGGCCGTGCCCTTGCCCAGCGATGTGTATGTCTCCCATCGGCCTTACATCAAACCCATGACCGACGTTTTGGATGCTTACGGGCGTTACGGCGTGATCCTGGTGGACCAAGAGGAAGCACGGATGTTCCTCTTCAACCTGGGGGAGTTGGTAGAGGCAACGGGGATGCTGGGCGAGGAAGTGCGGCGGGCCAAGCACGGTGGCGCGTCAGGCGTAGCCGGGATGCGGGGCGGTGCGGCGACGCGGGCTGCCCGGCGCGGCGAGGCGGTCGTCCTGCGAAACCTCAAGGAGATGGCAGAGGCTTCCGAGGAATTTTGCACCAAGAACGGCGTGCGCCGCCTGCTGCTGGGCGGCAGCGAGGCCAATGTCAGCCAGTTCCGCGATATGCTGCCCAAATCGCTCCAAGATCGGGTCATCGGCACGTTCGTGATTGATGTCAACGCCCCTGTGGCCGAGATACACACCCGCTCAATGGAGCTGATCGAAAAGGTCGCCCAGCAGCGTGAGGTGGAATTGGTGGAACAGATGATCGCCGGTTGGAAACGGAGCAGCGGTGCAGTGGTGGGCCTGGCCGACACCCTCGCGGCCTTACAAGAGCATCGTGTCTCTATCCTGCTGATCGCTGCCGGGTACGAAGCATCGGGCTATCGCTGCCAAAATTGCCGCTACCTTATGCTTTCCGAGAGGGAAGAATGCCCTCTATGTGGCGGAACTGTGGAAGTGGTGGAAGATCTGGTAGATACCATGACCCACCGCGCTCTGGAATCAAGCGTGGAAGTGGAGATCGTGCGCGGTAACAAGCAGCTGGAGGAGGTCGGCTCCGTAGGGGCTTTGCTCCGCTTCTGAGGTGCGTCCGAGGGAACAGAACAAGCGAACGCCCAGATCGCCCCTTTCGGGCCTCTCGCCGGTGCACCCGGTCTGTGGCCCCAAAGGGGCGATTTGATTCGGTTCCGGTGGCCCCATCACCTCCTTGACCGACGGTTGACGGATCGGACAATTGCCGGTATAATGCCCCCCATCGGAAGGAGGAGCAGAGATGAGCGTCATCGTGTATACAACGCCCACTTGACCCTATTGCCGACAGACGAAAGAGTTTCTTTCGCAGCAGGGTGTTCCTTTTGTGGAAAAGAATGTGGCTGCCGATCCGCTGGCCGCCAGGGAGATGATCCAGATCTCCGGGCAGCGGGGTGTGCCGGTCACGACCATCGACGGTCAGGTCGTCGTCGGCTTCAACCGGCCACTGTTGATGCAGTTGCTGCAGCAGCGCAAGGCCACCGCTTCCAAGCCCCGCCTGGGGGCTGCCGTCGCCGATGCCGCCTCGCAGGCGGCCAAACATCCCGGCATTCCCGACAGTGGGGCTTACGTGGGCCGTGTGCGACCCGGCTCTCCGGCGGAGCGGGCCGGGCTGCGGCCCGGAGATGTCATCACCGGCTTAGGGGGGCAACCGGTCTTCCGGGCCGAAGATGTGCATAGGCTGGTGGCCCAGATCCCTCAGGGCCGGGCCGTGCCCCTAACCTACGTCCGCAACGGGCAGACGCACGGCACGCTGGTCCGCTTCTGAAAGGGTAGGCCGATGCTTTCTACCCCCTGCATCTTTTGTGAGATCATTGCCGGTCGTGCCCCGGCCAGCTTCGTCTACCGGGACGACGAGGTCGTGGCTTTCATGGACATCCGCCAGCCCCCTCGCCCAGGCCACCTCCTGGTCGTCCCCCGCCGCCATGCAGCGCAGCTGGCCGATCTGGATGAGGAAACGGGCGGGAAGGTTTTTCGGGTTGGTATGCGGCTGACGGCGGCCTTGCGGGCCGCCGTGGGGTGTCCCGGTGTTAGCCTCTTTTTGCTCGACGGGGCCGCCGCCGGGCAAGAAGTCCCCCACGTCCACCTGCACCTTTTCCCCCGCTTTGTGGGCGACGGTTTCGGCTTGCGCGTCGGTCCCGGCTACGCCCGCGCCTCCCGCGCTGCGCTGGAGGAAACGGCATCCGGCATCCGCCGGGCGTTGGAAGGATGGAGAAGAGATGAGCTGTGATGATGTGCGCATTCGGCGGTTGATTTTGGCCTCCGGCTCGCCGCGAAGACGACAACTTTTATCCCTCTTGGGCATCCCCTTTGTCGTCAAGGCGACCAATGTGGACGAAAGCCAGTGGCGGGCCGAACCGCCTACCGAGATGGTCTTGCGGATCAGCCAGGCCAAAGCCCTGGCTTTGGGAACGGGGCGAGATGATGAGTTGATCGTCGCCGCCGATACAATCGTCGTGCAGGAAGGTCAGGTGCTGGGCAAGCCGCAGGACGCCGACGAGGCGGTGCGCATGTTGCGTCGGCTCCGGGGCCGCCCTCACTGGGTGTACACCGGCCTGAGCGTCTGGCATCCGAGCAGTCGGCGGATGGTTTGCAAATTGGCCGAAAGTTTAGTGTGGATGCGCAATTACGACGATGACGAGATCGCCGCCTACGTTTCCGGCGGCGATCCCATGGACAAAGCGGGGGCTTACGCCATCCAGCATCGGGGATTCCATCCCGTGACCCATGTGGACGGCTGTTGGCTGAACGTGATCGGCCTGCCCCTTTGTCACCTGACCCAAGCCCTGGCCCGCTTTGACGTCAAGCCCCCGGTCCACACGCCTACCGCCTGTCAAGCCTTCCTCCAGCGCGATTGCGAGGTGGCATCTCAACTCCTTGCCGATCCCTATGCCTGAGCTGCCCGAAGTCGAAACGGTAGTCCGGGGGTTACGCCGTCCCCTGACGGGACGAACCTTTACCGGGGCGACGGTGCGCTGGCCGCGCATCATCGCCCATCCCTCTGCGGATCTGTTCCCGGCCCGGATCGGAGGGCGGTGCGTCGTGGCCGTGAAGCGGCGGGGCAAATATATCGCCGTGGAACTGGACCACGGATGGCTGTTCATCCACCTCAGGATGAGCGGCCGGTTGCGGATCGCCTCCCGCGATGAGCCTCTTGCCCCCCACACCCACGTCATCTTGGACCTGGATGACGGTCGTCAGCTGCGTTTCCACGACGTGCGCAAATTCGGGCGGATCCACCTGGTGGACGATGCCTCCTGCGTGATCGGTCGGCTGGGGCCGGAACCGTTGGCCGAGGAGTTTACCCTGGAAGCGTTCCGGCGGCAGCTGGAACGCCGTTCGGGGCGGCTCAAGTCGTTGTTACTCAACCAGCGGTTTCTGGCAGGGTTGGGGAATATCTACGCCGACGAAGTCCTCTTTGCCGCCCGGCTCCACCCCTTGCGCCGGGCCGATTCCCTTTCCCCCACCGAACAAGCCCGCCTATACGAGGCGATCCGCTCCGTTCTACAATCCGCCGTCGCCGAGCGCGGGACCACGCTGGACGATGGGGGATACGTGGACGTTCAGGGCCGAGCCGGTCGCTACCGGAGCCGATTGGCCGTGTACAAGCGGGGAGGACGGCCCTGTGTCGCCTGTGGGACGCCCGTTGAGCGCATCGTCGTCGGCGGGCGATCCACCCATTTTTGCCCTCGCTGCCAGCGGTAACGCTCACATCTTTTCCGGTGCGCCGACGCCGATCAACCGCAATGTCTGGGCCAGGGCCAGCTTGGCCGCCCGGACCAAGCGCAGCCGTGCTTTGGTGATCTCGGCATCGGCCGGGTCGGAGCTGACCACCCGGCAATCTCGGTAGAAGACGTGGAAAGTAGCGGCCAGGTCCTGGGCATAGTAGGTCAGGTGGTGGGGAGCCAGCTCTTGGGCGGCGCGGGCCACCACTTCGGGTAGTTCCAGCATCTTGCGGATGAGGGCCAGCTCGGCAGGATGGGTCAGCAGGGAAACGTCGGCCCCTTCGTCGCTGTGACCCCGCTCGGCAGCATAGCGCAAGATACTGGCAATGCGGGCATGACCATATTGGACATAATAGACGGGATTTTCGTCCGATTCGCGGCGTGCCAGGTCCAGGTCCAGGTCCATTTGGCTGTCGGCAGCACGGGAAGCCAGGAAGAAACGGGCAGCGTCGGGACCGATGTCGTCCAGCAAGTCGCGCAGGTTGACCTGCGTGCCCGCCCGCTTGGAAAGACGCACCTGCTCTCCGCTTTCCAGGAGCGTCACCATTTGGTAGATGTACAAGGTCAGCCGCTCCGGATCCAGCTCCAAAGCCCGCATCATGGCCTTCATGCGCGGCACATGGCCCTGATGGTCGGCCCCCCAGACATCAATCACCCAGTCAAAGCCACGCCGCACGAATTTGTCATAGTGGTAGGCGATGTCCGAAACAAAGTAGCCCGGCTTGCCGTTGGAGCGGATGATCACTTCGTCCTTATCCCCGCCCAACGCTTTGGCGTTGAACCAGACCGCGCCTTCGGCCATGTAGAGGTGACCGCCGGTGCGCAGGATGCTCATGACCCGGTCAAAAAGGCTGATGCCCCCCAGATCGGGGTAGGCATCGGGGTCGTAGAGCGATCTTTCCGAGAACCAACGGTCGTAGTGGATGTTCATGCGGGCGCAGTCATCACGGATGCCCTCCATGGCGATCTGGTAGGCCCTTTCGCGCAGCAGGTCTATGGCCTCCTGGCGGGGTAGCTGCAAGTAGCGGTCGCCTTCTTCATCCACCACCCGCCGTGCCCAGTCCCGCACATAGTCGCCCCGGTAGCCGCCTTCCGGGATGTCGCCTACATCGTGGCCCAGCAGCTCACAGTAGCGCACGTAAAGGCTTTCCCCCAGTTTCTCCATCTGCGAACCGGCATCATTGACATAGTACTCGCGCTGCACGTCGTATCCGGCGGCGGCCAGGACGTTGGCCAAGGTGTCGCCCAGGACCAGGTTACGACCAAAGCCGACATGGAGGGGGCCGGTGGGATTTGCGCTTCCGTATTCAACCTGCACCCGTTTGCCGTCGCCCAGGTTTATGTGGCCCCAACCCTCCCCGGCTTCCAAGATGGTCTCCACCTGTCGGGCCAGCCAGCCTTCATCCAGCTTGAAGTTGATGAACCCCGGTGGCGCCACTTCCACCCGGCCGATGAAAGGGACATCGGGCAGGCGGTGGACGATGCGCCGCCCCACATCCACCGGGCTGAGCGTGGGCTGCTCGGCCGCTTTGAGGGCAGCATTGACATCGCGGATCATTTTGAGGGGCAAACCGGTGGCATAGTCACCGTGTTCCGGCCGGCGAGGTCGCTCAATGATGACCTTCGGGATGGGAGTGCGGGGCAGGCTTTTTTTCTTTTGGGCTTTGCGGGTTGCCTGGTAGACCAGTTGGGCCAGTTGGTTCCGAACCATCGGTGCCTCCGTGCGATAAAGTGAGGGCATTATAAACCCAAACGGGAGAATGGTCAAACGTCGTCGCCGATCTCCGCAAGGCCGTGGAGCCATCACACCTTTGGCGTCTTGAAAAATCAGAACCGCCAAGGCGCAAAGGGCACAGAGAAGGAAAAGGAAAACCTTCGTGCCCTTCGCGGCTTGGCGGTTCCAGAGGATTGAACCGGAGACGCGAAGGCCCCCGCGCGTGGCGCGGAGCCGGCGGGGCGAATCTCGGTGCTTACGCAGGTTGGGGTGAGGTCAATCCGGCGGGGCGGAACTTGTAGCCGTAGACGATCACTCCATCTTCGCCCTCTTCGCGCAGTTTGCGCGTGACCATCTCCACCGGCATTCCGATCTCAACCCGGTCTTGATCCACATCGGTCAACTGGGCCGTGACCAGCGGCCCTTCATCCAGCTCAACCAGGGCGACGGTATAGGGCACAAACTCTTCATAGCCCGCCGGGGCCTGGTAGACGGTAGCATGGGAATAGACACGCCCGCGCCCGCTGAAGGTGAACGGTTCGTAGGCCGGCTCGCTGCATTCCGGGCAGACGTCGCGGGGCGGGAACAATCTAGCCCCACACTTGTTGCACACCTCACCGACCAACGAGTACCGTTGGTTTTGCAGCCGCCAATATCTCGGAATGTTCATACTGCCCTCCTCTACTTTATGATACTCGCTTTTTCTCGCGAATGCAATCCCCCAAAAGTCCTAATTAGCCCGACGATTCCAAAATATGGGTAATGACCGTCGCTCCGCTGCCGCCGATGTTCTGAGCCATGCCCAGGTGGGCATTGGGGATCTGGTTTTCCCCGGCCTCGCCGCGCAGCTGCAAGGCGAGCTCCACCACTTGGTAGATGCCCGTTGCGCCGACGGGATGCCCCCGCGCCTTCAGCCCGCCCATCGTACAGATGGGGATGCGCCCTTCGCGGCGGATCTCGCCGTCACGGGCCAGCCAGGTCCCTTTGCCCCGTTCGGCAAAGCCCGCCGCTTCCAGACTCAAAGCCGACATGATGGTAAAGGCATCGTGCAACTCAAAAAGATCTATGCTGCGCGGACCGACTCCCGCCTGTTGGTAGGCTTTGAAAGCCGAAGCCTCCGCAGCGGCCAGCCACAGGGGATCGCGCCGGTCGTGTAAGGCTACGGCATCGGTCGCCAGGGCAGAGGCGCGAATGTGGACCGTCCGTCCTTTGCCAAAGTCGCGGGCCATGCTCGCCGGGCAAAGGACGACGGCAGCGGCTCCATCACCGATGCCCGATGAATCCATCAGGTTGATGGGGTCGGCGATCATGCGTGCCCTTTTGAACTGCTCGACGGTGACGGGCCGTCGGTACATGGCATTGGGGTTACCCACGGCGTTGCGGTGGGCATTGACGGTAAACGGCGCAAAATCCTCGTGGCGGACGCCGTACTCGTGCATGTAGCGGCGCATCAACAGGGCGTTGATGGCGACAAAGCTCAACCCGTGGATGCTTTCGTAATCGGCGTCGGCGGCCATGACCAGGCCCGCCGTGGTCTCGGCGGTGGGGCTGTCGGTCATCTTTTCCACGCCGCAGACGATGACGAAATCATGCAGCCCCCCGGCCACCATCCCGTAGCCCAGCCGCAGGGCTGCCGCTCCGGAACCGCAAGCCGCCTCGACTTTAACCGCCTCAACACCCCGCAATCCCACGAAATCGGCGATGAGTGCGCCCAAGTGCTCCTGCCCCGTGAGGACGCCGGAAAGCATGTTCCCCACGTAGAGGGCTTCCACGGCGCGAGGCTCTATCCCGGCGTCCTCCATAGCCGCCAGGATCGCTTCCCCCGCCAGGTGCCGCAGGGAGCGATCCCAATGTTCCGCAACCTTTGTCTGTCCGATGCCGATGATGCTGACGTCTCTCATGTCGCTTTTGCTCCCCCGTCAGCGCATCTGGAGTTTTTTCCGATACCGCACGTAGGTTCCGTAGTCAATCTCCTTGCGCCGTGCGATGTAGGCTCCCGTGCGTGGAGCGCGGTCCCGCCGTTCCACGATCCGGTCCGTCACCCGCAGGGAAAAGGCGTCGCTGCCCGCCCCGGAGCCAAAGGAGACCAGCAGCAGTCGGTCGCCGGGCCGGGCTTCGTCCAGCACCGCCGTCAGGCCCAGCAAGGAGGACCCGGCGTAGGTGTTGCCCACATAAGGGCAGAGTAGGCCGGTGCGTGTCTGTTCAGGCCGGAAGCCCAAGGCGCGGGCGGCCCGTTCCGGAAACTTGGGGTTGGGTTGGTGAAAGACGGCGGCGGCATAGTCCTCCGGTCGGGCATCCAGCAGATCCAACAGACGGCGGGCGGCGGCCAGCACATGCTTGAAATAGGCCGGATCGCCGGTAAAGCGGCTGCCGTGCTGGGGGTAGTGCTGGTAGGGCCGCCGGAAAAAGTCGGGCGTATCGCTGACGTAGGAATAGGCTCCCTCAATAACGGCCAAGCTTTCCTCCGCCGGGCCGATGAGATAAGCCGCACCGCCCGCGCCGGCGGTGTATTCCAGGGCGTCGCCGGGGCGGCCCTGGGCCGTATCCGCGCCGACGGCCAGGGCGTATTCGGCCATACCTGCGCCGACCAGGGCAATGGCCGCCAACATCGCCTCCGTCCCCGCCTTGCAGGCAAATTCCCAGTCGGCGGCCTGGGTGGCCGGAGTCGCGCCGATGGCTTCGGCCACGATGGTGGCGGTCGGCTTGACGGCGTAAGGGTGCGATTCGCTGCCCACCCACACGGCACGGATGGCCGCCGGGTTCACATCGGCGCGGGCCAGGGCGTTGCGGGCCGCTTCAATGGAGATGGTGGCCGTGTCCTCATCGGGACCGGGGACGGCCTTTTCCCGAATGGGGGAGCCGCTCCGCCCCTCCGTCCATATCCGGTCCACTTCGCTGCCGGGCAGGCGGTAACGGGGCACGTAGGCCCCATAGCCCACAATGCCTACTGCGCGGTCTGGCTGCAAGAGCGTGTCCGTTCCTGTCATTTGTTTCTCGGTCTCCGGGCCGTCCGCGGACGGAGCGAGGTCGCACGAGGCTTTTCTCGCGGCGCGTTCCGTGGACGGGTTTTCATCCCCGGCCACGGTGGGTCCGGGGTGGCGTTGATCATGGCAAATAAGGGGCTTGATCCGGCCCTTTGCTCCTTTCGGGGCGCATTCACTATAGCACAGTCGGCCTGTCAAAAGCTACCAGGTTGCTATCAAATTCTACTCGGCCTGCTCACAGCATCTCGGCAAAAGCCTGGAGGCGGGTGCGGAGGGCTTCCAGGCTGGGGATCTGTTCCATTTCCAGCAGCAGGGAGGGCAATCCCGCTTCTTCCAACGTGGGGCGGGCCAGGGCGTAGTCAAAGGCGTGGGGTTCGCAGAATTTCTCAACGACAAAGACCACGCCCTCCGCCCCGGAGCGGCGGGCTTGATCCACCAGGGCCGCGCCGGGGTCGTGATCGGGGCGATACTTGGCCGGGCAGGGGGCCTGTTGCAAGGCATAATCGGCCAGGCGGGCGATGGGGTCGCCTTCCGCGCCGACCCGACCTCGGAAGAAGCGGCTGCCGCTGCATAGGTCGTCGCCGACGACCTGCACCCCCACTTCGTCAAGGAGGTCCGGCAAACGCGGCTCATCCAGCACCGCGCCGACGAGAAAGAGGCGAGGGCCACGGGCGCGGACGGGGGCCTCTTGCAGGTCGGTCAGCAAGGTGCGGAGCAGCGGGTTGCATTCCTCCGGGGGCATGACCTGGGCCGCGTCGAGGATGGCGAAAAATTGGGCCGCGCTCAGGCGGTCCCGCCTGCTTTGCAGGGCGGCGATCAGCCGCCGTGTCTCGTCATAGAGGGCAATGCTGGCCTGCAAGGTCGCATCATCCAGGGGCCGCCCGGCAAAGGCGGCCAACGCCGCCCGGAAACGTCCCAACTCGGCCAAGAGGTAGGGCCGGGCCGGCGGCGTGTCCAGGTGGGCGGGCAGCATGACCGTTTCCACAAACAGGTCGCCGCCGTGCATCCGCCACAGGTCGGCCAGGGCCTGCATGGCATCGCAGGTGTGGGCGAAAACGGTCCCGCGCAGGAAGGCAAGGTCGCCGGAGAGGAATTGGTCCAGGCTGCTGCGGCACAGGGCACAGGTAAAGGATTGGAGGTGGGCGTCGACGCGGCGCAGGGGCGCGTTGTTGCCCCGCACCCGCACCGGCGTAAACCCGGCAGCGTGGACCATCTCGGCAGGAACGTAGCGGCAGAGGATGCCCATCGCCTGCCGGTCGGGGTATCGTTCCGGCCAGTCGCGGAGGAAGGCACGGGCGGCTGCGATCAGCGTGGAGAGGGCGGTTGCATCCATTCTACATCCATCCGACGGTAAGGTCGCCGCCGTTCCTTGATCTCCCCTCGGCGGGCCAGGAAGCGGGGACCGGTGGCCTGCACCCAGCCGATCATGTGCTCCCGCAGGCGGGCGGGCGTCCAGCGGTGGTCGTCGGCTTCGGCGGGATCGAAGCGCAGCCGGACTCCCTCCTCCCCCCATTCCACGGTGGCCTGTCGGGCGCAGATGGGGCAAACCGCCCGTTCGCCGTCCAAAAAGAAGGCCTCACAACGGCACACCGGGCAAACATTGACCGGGGCCGGGGCGGGGTCCAGCTCGCCCCGCCCCAGGCGGCGACCGGCGGCAAATACCCGGTCCATCAAGGTTTCATCCAGCAGTACTTCGCCGGGGCCGGGGGCGACGGCGGTCAGGCTCTCGATGGGGCGGTAGCCCAGGGCGGCGACCAGGGCGTTGAAATAGGGCAAGGTCACGCCCCGCCAGCCTTCCAGCCCGGCGGTGGCGATGGTCAGGGCCGGGCGGGGCGGCGGCAGGGTCTCCTCCACCCGCCCGGCGACCATGAGCAGCCGGTCCAGGGCGAGTTTGACGACGGCTGCCGGGCCGAGAAAGTAGGTGGGCGCGGCCAAGATCAGGCCGTCGGCGGCCTGGACGGTTTCGATCAGCCAGGCCATGTCGTCGTCCAGGGGGCAGGGCCGCCCGCCGATGGCACAGCGCAGGCAGCCGGTGCACGGCTCCAGGTGCAGGTCGGTCAGGCGCAAGAGCCGACCCCTCGCTCCCTCGGCGGCGGCCCCGCGCAACGCCTGCCGGACCAAGATCTCCGAATTGCCCCACCGTCGCGCCGAACCGACGATCCCTAGAATGTTCACCATCTCCTCCACAAATGCTTCTGCTTCAGATCTGTTCAACGGGCCTCCAACAGATCAAGAAATGCCTGGATGCGGTTCTTGATCGGTTCTTCGGCATAGAGCCGGGTATCGCACATATCGGCTTCCAGGATGAGGCCCGGTACGCCGGTGCGGTCGCTTACCTTCTCCAGCAGGTCGTATTGGCCCAGGGAGTAGGGTTTGCAGGAGCGGTTGGAATGGAATACCAAGCCGTCCACCCCGAACCGTTCCACCAGGTCTACCATCTCTTCGACGCGGGTCTGCAAGCTCCGGTTGATGTACACGGTGGCATAGGTCCGGGCCAGGCCCAGGATCGGGTCGTTGTCGTCCACGCCGAGGGACCAGGCATGGGTATAAGTATCCACTACAAAGCAAGCACCGGCTTCGGTGAAGAGGCGAAAAAGGCGGAAGAGACGATACCAGATGGCGATATTATCCCACAGGAGCCGGTAGCGTTCCTCCAAGATGGCGCCTTCGCCTTTGGCTACCCGCTCCTCCACCTCCGCCTTGAGTTTGCGGTAAAAATGCACCGCGTCCTTGCTGCCGCGCAGGACGACGATGGGGGCCATTGTCAGGAACAGGTCGGGGGCGTTGAGGGGAGAAGGTCTGGCCCGGCATAGCTCCCGGATCTCGCGCCAAAGGCTCACCGCCTCGTTGGAGAGGGCCACTGCCCGCCGAAATTTCTTCTCATCCAGCTTACGGCCCGTGTGCCGCGTCACCCAAGCGATCATCTCCTCCAACTGGGCGGCCACGTATTGCACGGCGTGGTCGGGCAAAACGGCATCGTGCTGGTAGGGCGCGTCAAGCAAAAAGAGGGGAACGCGAAGCTGCCGGGCCAACGCCTGATACCATTTGATAACCGTACCGCAGATATTGTTGCTGGCTATCAGCAGGTCCGGTTTGGGCAAGCCACCCTGGGGCGCGTTTTTGGGGGCCAAGACGGAGCCGATGTGACAGCGGGCGTAGGAACAGAGGTCGGGACTGTAGCCCTGGGCCTCGGCGACCTGGGCCAGGGGCACGGCGGCCCGCCGGGCGCCGACCAATGCGCCGTAATTTTCGGGGTACACGGTGGCGATGCCCATACCGATCAGGATCTCCACCGGCGCGCCGCTCGTCACCCAGGCCAGGGGCCGCACCTTGCCCACAACTTTGCGTGTGGCATAATAGCGGGTCATCAGGCGGCGCAGGTCTTTGCTTGTGGCGAGTTTGCGGTACAATCGCGGCATCTTTATCAGCCTTGTGCCGATCCGGTTCCGGGGCATTATACCACGCCGGAAAGTGGGGGCCAAATGCGGGAACGGCAGGAACGGGAGGCCCTTTGCCGGAGCCGTGGGAATCCCGGTCCGAACGGCGGACGGACCATAAATTGCACCCATCCCATTTTGCTTTTCGGCGCTGTTCCGGTATAATCGTCTTGAGCACGTATCGGGTTCTGCCGGAAACGACGTTCCCATGGCCGTCAGGGTGGGAGGAGGGGTAGCATGAAGCTCAGCCGTCTCTTCAGACGAAACGATCCTGCCGGGTGGCAGCAAACTCCCTGCGAACAACAAAGCACCATTTTGGACAACCTAGACGTAGCCATCATGGTTGCGGACGCAGACCATGAGACGATCCTGTTCGTCAACAAACGATTTCGCCAGGTTTGGGGCGACATGACGGGCCGGCCTTATGGTCACTTCTGGCAGAACCGGGGGGATGGAGGACAACGTTCATCCCCCGATACGGCAGCAAAGCATCCCCCGGACGATGCACCGCCCCAAAAGTTCCGGGATCCGACCAACCAACGCTGGTATGAGGTTCGCCGCCGAATCATCAATTGGGTGGACGGCCGCGAGGTGTACCTGGAGACGATTTTGGACATCACCGAACGGCAGCAAGCCAGTGAGGCTTTGGAAGCAGCGCATAGCTTCCAGCAGGCCATTCTGGACGGCATGGGAGAGCCGCTCATCGTCGTCGGCCAGGATTACCGCATCAAACTGATGAATCGCGCCGCCCGTCGGCTCACTTTGAAGAACGAGTTGACCGTCCCTCAGTTCTGCTACCAAGCGTCCGGCCATCAGACTCCCTGCTCGGCCGCGGGACAACCCTGTCCGCTAGAACAGGTGCGTCGGTCCGGTCAACAGGTGACGGTGGTGCACGAACATTGCCTGCCGGATGGAACCCGCTATTTCGTTGAGATCATCGCTACTCCCTTGTACGCTCCCGATGGTTCCTTTGACGGCATGATAGAGTGTATGCGCGATGTCACGGAGCGCATGTGGGCCGAAGAAGCTTGGGCCGAAAAGATGCGGGTGCTGGCCCATTCCCACGAGGAGTTGGAGCAATTCAGCTACCGCGTGATGAGGTCCATTCAGGATTTCTTTGCCAAGCTACCGGCGGATAGTCAAAGCGCATGAACAACGGGAAACACCTTCTCGCCGAGATAACCCACGCTCCGAACTCTCTCATCTCCCTTTTCCGGCGCAGGCTGTGGTTCCGCTTCGCCGGAGGGGTGCTGATTCCGATCCTGGTGATCATGGTCGGGCTTTCACTGCTGCACTATTGGCGCGCACGCCAGCTGCTGGATGAGCAGGTCCGCCTGATGGCCATGCAGCTGGGCGAGGTGATGCGTGGGAGCCTGTACCATGCCATGCTCCTCGACGACCGAGAGATGATCGCCGAGATCCTGGCCGACGTCGGCCAGATGGAAAACATCCTGCAGATCCAACTTGTGGACCTAAGCGGCCAGGTCAAGATGCACAGCGATCAAAACCGGGTAGGGACACAACATCGGATAGAAGAGGCAGGCTGTCAGGAATGCCACCGTTTTCCGCCCGAATCGCGACCCCATACGACCCATCTTGCCGTTTCGCCCGACATCTTGCGCATTGCGACTCCCATCGACAATGAACCGGCCTGCCAAAGCTGCCATGCGACGAGCGCACCCCACCTGGGCGTCCTGTTGGCCGATGTCTCATTCACGAACATTCAGCATCGGCTCCAACGGGAAATGGGGCGCGAGATATTGATGACCGTGGGCATCACCCTGGCGCTGACGCTGGCCGTATTGACGATCCATCTGCTGGTGGCGCGTAGACGATTGGTCTTTCGTGAACCTTTGGCCCGATTGGCCGCCGGTGACTTTAGCGTGCGCGTATCGGTCCCCTGGAGTCCGGTGGACGATCTGGACAAGGTTGCCCAGATATTCAACCTTTTGGCATCCGAATTGGAGCGGCGCGAGCGGGAGCAACAGGAACGACAGGCGGTCCGCGAGCAAGCAATCGCCGAGGAGCGGGAGCGCATTGCCCGCGAATTGCACGATGGGCTGGGCCAGTTGTTGGGGTTTGTCAACACCAAAGCCATGGCCGCCCGCCTGATGCTCAAAAAGCGCGAGCTGGACGGCGCCGACCAGCATCTATATCAGCTTGAAGAAGCTGCCCGTGAGCTATTTACCGACGTCCGGGAAGCGATCCTCAACCTGCGGACCGCCAGTCCTTGCCCGGACAAATTGGAAAAGCGGTTGGCCCTGTTCACCGACCAATTCAGCCGCCTGGCCGAGATGCCGATTGAGCTGGACATCGGCCCGGAGATAGAAGCATTGGGCCTGGACGACTGGGTGGAGATGCACCTTTTCCGCATCATCCAGGAAGCCCTCAACAACGTCCGCAAACACGCCTCGGCCAATCGCGCCTGGGTGCATTTGCACGTGACCGACGGTATGCTGGAGCTAACCATAGGCGACGATGGCAAGGGTTTTGCCCCGGAGCAGGCCGCTCCGAACGGCTTTTCCGGCTTTGGGTTGCAGACCATGCGGGAACGCGCGGCGGAGATAGGCGCGACCTTTACCCTGGATTCGGAACCGGGGAAAGGATGCCGCATCACCGTGCGGCTGCCTGTGGCGTCGCCGCCGAGAGGGGAAGAGGAGAAGTAGACATGCGGGTTTTGGTAGCCGATGACCATGCCCTTTTCCGAGATGGAATCATCAGCCTGTTGCAGGCCGCCGGTTTTGAAGTGGTGGGGCAGGTTGGTGATGGTCGGGCAGCGGTGGAGATGGCCTTGCGCCTGCGGCCGGACCTGGTGCTCATGGATATTTCCATGCCCAAGATGGGCGGATTGGAGGCCCTGCGCCAAATCAAGGAGAAACTGCCGGAGACCCAGGTCGTGGTCGTGACCGTCTCGGCGGAAGATAGCGACCTGTTCCAGGCCATTGAAGCCGGAGCGCGGGGCTACCTGCTCAAGGATATGACCGCCGACGAGTTCTTGGAAATGTTGGAGGGGTTGAGTCGCGGCGAGGCGGCCATCAGCCGCCGCACGGCTGCGCGACTGTTGGAAGGTCTTTCCGCTCCCCGTCGGGAGCCGACCAAGAAAGGACGGCAGCTGACCGAACGGGAGATAGAGCTGCTACAGTTAGTGGCCAAAGGGCTGCCCAACAAAGCCATTGCCCAAGCGTTGTCGGTCAGCGAGAACACCGTCAAATACCATTTGAAAAAAGTATTCCAGAAATTGGGTGCACAGAACCGCACGGAGGCGGTCATGCACGCCATCCGCGCCGGGCTGATCAAGCCTGCCCCTCCCGACCAACCTTGATGGCGCATCCTCCCCCTGGCGTGTTCCCCCCGCTTTGTCAGGTTAGGGCTTTTGCGGTATAATGTCTCTGCCGGGAAAGGAGTGAGCGAAATGGCAAAGCATAGAACCCGTGTGGGATTGCACGCCCGCAACGATGTCTTTTTTACCGAACACGACTATGCCCTTATCCGCCAAGCCCGCATTGAAACGCTGAAAACCATGTCCCAAACCGATGTCAGCGTTTACCAACGGCTGCGCCGCGAAAACCCCGATCTGGAGTTCATCGTCCGTCTCTACGATCCCGATCTCAACGGCAGCCAGCGTCCCGGCCCGGCCCAATTCGTGGCCAAAATGAGTCCCATCATCGACCGCCTCAAGCCTTATGCCGTCAAATTTGAAATCCATAACGAACCGAACCACCAAGACGGCATTGAAGGATGGGGCAACAGCGATAGCGACGCCCGCTCCTTTCGCAATTGGTATCGCCAAGTGCTCACCCTCTTGCGCAAAGCCCATCCCTGGGCCAAATTCGGCTTTCCCGGCCTGGCCCCCCATCACCGGGACCTGGCTTGGCTGGACATCTGCCGAGATGTCATCCTTGAATCGGATTGGCTCGGTTGTCACCCCTATTGGCAGTACGACAACACCTTGAAAAAGGCCTGGGGGCTGCGTTTCCAGCTCTACCATGAGCGTTTCCCCAACATGCGGATAGAGATCACCGAATTCGGCAACTCCACCCCGCCCGACCGGATGCCCCGCGACAAAATCGCCCGCCAATACGTCCAATATTACCGGGAGCTGAACAAATACCCCTACTTGGGTTCGGCCTGTGCCTTTATCGCCTCTTCCCCCGATCCCCAGTGGGTCCGCTTTGTGTGGATGAAGGAAGGCGGGGAAATGTTGCCCGTCGTCCGCGCGGTGGGCACAATGGAACGCAGGGCGGTTGAGATCGTCGGCCCGCCCGCCCCCCCGCAGCCAAAACCCCAAGAACGGTTTTTCCCGGAGACGCAGAAAACGGTGCGGGGCAAATTCCTGGACTTTTTCGACACCCACGGGCTGGACCTGTGCGGCTATCCCATCACCGAGCAGTTCACCGAATACGGCCTACCCTCCCAGTACTTCCAGCGCGTGGCGATGGAGGAGACGAAAAAGGGCAAAATCCGGCTCAAACTGATCGGGAGCGAGGTATGGTTGGCCCGCAAAAAGATCGCCGAGCTGGAGGCCCGCGTGCAGGAGCTGAGCCAAAGGCCGCCCGCCACCGGCGCGGTCAAGCCTCCCATCCAGGACATCAGCGACGACCTGCCCAAACACCCTTCCAAACGCTATCCTACCCGTCCCCTGACCGACATCACCCGCATCATCATCCACCACACCGCTACCGGCCCGACCGTCACCCCCCGACGATTGGCCCGGTATCAGGTAAACCGGCTGGACAAGGCGGGCATCACCTACCACTTTGTCGTCGCCGCCGATGGAACCATCTACCAGACCAACCGCTTGGAAACCGCCTCCGAACATGCCTTCCGCTACAGCCGGGAGGGTGTGGGGATCGCCTTCCCCGGTAACTTTACCAAGGCCATCCCCACGGCGGCCCAGTTGGAAGCCGGAGGCAAATTGTGCGCTTGGTTGCTGACCACCCTGCGTCTTTCCCCAACACAGATCGTGGGACTTTCGGAGCTGATCAACACCCAGTCGCCCGGCAAGCAATGGCTGCGTGGTCAAAAGTGGAAAGAGAAGCTGCTGGAAAAGGTCAATGCCGTGCTGGAAAGCGTCGGTGAAGACCAAACGGCCCTGATCGCTTCCCTGCGCGCCCAAATCGCCTCCTTGCAAGAAGAAATTGAGCGGCTCCGAGAACAACCCCCTGTGTCGCCGCCGCCGTCGGCCCCGGCAAAGGTCGGCAAACCGGCCATCCAGGACATTGTGGACAAGCTGCCCAAGCACCCGACCAAACGTTACCCCACCCGGCCTCTCTCTAAAATCCAACACCTGGTCGTCCATCACAGCGCGGTCCCCCCCCACGTCGGTCCCACGCGACTGGCCCGTTACCACATTGACCACGACCAATGGGCAGGGATCGGCTACCATTTTGTCGTATCGGAAGACGGCGTGATCTACCAGACCAATCGCCTGGAAACCATTTCCCACCAGGTCTACCAACACAACACGACCACGGCCGGAATCTGCCTGCTGGGCAGATTTGTGGGCAAGATACCGCCCCCTGCCCAGCTCCAAGCCACGGCTCACCTGCTGGCCTGGCTCCTGCAGGAATTGGATCTGGACCTGGACGCCGTCAAGGGGCACCAAGAATTCAACAGAACTACCTGCCCCGGCGATGAGTGGCGCAAGAAGCGCAAGTGGAAAAGCATATTGCGTCAGGAAATCGTCCGCATCCAAGAAGAAGCCCAAAACGTCCCGCTGCCGGCAGCGGGGGAACGCCCCATCTACCACTACATGCTCTTTTGGAAGCGGAACGGCGACTGGGCGCGCCAAGACTGGCTCAATGCCCAAGAGTATATCGGCAGGTTCGCGCCTACCGTCGGCTTCCGGCCCGATGAGGCCGTCCAGGCGACCTATGTCACCATCGTCGGCGGGCCGCTGGGGGTTCCACGCCAAGTGGAGGACTGGCTCAAGGCCAACGGCTGCAAAGTAGATCGCCTGGCCGGGAAGAACGAGGCCGACACCAAACGGATGTTGGATGAATTGGTTGCCCAGGGCCGTCGCTTCCGGAGCTTTGATGAGTGAACATCCCGTGGGGGATTCTCCGCCCGCCTATCAGGTAGCCTTGCCCGTGTTTGAGGGTCCGCTGGACCTGCTTTTACACCTCATTGAGCGACAGGAACTGGACATCACCCAGGTTTCGCTGGCCCAGGTCACGAACCAATACCTGGAGTACCTGGCCCGTCTGGGCGAACGGGATCCGGACAACCTGGCCGATTTCCTGGTCGTGGCGGCCAAGCTTTTGCTCATCAAATCGCAGGTCCTGTTGCCCCGCCCGCCTGCACCCTCCCTTCCCGATGAAGAGGATGTGGGCGAAGACTTGGTGCAGCAGCTCATTGAATACAAAAAATTCAAAGAAGCAGCCCGTTGGCTGCAAAAGATGGAAGAGCGGGGGGGCAGTTCCTTCGTGCGGCTGGCCGGTATCCCCCCCCTGGAAAAAAGGGCAGATCTGGGGGATGTGAGCTTGGCCGATCTCCTGGCCGCCGTGCGTCGGGCGTTGCAGATCAAACCGCCGGAGCCGTCGGTCGACGGCGCGGTCCCCCCGATCCGCATCACCATTGCCCAGCAAATGGCCTTGATTGAACGGCGCGTGGCCTCCGGTCGCCCGGTGAGTTTTCTGCGCCTGTTGCAAGATGCAAGCGGCAGGATTGAGATCATCGTCACCCTGTTGGCCTTGCTGGAGCTGGTCAAGCAGCTCCGGGTTACGATGCGCCAGGACCGACTCTTTGGCGACATTTTGATCGTAAAGGCAAAGAAAGGGTAAAAAAACTCCGTGTCCTTCGCGTCTTGGCGGTTCCAAGATTTGAACCGCGAAGGCGCAAAGGACGCAAAGAAAGGAAGAAAAAGAAAAAAGCCTTCGCGCCCCTCGCGTCTTGGCGGTTCCAAGATTTGAACCGCAAAGGCGCAAAGGGCGCAAAGAGAAAAAGAAAAAAGCCTTCGCGCCCTTCGCGTCTTGGCGGTTCCAGAAATTTGAACCGCAAAGGCGCAAAGGGACGAACTTTCCTCGGAGGGTAGGAAAATGTCTGTACACACCATCCGCCGTTCCGTCATCGCCGGGAGCTGGTATCCCGGCACGGCCAAGCAGTTGGCCCGGACCATAGACGAGTATCTGGCCCGCGTCCCGCCGCCCGACGGCAAAGGGGAACTGCTGGGCCTCATCAGCCCCCACGCCGGGTACGTCTATTCAGGCCAGACGGCAGCCTACGCCTACCGCCAGCTGGACGGGCGGCGCTACGATACCGTGGTGCTGCTGGGACCCAGCCACCGAGCCTGGGTGGGCGATTACGCCGTCAGCACCGAGGACGCCTACGAAACACCCCTGGGCCTGGTCCCCCTGGACCGGGCTTTCATCGCCGCCCTGCGGGAGCAGGTCCATGTGCGCGGCGTGATGCGCGACGTGGAGCATTCGCTGGAGATTCAGCTCCCCTTCCTCCAACGCCAGCTGGAAGAATTTACCCTGGTGCCGATCATGATGAGCGCGGACGATCCGGCGACGGCCCGCCGCCTGGCCGCCGCCCTGAGCCGCATCATCCGCCAACGCCGGGAGCAAGGGCAGCGCGTCCTCCTGGTCGCCAGCTCCGATATGCACCACATTGAAAACTATGACGAGGTGGTGCGCCGCGACCGCCCTGTGGTGGAAGCCATCGCCGCCTATGACCTGGACACGCTGACCCGGCTGCTCATGGCCCCCGGCTGTTCCGTCTGCGGGCGGATGCCGATCCTGACCGTCCTCCACGCCGCCCGCGACCTGGGCGCAAACGCCGCCCGCATCCTGCACCACACCAATTCGGGCGACGTCACCGGTCAACGCCGCGCCGGGCAGTACACCGTGGGCTATCTGGCTGCGGCGGTGTTTAGGGAATGACCAGTGGTCATTCCTCATTGCCCATGTTTGCCGAAATCGTCGTCAACCGCCCGACCCACCGCCGTCCGCCGCCCGGCGCTGAGCCGCTGCGGGGCGACCGTTCGCGTCTGGCGACCTACACCTACCGCCTGCCGCCGCGCCTGCGCGAAACCGCCGCCGTAGGCTGCCTGGTCCAGGTCCCCTTTGGGCACGGCACCGCCCTGGGCGTCATCGTCGCCCGGCGCGAGACCCCGCCCGCCGACCTGCCGCCGGAGGTGGAAATCCGCGACGTGGCCGAACTCCTCGACCCGCGCCCCGTCGTCACGCCCACCCAGATCGCCCTGGCCCGCCGGATCGCCGAGGAGTACCTGGCCCCCCTCTACCAGGCCCTGCGCCTGATGCTGCCCCCCGGTCTGGAAGAGCGCACCTTTGTCGTCGTCGGCGAAAAGGGGGACGCCCCCCCGCCCGACGACCTTTCCCCCGCCGAGCGGGCCGCCCTGGAAGTGCTGCGTCGGCGGGGGGGCAAGCTGCGCCTGCGCACCCTGCTCACCCATATCGGCGGCGACGACCCGGAGGCCGTGGTCCACGCCCTGGCCGAGCGGGGGTTGGTGGACGCCCGCTTTGCCCTGGTCCCGCCCCAACCCGCCCCGCCCCGCGTCCAATTCGTCCGCCTCCTGGCCGATGACGCGACCATTGAGGCGGCCCTGCCCCGCCTGGGCCGTCCCTCCAAACAGGCCGAGGTCCTGTGGCTCCTGGCCCGCCACGCCGACGCCCCCCTCACCCCGGCCGAACTGTGCCGCCTGGCCGATTGCAGCGAGGCCCCCATCCGCGCCCTGGCCGCGCGGGGCTGGGTGGAGATCGGCGAAGGGAAGACGCTGGCCGTCGCCCTGCCGGGGGCGGAACAAACCGACCTGCGCCGCGCCCCCAAACAGGCCGCCGCCCTCGCCTACCTGCGTCGGCAGGGGGGCGTGCTGCCGCTGGATGAACTTCAGGCCGGGGCGGGCGTCTCCCCGGCGGTCATTGCCGCCCTGGAACGCAAAGGGCTGCTGCGCCGCGTCCGGCAGGAGCCGGTCGTCCTGCTCCGCCTGCCGCCGGAGGAGGCGCTCGACCGGGTGATTGAACTGCGCGGCGCGGAGAAACACCGCGCCGTGTTGGAGGCCCTGCGCGGCAGCACGGGCCGCGTCTGGGTGGGCGGCCTCTACGCCCAGACCGGCGCGGACCTTGCCACCCTGCGTCACCTGGCCGCGCGGGGGCTGATCAGCCTTCACGCCGACGAGTACGAACGACCGCCTACCGAAAAGGCGGAGCAAGGGCCGCGCCTGACGCCTGACCAAGCGCGACTCCTCCGCACCTGGCGGGAGCAGGAGGGCGGAGTAGCCCTGCTCCACGGCGTCACCGGATCGGGCAAGACCGAGATCTATTTGCGGCTGCTGGCCGAGACGCTGGACGCCGGGCGGCGGGCCATCGTCCTGGTCCCGGAAATCAGCCTGACGGCCCAGACGGTGCGCCGCTTCGAGGCCCGCTTTCCGGGCCGGGTGGTCCTGCTCCACAGCCAGCTCAGCCTGGGCCAACGCTACGCCGCCTGGGAACGGGTGCGCAGCGGTGAGGCCGACATCGTCATCGGCCCTCGTTCGGCCCTCTTTGCACCCCTTTCGCGCCTGGGCCTCATCATCCTGGATGAGGCCCATGACGGCTCCTACAAACAATCGGAGCCGATCCCCCTGCCCGCCTACCACGCCCGCGACGCGGCCCTGGCCCTGGGTCGCCTGACCGGAGCCACCGTCCTGCTGGGCAGCGCAACCCCCGACCTGGTGGACTATTATCGGGCCGTCCGGGGCGATTACCGCCTGCTGGAACTACCCGCCAGAGTCGCCCCCTCCCCCGGCGCCCCTTCACCGGCCATGCCCCCCGTCCGCATTGTGGACCTGCGCCAGGAACTCCGCGCCGGGAACCGCAGCATCTTTAGCCGCGCCCTGCAAGCGGCCCTGCGCCGCACCCTGGACGCCGGAGAGCAGGCCATCCTCTTTCTCAACCGGCGGGGGGCGGCGACCTTTGTCCTCTGCCGCGATTGCGGCTATGTGGCCCTGTGCCCCCACTGCGACACCCCCCTGACCCTGCACCGCCACCTGAGCGCGGGGCAACTGATCTGCCACCGTTGCAACCACCGGGAACCGGTCCCCGACCGTTGCCCGGCCTGCGGCGGGCGGCGCATCCGCTTCTTTGGTCTGGGCACGGAGCGGGTGGAGGCCGCCCTGCGCGAAATGTACCCCACCGCGCGGCTGCTCCGCTGGGATAGCGACACGGCGCGGGGGCCGGATCACGAACGCTTTTTGCAGCGGTTCATAGACCACCGGGCCGACATCCTCATCGGGACGCAGATGATCGCCAAAGGGCTGGACCTGCCCCTGGTGACGCTGGTGGGCGTCATCTCGGCGGATACCTCCCTCTACCTGCCCGATTTCCGGGCTGCGGAGCGCACCTTTCAGCTGCTGACCCAGGTGGCGGGGCGGGCGGGGCGCAGTCGGCGCGGCGGTCAGGTCATCGTCCAGACCTACCACCCGGAGCACTATGCCGTCCAGGCCGCCGCCCGGCACGACTACCGGAGCTTCTTTGAGCAAGAGCTGACCTTCCGGCAGCAGTTGGGCTACCCGCCCTTCAGCCGGTTGATCGCCTTGCGCTTTCGCCACCGGGACGCACACCTTTGCCGCACCGAGGCCGAGCGGCTGGGCCGCTGGCTGGATGCCGAAATCCGCCGTTTGGGCCTGCCCGCCGACCTCATCGGCCCGGCCCCCTGCTTTTTCAGCCGCATCGCCGGGCAATGGCGATGGCAGATCGTCATCCGCGCCCCCGACCCCACCCCTCTGCTGCGCGACGTGGCCCTGCCCCACGGCTGGCGGGTGGACGTGGACCC
>CAZQKE010000086.1:0-31856 GCA_964593865.1 uncultured Anaerolineaceae bacterium | reverse complement strand
CACAACAAACCCTCCTCCGCCTTCTCACCGGCAGCCCCCCGGAGCCGGGCACGGACTGGGAAGCGGTCATCAACTTGGCGCAGCGACACAATGTGTCGCCTTTTTTATACCACATTTTGCGCCCCCACCGGGACCGCATCCCCGTCGTAGCGCACCAAACTTTACAAACCCTATACTACTATGCCGTGGCCCGCTCTCTCTACCGCGAACGGCAACTGCGCGAAGCCCTTGACGTCCTGGAGGCCGTCGGCGTACCGGTCGTACTCCTCAAAGGGGCTGCCGTCGCCTACACCGTCTACCCCGATCCTGCCCTGCGGACCATGGGTGACCTAGACCTGTGGATCCCCCGCGAGCAGCTGGAACAGGCCCGATCCGCATTACAGCGCCTGGGGTACACCCTCCACTCCAAACGGAATCGTCCCCTGGCCCTGCACGACGCTTACTTGGGTGAAACCCAATTGCTGAGCAACGATCCCACACGGGGGCTGATAGAACTGCACTGGAACGTCTTTCCCGGCGAATGGTTGCGCCATGCCGCATGCATTGACGAAGCCACCCTCCGGGAACGGAGCGTCCCCCTGGAAGGAATGGCCGCCCGACGACTGGCGTCGGAGGACATGGTCTTGAACACCTGCCTGCACTTGGTCATCAACCACCAGCTCGGAGTCGGGAGCATCCGCTCCATGCTGGACCTGTACCTGATACAATCCCGCCTCGCGCCGAACTGGGAAGAGATTGCGCGTCGGGCGCAGGAATGGCACGTGACAACGGCGGTGTGGCTGGTGCTGACGTTGTGGACCGATCTGTTCGGCCCACAGGACAATCTACCCCTGTCCGTTTTGCAACCCCCACCGTTGCGCCGGAAGATCCTCCGGCGTATGGCCCCCCCCGCGATGCTGTGGGCCGGCCGTACCTTCCGCCGGGGATGGCAACGACGTGCCTTTTTACTCTGCCTGGTGGATCGCCCCCTGGACGCCATCCACCTAATGACCTACGCCTTTTTCCCGGAACGACGATGGCTGATCCTCCTTTACGGCCTGGAAAACGCCCCCCCCTGGCGCATCCGCTTGCAGCAGGCATGGCATCCCATCCGCGTGCTACTGCGCCAAGATATATGACCCGCTCCACCCCAACCCCCGGACCGAGTTGTCCGGTCCGGCACTGTATGCTATAATCTCCCGCGCGTAAGGAAGAGAAATGGACCAGTGGGATATAGATCTCCGCCAATATTGGAATATCATTCGCAGGAGATGGTGGATTATCGTTTTGGGAGCAGTCCTGGCCGGGACGGCGGCCTATCTGATCAGCCGCAACATGACCCCCGTATACCAAACCGGCACAACCCTCTTGGTCACGCCCGGTTCGACCCAAGCACTGGACAACTATTCCTCCGTCGTTGCCAGTCAGCGATTGGCCCAAACCTACGCCCGTCTCATTCAAAGCCGGCCGATCATAGAGCAGACTTATCAAAAACTAGGGCTTTGGTCAGAATCCTCGGAGCGAACGGGGGGCTTTTCCGTCTCCTCCCAACCGATACGAGATACCCAGTTGATCCAAGTCCAGGTCACGGGAACCGATCCGGACCTAATCACCGAGGCTGCGAACACCCTGGCCCAAGTCTTTATTGATTGGCAGAACAACATCCAAGCAGCCCGTTTCGCCGAAGCCAAGAACAACCTCCTGGCCGAACTGGAAGACATACAAGCCAACATTGACGAGCTAGAAGACGCGCTGGCCGCCTTACAAGCCCAGGGTGAAGAAGCGGACCCCGCCGAGATAGCCCGTTTGCAAGACCGTCTGGCCCAATACCGCAACGACCGGGCCTCCTTGCAACGGAGTCTATCGAACATCACATTGGCCGAAGCCACCTCCGGGGCGACGATCACAATCGTTTCCCCCGCGACAAGGCCCTATTATCCCATCGCGCCCAGAGTCATGCGTAACACCATGCTGGCAGCCCTGGTCGGGGCCATGCTGGCCACAGGCTTGATCTTTTTCTTTGAATACCTGGACGACACGGTCAAGACTCCCGATGACCTCAAACCCATCGGCCTGACGGCCGTTGCCACCGTGCAGAAGGTGCGTATGCGGGGCAAAGGAAACCCCGGTCTCTTGGCCCTGGATGCCCCCAACTCCCTAATAGCCGAATCCTTCCGTACCCTGCGCACCAACCTGCAATTCTCCTCCCTGGATAATCCCTTGCGGAGCATAATTGTCACCAGCGCCCTGGCCGCCGAAGGCAAGACCACCACGGCGGCCAATCTGGCCGTTGTCTGGGCACAAGCAGGCAAGCGAGTCATCCTGATAGACGCCGACCTGCGACGCCCTTCCATCCACAAGCAATTCGGCCTGCCCAACCGCAAGGGATTGACCACCCTGCTGGTTGCAGAATCGGGACCGCTAAATAACCACCTACAGCAGAGCGGAATAGACAACCTGCAGCTATTGACTTCCGGCCCCATCCCGCCCAACCCCCAGGAACTGCTCGGCTCGCAGCGTATGGCAGACCTCCTCCGCGTTCTGGAGCGGCGGGCCGACATCGTCATCGTAGACACGCCGCCGGTGCTGGCCGTCGCCGATGCCAACGTCCTGGCCCCCCGCTCAAGCGGCGTGCTGCTGGTAGTGGATAGCGGTCGTACCAGACGGGCAGCCATCCAACAGGCGGTGGAAAGCTTGCGCAATGTCAACGCCCGGCCCCTGGGCGTAGTGCTCAACCGGGTAGACATCCGCCACGGGCGCGGGTACTATTATTATTACGATTACTACTCTCACTATCACGATGAACTAAAAAGTCGGCGGAAGAAACCGCTTGATCGCTCATCCCGTCGGGGCAGACGGCCCCGACAGAAACAGAAAGATACTTCTAAGAGTTGAAATCTGGCAAGATTTGGAGGATCCCGTGTTTCGCACAATACAGGTTCTGAGCGTCTGGGTATTCCTTTCTCTGTTACTGGTAGCAGTTGCCGCAGCCTCCGGCGTACCGTTCCCCGCCACACCTCCGACCGACCGGCAAAGGTTCGGCTTTGTGGCAAACCATGCGCCTGACTGGGCCGAAAGATACGACCTTGCCCAGCTCCGCGCCGGTTGGTTTGTGGCAAATAGCTCATCCTGCCTGCCGGCGCCGGAAGGCATGGACCGGGCCTTTTTGATCTTTCTCAAAGGCCTGCGCACAGAAACAGGCTGGGATCTAAGCAGCCTACCCGCCCTGATAGATGCTCACCCCCACACCCTGTGGCTGGTGGGCAATGAACCGGACTGCATCCACCAAGACAATTTCTTACCCGAAGAATATGCCGCCATCTACCACGACATTTACACCCTGATCAAGAGCCGAGACCCGACTGCCCGGGTCTCTCCCGGCGGCATCGTGCAGCCTACCCCCCTGCGCCTGGAATGGCTGGACCGCGTGCTGGCTGCCTACCAGAGTCAATACGGAACCCTAATGCCGGTGGATGTGTGGAACATCCACAACGCGATCCTCAACGAACAGCAGGGTGAGTGGGGCGCAGACATCCCCCCCGGCATTGATGCAACGGAAGGCGTCATCCGAGACGTACAAGACAACGATCGCTTGGATCTCTTCCAACAACAGATTTGGGACTTTCGGCAGTGGATGTACGACAACGGCTACGGCGGCTACCCCCTGATCATTACCGAATACGGCATTCTATTGCCCGCCGAGATAGGCTATAACACAGAGCGAGTCAACGCCTACATGGACGCAACCTTTACCTGGATGCAAACCGTAACGGATACCACGCTGGGCGATCCGTCAGACGGTTACCGGCTGGTGCAACGTTGGGCCTGGTACAGCCTGGATGAACCGCCTTATGATCCCGTCCTCAACCGCGGATTCAACGGCAACCTGTTTGATCCCGAAACTGCCACACTGACACCTTACGGCCAGAACTTTGCGAAACATACCGCTTCTTTCCCCGATTTAGATTATGTCAATATTCACCTCGCCGCGGTGTGGTCCCCGCCGACTCAAAGTATAACGCGGACGGTATACGCCCGGATCCAAAACCGAGGTACGTTGGATTCCGGAACCTTCACCGTGACTCTGACATACAACGGACCGCAAAGTGGCGTCCTGCACCAACAGGTCAATATCTCCGCCCGGTCGGAGGTCCTACTTCCCTTCACCCTCACCAACCTCCAGGAAGGCGGCTACACCGTGAGTGTAGAAACCGATGCCGACAACACCATCACCGAAGCAACCGAATGCGACAACAACGCATCTACCTTTTTGGCAGTGCCGCCGCATGTCGTCTTTTTGCCGTTGATCTCGCGCTAGCATACCCGCACCGCCGAGGCAAAAGCGCGGCAGCATCTCTCCTCGGCGGTCGCCAATGCCACAAAGCCCCAGGCTGACGGAGGTCTTGATCTCCAATGGGAACACTCAAGTTCGAGCAACCGGGCGCCATCCACCGGTGGGCCTTGATCCTCATCCTGCTGGCCTATCTCGCTTTGGCTTCTGCCTATAGCCTGGCCACGCCCCCCTGGGAAGCTCCCGATGAACCTTCCCACTTTCGCTATATCGAGCATCTGGCCCTGTACCGCTCCTTGCCTCCACCCGCCCCTCCCCAACGCGGCCATTTCTGGCAGCACGGATACGCCACTTCCCTGTACGAATGGTATCAATTGCCCCTCTACTACATCATACCGGCTCCTGCCCTCGCTGCTTTGAATCGGATACACCCCGGCAGCCTGCCTCAGACATTCCCGCCCATCGTCCCCGGCTTCCCACAAGACACCACCTCTCTCTTCCGGCACAAAACGCCTCTGGAAACCGAACCGGCTCTGCGCTTGGCCCGTTCCTTCTCCATTGTTCTGGGCCTGCTCTCTCTTCTTGCAACCTACCGCCTGGCCCTGCAAACCACACAAGGGGATCCCTGGATCGCCCTGACCGCCGTCGGGTTGATGGCCTTTATCCCCCAATTTACCTTCTTGAGCGGCTACGTCACCAACGACAACCTGGTGATCCTCATCTCGGCCCTTTGTCTGCTCTCTTTCACCATCCTGCTCAATCCGACCCGCGCCTCCCAAACGTTTCAAGTCGCAGCGGCAGGGGTGGTCACTGCACTGGCTCTGTTGACCAAACTCTCCTTGTGGTTCCTGTTGCCGGTGGGGTTGCTATGTCTCTTGTGGCGTTGGCGGCTGCACCGCTCGGTCAAACGCTGGCTGCTGGAAAGCGGGATTTTCACGATGATCGCCCTCGCTCCTTTGGGGATGGGCGTCGCCTTTCTCCCGTCCATACGCCAGCAACTGGCCCATGCCCAGGCCACCATGACGCCCCGGCAGGATTATATGAATTGGTCCTATATCCTCGGTTTATGGCCGCAGACCAACCGCTCCTTCTGGGGCACATTCGGCTGGATGAACATACTCACCCCCCTGTGGATCTCCCGGTCGCTAAACCTGGTCGCCCTGATCGGCCTGGCCGGCTCCCTACTTTCTTTAGGCAGCAGACAAGCCAAAGCGACAAAGGCCACACTCGTCCTCTTCCTGATCGTTTGTGCACTCGTCGCCATTGGCTTTCTCCGCTTCAACCTGGCCGTCCGCCAGCCCCAGGGCCGTTTGCTTTTCCCCGCCCTCCCGGCCTTTATCGTCCTCGTCGCCGTAGGCTGGGGCCGCCTGACAGGCAAATACCGCGCCGTCCTGGGGCCGGCGTTGATCGTTTTCACGCTCGGCGTCAACCTCGTCAGCCTCTTTGGAACTCTGATACCGGCCTACTGACGCTTGGGGAAAATCATGACCGGACGACAAAAGAACCCGGCTCGAATCTCCGTGTTGCGCTGCCTGACCGACTGGCAAATCGTACCCGTCGCCTTTATCGCCGCAGCCCTGGTCCTTTTGCCCAATCGCCTACCCCTTTACGCGCAAGGTGCTCTCCTGCTGGGCATCCCCTTGCTGTGGCTGGCCCACCGCCTGGTCCGAGGCCGCTTCTGGACGCCCCATCCTCTAGACCTGCCTTTGCTCATCTTGGTCGCCACCTTGCCGGTCGGTCTGTGGGCCTCTCCCCTGCCCCAGGAGAGCCTCCCCCTCGCCCTCCAAAGGATCGCCGCCATCGCCCTCTTGTATGCCACCGTCAACACCCTGAACACAGGCGGCAAACTCCGCTTGGCCACCGCCACCCTTCTCATCGGCACCGCCCTGCTATCCTTCCTCATCTTGATAGGGATGCGACAGATCTCCAAATTCCCCGTATTGCCGCAAAGCATCCTGGATCGCATCCCCCACCGCGTCCTTTCCTTCTGGAACCCGGAGAGCAAAGGATTCCACACCAACATCATGGCCGGATTGCTGGCCCTGTTCATCCCCATCACGGTCGCCTACGCCTTCTTTGCCATTCGGCGTCCCCTGCGCCGGTGGAAGGCGGTCGGCATAGCCCTACTCTGGGGGCTGGTCGCCGCCGAATCCCTGGTCCTGCTCTACACCCAGTCGCGGGGAGGCATCATCGGCTTGGCAGCGGCGATGCTGGTCGTCGCCATCGCCCGCGACCGCCGTTGGCTCTGGATTCTGCCCCTTGTTGCCGCCACCGTAGGGGGCGCAATAGCCTTCTACGGCATACAACCGTTCTTGGACCTTCTGCCCGCCGATGCCGGTTCCGGCGCAATGACCTCCGGTGCAGGGCGGCTGGAACTGGCCTCCCGTGGCCTGTACATGATCCAGGATTTTGCCTTCACCGGCATCGGCCTCGGCACATTTCCGTCCGTCCTCTCCCTCCTCTATCCCCTGTTTCTGATCTCCCCGGAAGCCCACATACCCCACGCCCACAACATCTACCTACAGGCAGGAATTGAGCACGGCATCCCCGGCCTGATCGCCTTCCTGGCAATGCTCATCCTGCTGGCGACGATGGGCGTCCAGGCGGTCCGTTGGAGCCGGGAGCAATGGTGGGAACCGTTGGCCGTCGGCTTGTTGGCCGGGCTTGTCGCCTTTTTGGTCCACGGCCTTGTTGATGTCATCACCTCTTCACCCCGCGTGCAACTGCTGGTCTGGAGCCACTGGGGAACGCTGACGGCGGTCTGGCTGCACGCGCGGGCACAACGGACGACAGACGGTGCGTAAACAATGGCTCCGCTTCTTTCTGGGCCTCCTTCTGGGCATGGCCGCCCTATGGCTGGCGACCCGACAGGCCAACTGGACCGCCGCCTTCCAAGCCCTGCGCCAAGCCCACATCGGCTGGCTCCTCCTGGCCCTGCTCGCCCAGAGCGGCTCCTACCTCCTCGGCGCGGGCCGCTGGCGGCTCCTTTTCCCCGCACCGGAGCAGGTTTCGCACCGCACCCTGACCGCCGCCCTCATGGTCGCCCACCTGGTCAACACCCTCTTGCCTTTCCAACTCGGCCCCCTGGCCCGCGCCTACATGGTCGGTCGGCAGGAAGGTCAAAGCCGGGCAATGACCTTGACCACCGTGGGAGTAGAAAAACTGTTGGAGGCCCTGGCCCTGGTGGTGGGATTGGCCCTGCTGTTCTTTTGGCTGCCCCTGCCCTCCTGGGCGCGGCAGGCCGGGCTGGGGGCGGCCCTCCTCGCCGGGGGAGGATTGCTCGCCATTGGCCTGCTGAGCCGGGGCCGCCGTCGGCTGGAAGACCGGCTGGCCGGCCTGGGCCGGACGGTCGGCGACATCGGCCTATCCATGCTCAAAGGAGCATCCGGCTGGCTGCAACCCTCCCGCTTTGGACCGCTGGCCCTCTGGACCGCCGCCCTGTGGCTCGACGGCATTGCCGTCAACCTCCTCGTCCTGAAGGCAATGGACCTTCCGACCCGGCCTCTGATCGGCGCGACCCTCTTTGTCCTGCTGATGCTGGGGATACGGCTGCCCGCCGGACCGGCCAACTTGGGCATCTTTGAGAGCCTGTGCATCGTCGGGTTGGGCTGGTTCGGCGTGGAACCGACCGTCGCCTTGAGCTACGGCCTGGCACTCCACACCGTCGTCCTGTTGCCCGGCCTGGTGGGAGGAAGCCTGGTCCTGAGCCGCGACGCCGCCCTGCGGACCGGTCTCCGGCAGGCGGGCAAGCGCGCCTCAAACCCCGATGCTGCAACGGATGGTTAAAATCGCCCCAATGCGCTACACAATCTTGTGGCTGGCAGTAATGGATTGGGACGGCCCCTGGCAAGGGCAGCAAGCCCTTGCTTCGCGGCTGGCGGCAGCCGGTCACAGCGTCACCTTTGTTGAGACGCCGGGAATACGCTCCGCCACCGGGCGCGATTGGCCGCGCCTGGTCCGGCGGCTGCGCAAGCGGCTGCGCGGTGGCCTGTGGGGATTTTACCCCCTGGCCGAAAACCTCTGGCTCCACCCCCCCGTACTCTTGCCCTTCCCCGGTCGCCCCTGGGCCGATGCCCTGAACCGCCGGTTGCTTCTGGCCTCCCTGCGCCGCACACCGGCCCCCGGCCCCGACGCCCCCCTGTTGCTCTGGACCTATCTGCCCACCCCCCTGGTCGTCCGCCTGGTCCAGGACCTGCGCCCCGCCCGCCTGGTCTATTACTGCATTGACGACGTTGCACGGAACCCCAAAGGCGCAGCACCGGGCATCCCCGCCGCCGAAGACCGACTGCTCCGCCAAGCCGACCAGGTGTTCGTCACCTCCCGCCGCCTATACGCCGAGCGCCAACCCAAGAACCCCAACATCACCTACCTGCCGGAGGCCGCCGACATCGGCCCGTTCATCACCCCTACGGCGGAAGCACCCGACCTGGTCCCTTTCCCCAGACCGCGCATCGGCTTTTTCGGCACGTTGGACGCCCGCCTGGACCTGGACCTGATCGCCCGGATCGCCCAAGCATACCCCCAAGCCGCCGTCATCCTGATCGGCCCCATCCGCACCGACCTCGGCCCACTGCGCCGCCTGCCCAACATCCATTTGCTGGGCGCACGCCCCCACGAGGACCTGCCCGCCTACGTGCAACACATGGACGTGCTCATCATCCCCTACCGCCTCACCCCTTACACCCAAAACGTGCACCCGGTCAAAACCTATGAAGCCCTGGCGACGGGCCGCCCCCTCGTGACGACGGCCCTGCCCGAATTGCAACAATATGCCGGGGTCATCACCGTCGCCGAAGATGCCGACGCCTTTTTGGAGGGCATTGCAGCCGGTTTGGCCGAAGCAGACCCGGCCCTGGTCCGGGCCAGACAAAACCTGGCCCGGCAGAACACCTGGGACGCCCGCTACCGGGTGATCCTGGAGAAACTACCCGACCTGGCATGACTTCAGCCCCCCTTCCCCTCCGCGTCCTCCAAGTGGTGGAAGCAACTACCGGCGGCGTGGGCCGCCATGTGACCGACCTGACAACACACCTGCAGCGGCACGGTGTAGAGGTCACGGTCGCCTGCCCCCTTGTGCGGGACCGCGCCCGGCGCGACACCGCTTTCGTGGAGCGGCTGCAGGCGGCGGGCGTCCCCGTCGCCATCATGCCCTTCCGCAGCGGCATCCGCCCCCTGGCCGACCTACAAGGCTTCCTCCGGCTGGTCGCCCTGCTCCGAAAAGAGGAGTTCCACATCGTCCACTGCCACAGTTCCAAAGCGGGCGTGCTGGGCCGCCTGGCCGCCCGACGCTGCGGCATCCCGGCCACCGTCTACACCCCCCATGCCTTTGCCTTCCTGGGCGCAACGCACCGCTGGGAACGCCGGTTTTACCTGACCGTTGAGCGGCAACTGGGCCACCGCCTGACCGACGCCCTCATCTGCGTCGGCGAGAGCGAGCGGGAGCTAACCACCCGCCACGCCATCGCCCCGCCGGAGCGGCTGGTCGTGGTGGAAAACGCCGTAGAAGCCCAACGGTTCGCGCCGACCCTGCCCCCGGCCCAGGCCAAAACCGCCCTGGGCCTAGACCCAACGCGGCTGACCGTGGGCTATGTGGGGCGTCTGGTCCCCCAGAAAGGCATTGACCTCCTCCTGCAAGCAGCCCAAAAGGTCCTGCTCCAACGGGATGACACCCAATTCGTTTTGGTCGGCGAGGGCGAATTGGAGGAGATGGCCCGCCGCCGGATCGCACGGGAAGGCTGGCACGACCGGGTGATCCTGACCGGCTACCGGACCGACGTTCCCCGCGTGCTGGCCGCCTTTGACCTCTTTGTCCTCCCTTCCCGCTACGAGGGCCTGCCCTACACCCTCCTGGAAGCGATGGCCGCCGGGCGGGCCATCATCGCCGCCGACATTGCGGGCAACCGCGACCTGATCCAGCCGGGGCAAACCGGCCTCCTGATCCCCCCCGACGACGCCCCTGCCCTGGCCGGAGCCATCCTCGGCCTGCTGGCCGACCCCGCCAGGCGGAAGCGGTTGGGGAAGGCTGCCCTGACCGCCGCCCGCGCCCGCCCCACGCCGGAGGAAATGGCCCGCCAGGTGCTCGGCCTCTACCGCCGCCTCTTGGCCGCCCGGCAGGAAAGCGACCCAGGAGCACCATGAGACGAACCTCCGCGAGACGCCCACTGCCTGCCGCCATCGCCTGGCTGCTGATAGGAGCCGGTCTGTTGCTCCTGGGGAGCGGTGTGCTGCGCCTGACCGGGATCACCCACCCTGTCGGCCCCACCCCCACCCGGCAGGAACGCCTCGTCCCCACCGTCGCCGCCTCGCCGACCGCCCCGGCCACACCCTTCCCTCCCCCGCCGTCGCCCACGGCAACGCCTCCTCCCCCCACCGCGACGCCCGGCGTATTCCCCCCGCCCACGGCAACCTCCATCCCACCGACAGACCCGCCCCGACCCGGCCTCTTTGCGCCGCGCCAACGCCTGGGAGTGGCCGTGCCCCTTTTTGACATCGCCCGCTACGACATGGAAACCCTGGGCGCAGGCTGGTACCTGGGGTGTCCGGACGGGGGAAACCCCTGGCAATCCATCGGCATAGAGTGCGCCCATTTTGTCGGCATCTCCGAGGGAGCGATAAACCCCGATCCCCGCCACATACAGGCCACCGCCCGCCGGATGCCGGGCGCGCTCTGGCTGATAGGCAACGAACCGGACGTTATCTGGCAGAGCAACTCCACACCCCGGGAATACGCCCAAGCCTATCACCGCGCCTACACCTTGCTCAAGGAAGCCGATCCCACCGCCCAGGTCGCCATCGGCGGCATCTCCCAGGTGACACCCCTGCGCCTGCGCTACCTGGACGCCGTGCTGGATGCCTACCGGCAGACCTACGGCCGGCCGATGCCGGTGGACGTGTGGAACATCCACCTGGCCATCCTCCGCGAGGAGCGGGGTTCATGGGGGGTGGACATCCCGCCCGGCCTGCCCGATGAGACCGGCATCCTGTACGAGATTGAGGACAACGCCGACCTGGGAATCCTGAAGGAGCAGGTGTGGACCTTCCGCCGCTGGATGAAGGAGCGGGGCTTGGGGGGCAAGCCCCTCATCGTCACCGAATTCGGCGTGCTGATGCCCCCCGAATACGGCTTTCCCTTTGAAACGGTCCGCGACTTTATGTTGGGGGCCTTTGATTTTTTGCTGACCGCTGCCGACGGCGATCTGGGCTACGCGCCCGACGGCGACCGCCTGGTGCAGCGGTTTGCCTGGTTCAGCGTTGCCGACCGGACCTACACCACCGGCAACCTCTTTGACCCCGAAACCACCCGGATCACCCCCCTGGGGCGGGCCTTTGCCGCCTATGCCGCCGCGTTGACGCCCTGATCCCCCATCCGCCGCGGGCCTGCTCCTGCCTCCAGGGCACATCTGCGGATGACCCTTTGTCTCCTATCCACCGGCTAGACGAAAAATGCAAATTGTGGTAGAATAGCGGCGATGAACAAAAAAGTGCGTGTATGGGCCAACACCGGAACAATCATCGCCGCCTTCTGGCTGATGACCTTCCTGGTCCCGGAGGCCAGGGAAATGATGCTGGATACGCTCTTTTCCTTCCTCCTGGGCCTTTTCGTGACGGCCCTCCTGTGGTGGAAATCCGCCCAGGAAGGGCCGCTCGCCCTCTTCTGGCGACTGCTGGCCTCCGGCTGGACCATCGCCCTGGTGGCCAACGTAGCTTGGGGGGTTTATGAACTGGCAACCGGGCGGACGCTGCCCTATATCTCCCTGCTGGATGTTCTGTACCTGGCCCGCTACGCCCTGCTGTTCGTCGCCTTTATCCGGGTGTTGGGGATTCCCGGCGGGCGGCAATGGCTGAACCTGATCACCGTTTTGGCCGCAGCATTCGCCCTGGCCTTGGGGTTGTACTTTGCCTCTGCCCCCGCCGCCCACCAGTCGTCCACCCTCTACATGGCAGGGGCGGTATACCCGATCTTGGACATGGGGCTGGTCTACCTGGCCCTGGAAGGGTGGATGCAATCGCCCGACGACCTCCGGCGGCCCGTGCTGGGGGTGCTGGCCCTGGCCCTGATGTCCTACGGTACGGCCAACTGGCTCAATGCCTACGGCCACCTGATTGAGTGGACGGCCATCTCCGGCCTGGCTACCCTCTTTTGGCCCATATCCGATATACTGACCGCCGTAGCCGCGCTGGACCTGCTCCGTCCCCCTGAGGAGGAATAACCCCGCCCCTCCGGCCCCTCTCCTCTCCCACGCAGCGAGAGAGGGGAAGGGGAAACCGTCACAGGCGATCCGGGTGGGGTGAGGGGGCAATCCGCCCGCCCAGGCGGACCCTGCCCATCATTTTCTTCAGCGCAACAAGGCTTCAAGATACCCTGCCGAAACCCGCCGCTCCGCCCGGATGGCCCGGCCCTTCCGGGCCATCCGAGGCCAGCCCAGCAAGCCGGCGACCTGCCCCCGCAGCCGTGCCCGCGCCGCCCTGCCGCGCCAGGCCCGCAGCGCATCGCGGCTCACCCCCCACTGGGCGCGGAGCACCCGCCGCCAATGCCTGCGCAACAGATCCCTGGGATAATCTTTGGCGATAACCCATAAGGTGTTGCGCCCCGTGTAAAAACTCGCCAAGGGGCCGCCCCCCGTCGCGCTCAGCTTATGGTAGACCACCGCCTCCGGCGTGTACCAGCACCGCCAACCGGCCAACTGCGCCCGCCAGTTGAGGTCCACATCTTCGCAATACATAAAGAAATCCTCATCAAACAGGCCGATCTCGTCTAACATGGTCCGCCGGTAGGCCACCGCCCCCCCGCAACCGCCGAAAACCCACTCGCCCTCATCAAATTGCCCTTCATCCCGCTGCCACACGCCCCGGTTGAAAGGAATGCCGTCCCGCCCATAACCGTCACCCGCCGAATGGATGCGGTCCCGCTCGTCAAAGAGCAGCATCTTGGCTGCCGCCATGCCCGCCTTGGGGTGCTCAACCAGGGCCTGAACCAATGCCGCGACGAAATGGGGGTCGGCCTCGGTATCGTTGTTCAGGGAAATGAGGATCTCCCCCTGGGCAGCCCGAAACCCGGCATTGTTGCCTCCCGTCAGCCCCAGATTGCGCTCCAGGGCCAGCAGGCGCACCTCCGGGTACTGCTCCCTGACAAGGGATTGAGAGCCGTCGGTTGAGCCGTTGTCCACCAGGATCACCTCCAGGTGGGGATAACTCTGTGCCCGCAGGGCATCCAGGCAGACCGGCAAATGGTGTGCGCCGTTCCAATTGGGGATGACGACGCTAGCCAAAATAGTCACGCAACGCCTCTTCCCAGGGCCGCAGGGTAATGCCCAGCGACGCGCCGATGAAATTGACAAGGGGAGCATAAAGGGGCGGCGGGGCAAGGCGCACCCACCGGTCGGCGGTGATCGGCTCAACGGGGATGTGTCCGCGGCCCGAAAGTTCCAGAATCTTGACCGCCCAATCGTAGCGGGAACAGAAACCGCCGTTGGTAAAATGAAAGATGCCGTAATGCTCCGTAGGGATCAGACGGACGATGGCCTGGGCCAGGTCGGGGGCATAGGTGGGTGCGCTCACCTCGTTGGTGACGACGCGCAAAGCCCCATGCCGGTCGGCGGCGGCGATGATCTTGGTCACAAAGTTATTGCCGCCCCGGGCATAAAGCCAGGCGGTGCGCACGATGTAAAAACGCTGCAGCAGCGACCGCACAAAAAGCTCGGCGGCAGCTTTGGAGCGGGCATAGACACTCTGGGGCGTGGGGGTATCCCATTCGTAGTAAGGGCGACCTAAGCGTCCGTTGAACACGTCGTTGGTGCTGATGTGGACCATCGCCGCACCGCAGCGGGCACAGGCCAGGGCCACGTTCTGCGTGCCCAAAACGTTGACCCGGAAGGCCAAATCCGGGTTCTTTTCACAACCATCTACGTCGGTCATAGCCGCGCCGTGGATGACCACATCGGGGCGGAAGGCGGTGATGACCGCCGAAATGCCCACCGGATCGGTGATGTCATGCTCCGGCAGGTCCAAGCCCAAGACCTCCTCATCGGCCAACACCCGCTGCAGCGAACGTCCCAGCTGCCCTTTGTGCCCGGTAATGACGATGCGCATGACGCTCCTCCAAGTAGGTCGCCGCCGGTCTGCGCCCTACGGAACCCAAGACAGCCGCTCGTGGACCGGGTCCGGATAGGCATCACCGGCAGCGATGACTTTATACACCTCTCCCGTCTTGACATTCAGGATGAAAACGGCCCACGCCCCTTCTCGGTCGGAGAGAAAGGCCAGCCACCGGCCATCGGGCGACCAAACAGGGGCGACCTCGGCGGCGGGGTGGTCGGTCAGGCGCGTGACCTGCCCATCGGCGACCGTCACCAGGTACAAGTCCCAGTTTCCGTTCCGCGCCGAGATGAAGGCAATCCGTTTGCCGTCAGGAGACCAAGCAGGTGCAGTATCGCTTGGATCGGCGGTCAATTGCGTCGGCTCGAACCCACCCGCCTTGATCAGCCACAAACCGCAATTGTTGCCCTGTGGATCGCAGCCGTGATAGGCGATCCGCCCTCCATCTTTATCATCGGGTGACCAAGCGGGCATCTCCCCAAAGCCCCACACCTCCCCCTCGCCCCGCACCTCCGTCGGCGCGATGGCATAAAGCCGCCAACGACGGTCGCCGTGCTTGTTGGAAGCGAAAACGATCTGCTCGGCGGTAGGGGACCAAGCAGGCGTAGAGTCCTCAACATAGGCGGTCAACTCGTGGCTCTCCCCGGTGCGCAGGTCCAAAATGCTCAGCCCTAGATGAAGGGGGTCCAAGTTGCGGAAGGCCAAACGCCGACCGCGGGGAGCAAAGGCGGGGTGGCTGGCGTTTTCGCGGAGCAGGCGGGCATCATCACCACCCAGGAGCACGACGTAGATGTCATACCGTTGGCGGGCAGCATCAAAGCCGGTGAACGCGATCCGCCCTTCGGCGGCGGGATGTTTGGTCGTTTTGGGCGTCGCGGTCGCGACGGCCGCCGCAGCGTCTTTGGTCTTGGCCGGAGTAGGAGTAAGCCGGGCAACGGTGGGAGGACGGGCGGTAGCGGTAGGCCGCCGAGCCGACGCCTGCTCCGTGGGGACCGGCGTCAACTCTTGGGCGGCGGTTTGGCAACGGATCTGGGCATCGTCCCGCCGGTCTACCGTCTCCTCCAGGGGCATGATCTCAACCGCCTGGGCGTAATCCTCCGCCGCCCGGCACCATTGCCCCTTCCCGGCGTAACTCTGGGCGCGGTAGATGTAGGCATCGCGCAGGCGAACGGCCACATCCTTGTAATCGGGAGCCAGCGCATACAACCCTTTGAATGCCTGGATGGTGGCGGTCCAATCCCGATCCCAATAACGCATGGCCGCCGTGTAGAGGCGGATCAGGTCAAGCTGCTTCTGGGCCTTTTCGTCGTCGGGGGCCAGGGCCAGGACCGCTTCAAAATGCTCCGCCGCTTCGTCCATGCGGTCTTCGGCAACGGCGATCAGGCCCAAGCGATAGTGGGCGGTGGTCAGCATCAGCACGACATTTTCGCGCTGATAGTCGGGGTCCAGGCCGCGCAACTCATCCAACAGGGCGATGGCAGGGGCCAGGTTGCCGCTTTCATAATGGGCCACCGCCTGCCGATAGAGCAGGTTGACCGCGCTCCGGCGGGTTTCGGAGGTAGGCTGGGCCTGGGCCTCCACCATCACTTTGGCTTCTTGCAACCCGGCCCGTGCTTCCTCCAAGCCCGCATCATAACGCAGGGCCAGGTCAAATTCACCGATGGCCAACTCATAAGCCCCGGCCTCCAAGTAATCCTGCCCCAATTGCAAATGCTCCTGGGCCAGACGCCGGTTCGCACGGGCACGGTCCTTGAGACCGTCATACACGCCGAGGACCCCCAAGACGATGACATAGGCCGCCAACAACACAACGGCCAGGGCGGCCAACAACGTCCACAACCAGGTGCGGATGCCTTGCTCCGGGGTCTCGTAGTCCAGCCCCTCCAAAGGGGGCAATGTAGCCGGTACGGGGAAAAAGTCCTCCCGCACCGTTCGTTTTTTTCGTCTGAACATTTTGCTCCTACACTTGCCGACGCGCAGGCGGTCGGTCGGCCACAGGCCCATAAAATGCGATTTCAATCGCAACTACAAGTCGCACGAGATCAACACCGCCCCATCATCGGCGGTCAGCGTCAGCGTCAACCGCTCCGCCGGGGGCGCGCCGTCACCCAGGGGCACATCGGCCCGGAAAGGCTGCCCCGGCGTCAGGGCGACGGCCTGTTCCCACAGGGGCCGACCGTTCAAAGCCAGCACAGCCCGCCCCGTCCAAGAGCGGGTCACGGCGGCGGCAACGTGAGCTTGCCCACCGCCGACGGTCAGGTTCAAGGCAGCCCGTTCGTTGGCGCAACGCAAGCCGCCCAACCCCGCCACGGGATACCAGGTTTCGGACCAGGTCAACTCCCCCCCGGCAGGGAGGGTAACGGCATCATCAAAGGTGGGTGCAGGGCCGCCGTGCATCTCCACATAGGCGGAGCCGTCATCGGTCCAGTTGGCCGGGGGGATGGCATCTTGCCAGCCAAAGGCAAATCCTTTGGCCCCCGGAATCGTCCCGGCGGCAAAGGCACGCACCATGCCTTCGTCATAGGTTCCGTCATAAACGGCCATAAACTCGCCCTGGGCCGGGTCCTGGAAAAAGCCCAACCAACGGTTCCAGTTGCCCAAGCGGCTATAGTCCACGCCGTTGAAGAGGGGCCAGCTCATGCGCTGCCCGGCCCCCGGCAGGAACTCATCACCCCGGCTGTGGACGGTCACCTCTTTCACCTCCGCAGGCAGGATGAAGCGCAGCTCCGCAGAAGGGGCGTTTCTGCCGCCGGGAGCAAGCATGGCGTTGGTCCAGTATTTGACGGCCAAAGGCGCGGCGGTGGGGTTTTCCAGACGGTAGCGGATGGTAAAAGCCGCCTCCCCTCCGTTCAACCGGACGCGGACTTGGGCCTGCAGGCGATTGGCGTTGGGATCGGTATCGCGCAGGGTGACGGTCACGCCTTGATCATCCTGGCTTGCCGAGATGCGCCAGGGAAGGCCCCATTCGTAGCCATGCTCCGCCACCGGCAGACACCACTCAAACCCACCGGCGGCCAACCACCACCCCTGCTCCGGCGGCCCCCACGGGCTGGGCTTGAGGACCGGGTTGCGGTAGGTTTCGCGGTGTCCGGTGGGTTTGTAGATCACCTCGTAGAGACGCCCCCCCAGGTCCGGCAAAAAGATCAGCTTCAAGTATTCGTTCTCCACCTCCAGGGTGCGATAGGTCAGATCACGGGGGACGGGGTTGGAGGCGTCGTAGGCCGCCCGATCCAGAACGGGATAGGCGATCTGGTAGGTATCGCTCCACCCTTCAACGATGAAATCGTCATAGGGATAGGTGGCGATGGTGGTCTGGCCTTCGCGCAAGGTAACGGCCACGGGGGGCGCAGTGGGCGGCGGTGGTGGAGCGGTAGCGGTAGGCGGCGGCAGAGGGGTAGGTGTAGCCGGAGGCACTTCTGTCGGCGGGGAAGTGACGATCGGCGGAGGGACGGTCTCGGTAATGGGGGGCGGCAAGGTAGCCGTCTGTGTTGCCGCCGGGTTCGGCGCAGGCGGAGAGGCCAAAGGGACAAGCGCGCCCTCCACCGTCACTTCGTCGCCGGGAGCCAGGGTGACGACCCGTTCCAGTGCTTCATAACCGCTATGTTGGACGTGGACGGTATGACGACCGGGCGGGCCTTCCACCGAAAGGGGAGTAACCCCCACATGCTGACCGTTGATAAAGACATCCGATCCCGCCGGGGCAACGTTGATGTGAAGCCAAACGGTCGCGCTTATGGCGGTCGGCGCCACCGTCGGCGCCGGGGGATGCCCCCCGCAGCGGCTCAGGGCCGACAGCCAGAGCAGAAAGAAAAGCGTGGCCGGGAGCCGGAACCCGATTCCCAACCACCCTTTGGAGCTTGGTCGGCCCTTCCGTTGATCACCACTCATGGAGGGCATTATACCACGTTTATAGCAAGGTGCAAATCACCCTACCGGTGTTCCACAATGGACCGCACCTGGACCAATGTCGGCTTTTTGCCGGTCCGCCACACAAATTCCACATCTACCGCCCGCCCCCATTTTTCGGCAATGTCCAGCACCAGGTCGGCCAGATAACGGGCTTCTTCTTCGCTCAATGAAGGGCCGGCCGGGGCCGGATGCTCCACCATTTCGCCCCCTGCACCGGTGACGAGGATGTGATCGGGCGGCATAGACTGCACCCGGATCCGGTCCCCCTGCACGCTAAACAGGTCACCGCCATAGCCGCCGACAACGGTCTGCCCACTGCCAAAGGTCGCCTGGATCAGGACGCCCGGCAGGCTGGGCACGGGGGAGTGGCTAAAGGCCACGCCGGAGCGGTCCTGGGCGGTCAGGGGTTCCATCGGCTGCAGGATGACGGCCATGCGGGGCATGGGGCTGGCGTTTTGGGCACAATAGAACAACGCGCCTTGCCCATAGTTGGAAGCCCACACCCGGCGCACCGCCGACCACAGCCTTTCCCGGGGTACAGAAAGCAAGGACAGGAACTGCCCGGCGAAGCTATAGCGGGGGTTATCCTCCACCGTGGCCGAGGAACGAACGGCCCACAAGGTCTTGTGGGGCAATGCGGCCAGGGCCGCAGCCACATGGGGAACGGGTTCCATTTGCCGCAGGGCGTCCACCACTTCATTCCGCATAGGTTCTACGGCTTCCATACGCCGCTGGATGTCCCCCCAATCGCTGCCGGAAGCGAGGACGGCGCGCTCCATTTCGGTCACGGCGTCGGTCAGGCCGATCCGTCTAATCGCCAGGTCAAATGCAGCGGTGCTGAGCACCCAGGTTAGGGGAACGGGAAAGCGGTGAAAAGCCAACCAATACAGGCCGTAGCCCTTGCCACCCACCGTCTCCACCGACGGAAGCGGCTCACGGGAACCGTCTTTGGGAGTAAACAGCGTCTTGATCATGCCATGTCCTCCAGCGTTTCGTCCCCCAACACGGGGAAGGGCCAGGTAAAGCCCGGTGGAGCATCTACCGGTTGCAGATGTTCCACATAGCCGATCCCTGCGAACCGTTCCCCACCGGTCGTCCAGACGATCTCGGTTACCATTTCGGCATCGGCCTGGACCTGCTGCCCCCGCGGGTTTACGGGCATCACAAAGGCACGGGGATTGCGAAAGTGGAAGGTGTGGGTCACGCCGTCATCGGTTGTCGCCGTCAACCGAGCCGGGCCGATGATCCGTTCCGGGTGCTCCTTGTGTACCTCTGCCGCCAGCACCCGCCGGGCCGTTCCCCGGCGGTCCAGGCGGATGATGCCCTCCACCAGCCGGGCTTCGGCCGTTTGGGTACAAAGCAGGTGGATCATGCCGCCGGGCAGGTCGGCGATCACCAACCAATGGTCCAAGAGCACCGTCCAACGACGTGTCCCCAGGGTGTGATCCCGCGCCGCGTGCGCCCCCTCAACGGCAAATTCGTGCCCACCGATCCGCACCCGGCCAGCCACACGGCCCAGCTGCTCGTAATGGACAAAGCCGATGCGGGCCAGCGTCTCAAAAGAAAAGGGGTCGCGGCTCGCGGTAAAGGTCAAATCCAGCTCCAACTCCTGTTCCGGTCCCCAATCCAGGGCAGCGAGGATGGAGGGCGGGTTGACCGCCCGACGACAGGACCATTGCCCGGCCCGGACCTGCATCCGGGCAAAAGGGGCGGTTACGTGAAACAGAGGTTCCGCCCCGGCGGAAAGAGGCTCCACGGATGCGTGATAATAGACGCTCCCATCGCGGCGGTAAAGGGCCACGGAGCGATAAAGCTGCCCCTCACCCAGCAGAGGGCGGCGGTTGGCATAGACAAAACCGCCGATGATCTCGGCCCCGGCAGCGGGCACGGCAAAGTGGAGGAACATTCCCTCTTGCCAATAGGCCGTCGCCCCCACGGGCGGGGCATGATCAAAGCGTTCCAAATCGGGGGAAAGGGTCACGTGTGCCATCGCAGCTCACCCTGGGTACAATCCAGCTCCACGACGGCTCCATCGGGGACCTGGGTCACGGCCAGGGCCGCACCGACCATGGCCGGCAGGCCGTACTCACGGGCCACGATGGCCGCGTGGGAGCCGACGCCGCCGATCTCGGTCACGATGCCGCCGATACCGCCAAAGGCAGCCGTCCAGGCAACGTTGGTTACGCGGGTGATAAGGATGGGTGTTTCCCCCTGGGCACGGAGGGATTGGATCTTTTGCAAAGCAACCTGAGGTTCCAGGGCAACCACGGCCCGACCGCCGACGACATCGGACACGCCCCGGCTGACAACGGTCCCCCGGACCACACCCCGGCGTTCCTCGGCCTCGGTGACGCTCAAGGGATGGACCGCACCGGTTTTTTCGTCCACGTAGAGGGTTTCCACGGGCGTCAGGGACCGCCAGGTTTCCAATTCGGCCCGGCGTTTTTCCAAGACCGCCGGGGCAACCGGCTCGCCTTCCCGGAGCCAACGGACGATCTCGTCAACGGTCATCAACCACAGGGTGTCGGGATCGGGCAGGGTTTGGGCCGCTTTGAGACACCATTGGCGATAGACTCCCCCCAAACGCACAACGACATCTTTGGTCGCTTCCCGCAGGGCGGCTTTGGCGGCCGCTTCCTCAACCCGCTTGGCGACCTTTTTCCGCTTTGCTTCGGGAACGCGAGACCATCCTTCCTGCCGGGCCTTTTCCGCCGCCTCTTGCGGATCGGTCAGCCCCTGGGCACGCAAGGCGGAAAGGACGGCTTCCGGGTCCTCGCGGAAACGAGGCGCGGCAAATTCCATTTCGTTGAAGGAACGGTGTCCACAGGTCTCCAAGAATTCGTCGAGGGCCTTTTTCGTCACCGGGTTGGCATTGATGCGAGACCAAGCATCATCGGCTTCCAGGTCAATGCCCTGGTCGGCACAGGCGGAGGCCAAGCGATAGAGCATGGAAGTCACACGGCTGGAGACGATCCCACCGCTACCGGCAACCAGCAAGGAAGGATCCACGCCGACCTCCCGGCCGATCTCTTCCAGGGCGGTCCAACGTTGGGTGAAGATCATGGACGACAGAAGGTGGGTTTTGAAAAGATGGGTCATGTGCCGGGCCAGCGGATCGGCCAGGTCGGCCAACGCTTGGTTCGTCTCCGCCGCCGCCACTTGCCGTTCCAGTTCCTCGGTGCGGGCAACGTTACGGGCCAGGGCTTCTTCCTTGAGCAGGCGATTCGCCCCCGGCGCGTGCAAGATAATGTTCAGCAGCAGCAAGATCCCCCGCAATTTGTCTCCCAATCCCGGCGGGCGGGTCAGTTCTTCCGGCAGGTGTTTCCAGATGGCATCCTGTTCCACCCCGGCGATCTCCAATTTCCAACCCGGCAGGCGCAACATGGTCGCCACCAAGCTATCTACGATCAGGTAGACACGACCGTTGTGGATGGCCGAGAATTCCAGGTCCGGGTCCACGGGGATACCCAGGGCAAGTAAGGCTCCTCGTGTGCCTTCATCAAAAGCGATTTTGAGAACCCGGGTGGGCCAGGTGATGACCTCCGGGACGCCTTCCATGGTGTTCATTCCGCTGAGTATCATGGTTGTCCTTTCCCTCCCGCCGTTGTTTAGACCGGTCCATTGTACCTCCACTTGCGGAGTAAGTCAACCTGCAAAGCGGGCGGTTTTAGAATACCCCTTAGAACAAGGGCGTTACAAGATTTCACACCGCAAGGATGCAAGGTGCACCGAGGAACGGTTGATTTCACGCGGTTTCTCTCCGCACCCTCGGCATCTCCGCGGTGAACCGGCAGTGGGGACGATAAATGCACCTGCCCTGCAGGCGGTTTCCGGGCAACTTGGCGCACAAGTCACGGCCCGTGTTCCTCTCGCGCCGGACCGGGCGGCGCCGGTCTCCGGAGTTGCAGACCGGGGGATTGCATTACGTTGCCCGGTACGGACCATAACGGCCGGCCCCTGCCCGCCGGCCAGGGGAAGCGCCCCCGGCCCGAAATATGCCGTTTGCACCTTCGCAGGCTTTGGAGTACAATACAGAGCGCAACCGAACGGGCGCGTGGACAGCATCTAACGGGCGATCTCCAAGCAAAGCAATGGGGAAACCGGAGTCGGCTCATGGACAACGCACCAAATACCAAACCGCAGGCCATCATTCGCACGACACAGTTGGGAAAGCTCTCCTGGGGATTGGCCCTGGCCCTCAGCCTCGCCGTCGGGACGTACCTTTCGGCAGGGCAGACCCCACCGCCAACCGCTTATTTGCTCTCCCTGGCCGTTTTTGTCCCTGTGGCCCTGGCGGTGGCCGAACGGGCCGCCGCCGTTCGGAGTCGGACCGTCGGCGGGTTGTACGCCTTGTTGCCCGACGGTGCGGTCCGGCGGAAGTTCATCGGCGGCTGGCTACTGCTGTTGGGTTACGGCAGTTTGATCGCCTTACTGACACATGGTCTGGGCAACTCCCTGGGCGACCTGCTCGGAACGGCTTGGGGCTTGGCCCTGCCGCCCCGCTTGCTCGGTCTCCTGCCCCTGCTACCGGCCTTGTTCGTCGCCTTATCCCAAACGTTGCCCATCGGCCGCTGGCGAGTCGCCCTGACCTACGGTAGCCTGGGCGGCCTGGTACTGCTCGGCGGCCGGCTGTGGCTACATTCCATCCCCGCTCCTGCCACCGTCTCCCCTCCCTCCCTATGGACATCCGTCGCCTTGCTGGCCGCCGGACTTTGGAGCCTGGATCTACTCCTGGGCTACCGGCGGAGGATGCCTCCTCTGCGTCGGAAACGGTTCCTTGTCCTCTTGGTCCCCGTTGTGGCAAGCAGCCTTCTGGGCATCTGGCTTTTCGCCGCCCCCGGCTTTCCCCCGGCAGGCCGGGCCAAGAGTGTCCTGGCCCTGTTGAACCTCCTGCCGGGCTGCATCGCTTTGATCGGCGTCCTACGTGCCGCTCTGGACCTCCTGGCCTTGTCGGCAGAGTCCCCTCGGCAGCAATGGGGCGGGGGCATCCTGGTCTTGGCAACGGCCTTCCTACTGCCCCCTTCCCTCGCACCGGGGGTTGCCGCTTTGACTTTCTTGTGGTTTACCGCCTTGCTCAACGCCCCCGCCTTGTGGGAACGGACCGTCCGAACATCTCCCTCCTTCCGCCTGCCCTTTTTCCCCCTCTTTCCGGGCTTGGCAGCGGCCATCGGCCTGCTGTTGCCCCTGGCCTTGCCGTTACCGGTCTGGCCGGTGGGCGGGGCCTGGCTGCTGATCGGAGGGGGCATCTGGGTCCTTTACGGGCGACGGCGCAGCCGCAGAGACCGGGAGGAAGTCGCCCTCCGGCCAACCGACGCAGAGCTGCCCGAAGGGCCGACCGTTTTGGCCGCCGTGACCGACCCTTATTCCGCCCCAACCCTCATTGAGGCCGGGGCACGACTGGCCCACGCCCGCCATGCCCGTTTGATCATCCTCCAAGTGCTGGCCCTTTCGGCCCAGATCCCGCAAAAGATGCGGCGCATGGAAGCCGAAGGCCAATTGGAGACGGTGAAAGGCTACCTGCAAAGAGTCTCCTTGCCATCCGATCTGCAGACGACGATCCTGGTGCGGACGGCAGAAACGGAGGCGGAGGGCATCATCGCAGCAGCACAGGAGGAAGAAGCCGACCTGCTGCTACTGGCTTGGACGGAAAAACCGCGCCGCGAGGTGATGGACCGCCTCTGGGCACAGGTTGCCGGAGCCGAAGAGCCGACGGGCACGGAAGAGGCGGACAAGAAGGCCCCCACCGACGGCCTCCCTCCCCTGTTGGATACCGTTGTACGCCGTGTCCCATGCGCCATCGCCATCCTGCGCGGCCCTTTGCCGACAACCGTTGCCCAGGTGCAGGTTATGGCCGCAGAAGCCGATCAAGAGGCCCTCACCCTGGCCCGGTCGCTGGTGGCCGACGAGGGAAAAGTGGACGTCCGCCCTACCCCCTCCGCCGAAGCCGACCTGCTAATCGTACACGCCGCCCGGCCCGGCCTGTTGGAGCAGGAGTTTTTCGGTGCCCAGGCCCTGGCCGCCGGTCGGTCACGGCCCAGCCTTTTGTTCCGCCCGCCGGAGACGGCACACCGTCTCTGGCTGCGCCGCGAATGGGCCGCCCTGACCGCCCTCTTTACTCCCCTCACGGAGGAGGACCGAGCACAGGTTTCGGCCCAGATGCGCCGTGCAGCACGGCCCAGCATCAACTTTTTCGTCCTCATCACGCTGGCAGCGACCATCGCTTCCTTCGGCTTGCTGCAAAACAGCGCAGCCGTCATCATCGGGGCCATGCTGGTCGCCCCCCTGATGAGTCCCATTGCTTCAATGGCCATGGGCATCGTCGAAGGGGATATAGCCCTCATGCGGGTCGCCGGTGAGGCCATTGCCAAAGGAGTCGCCCTGGCCGTGGGCGTGGGAGTGGTCATCACCTTGATCTCGCCCGATCCCTTCGGTCTGGACCAAATTCTGGGCCGGACGCGGCCCGTTCTCCTAGACTTGGGGGTGGCCCTGGCTTCGGGGGCGGCAGCAGGATACGCCCTAAGCCGCAAGGAGGTAAGCGCAGCCCTGCCCGGCGTCTCAATTTCGGTGGCTTTGGTCCCGCCCTTGTGCGTCGTCGGCTACGGCCTGGCCAAAGCAGACCTGGGGGTCGCCGGAGGTGCATTTCTGCTCTTTAGCACCAACGTTATCGCCATCATCCTGGCGGCAGCCCTGGTCTTCCTCCTCTTGGGGTTCCGGCCTTTGCCCGCCCAGGAGGAGTATTTCCGGCGGGGGTTGCTGGTTTCCGTAGCTTCCCTGCTGCTGATCGCCATCCCTTTGGGAGTTTTGCTGAACATCTCCCTGGATCGGCAAAAGCAGGTAGCCCTCCGGCAGCGGGTGGAGGCCGTACTGGCCGAGGAGTTTCCGCCAGACCGGGGCCGGGTGGTGTCCGTCCGCCTGACGGCAGAGGAAGAAGGGTATCTGGTAGACATCACCCTCTATGATTTCGGCTCCTTTGATGACGCAGCAGCCGCTCAACTGCAAGAACGGATCGCAGAGGCGATAGGCGCAGAGGCAAAATTACGGGCAATCGTGCTCAACGCCCGTCAGGTGGGGGAAGCCCCCTGACGGCTCCTACTTTTGGGAGCAGAGGTCTAACCCCTCCCAAGCAGGCCAAGCCGTCTCGTCCAGTTCAATGGCCTTTTCCAACCAGGGAATGGCTTCATCGCAGCGATCCAGGTAGACGTAAGAAAGCCCCAACTCATAATAGTACTCAACCTCATCGCTACCCAATTCAATGGCCTTTTTGTACGCCTGGATCGCATCTTCATAATTGCGCAGGACATAGTAGGTCAACCCCAAATGACCGTAAGCGGGAACATAGGTCGGGTCGTTTTCGGTGGCTTTTTTCAGGACAACGGCAGCCCGCTGGTAGTCACCGGTTTGGAAATACGCCCACCCCAGGGAATCAAAAGCATGGGCGCCGTTGGGGTCCACAACGGTTGCCTTCTCATAAGCAGCCAAGGCATCTTTGTAACGATTGCGGGACATATACACCCGTCCCTGGTCAATGTAGGGTTGCGCCAAACGGGGATGCAGTTGGGAAGCCCGTTGGTACTCGGCAATCGCCTCCCGATATTTGCGCTTTTTCTCCAGGGCGTATCCCAGGTCCCGGTGGGCAAACACGCTCTTGTCATCCAAACTGACGGCCAGGCGGGCCGTCTCCACAGCCTGCCCTGCCCGGCCCAGGTCGGCATACACCTCGGCCAAATAGGCGTGGCCTTCGGCGTAGGAAGGGTCCAAGTCGGTCGCGCTCAGACACGCGCTCAAGGCTTCCTGGAGTTTCTCCTCCTCACCGATGCCCGCATCCCAATCGAGGGCCATGCACAGAGCCGCCAACGCCTCTGCGCTATCGGGAGCCAAGCCCACCGCCTCCCGCGCCTTGTTCACCGCCTCTTCCGTCCGCTGACGCAAAGTCAGTAAAAAGGCCCACTGCACACGGGGGTCCGGATCGGTAGGGTCCAGAGCGGCAGCCTCGGCATATAAGGCAATGGCCCCATCCAAGTCTCCCTCCAGGTAGAGGTCATGGGCTTGGGCCATAATCTCCTGCGCCGTAGGTGTGGGGGTCGGTGTGGGGCCGATCTGGATCGGTTTGAGCAGGTCGCGCCGCTGGGTCAGGATGTAAACTCCACCGGCGACCAGGAGCAGCAAGATCAGCACCCGCACAGGGGAACTGGTTCGCTTTTTAGGCGGTCTGATATACATTGATGCGTCACCCCCCGGCGGCATTATAGCACGGTCGGGATCAGATGGCAACCTCCAAGCCGCCACGGACGCTTGCTACGCCACACCTGCCGCCTAAAAGCGCGGAGGAACCTCCAATGCAGCGGGGCAGTTGGCCGGGCGTCCCGCCACGCACGAAATTTCCGGCTGGGCTTCGACCAACGGCTCCCGTTCCTCCATCATGCGCCATTCCAGATCGCGGGGACCGGCATAGTAGGCCCGCGGGCGGATGAGACGGTTGTTGTGCTGCTGCTCCAACATGTGCGCCGTCCAACCGGCAATGCGGGCAATGGCAAACATGGGCACAAACTGATCCACCGGGATCCCCAGAGCATAGAGCAAGGGAGCGGTGTAAAAATCCACATTGGTATAGATGCGTCGTTCCCGGAAGTAGGGATGGGCCAACACCAGCTCTTCCAGCCGAGCGGCGATGTCATACCAGCGCGTGTTGCCCGTGCCTTCGGCGGCCTGGCGGGCCAACCGCCGCAAGATGGTTGCGCGGGGGTCTTCTACCTTGTAAACGCGATGGCCAAAGCCAAAAAGCCGCTCTTTGTTCGCCATCTTGTGCTCAAACCAGGCGTCCACATTCTCCACACTGCCGATCTCAATCAGCTGCTCCATCGCCGCCTGGCTGGCCCCGCCGTGCAACGGCCCTTTGAGCGTGCCCAAAGCCGTGACCACGGCAGAATACACGTCGCCCAGGGTGCTGGCCGTCACCCGCGCCGAAAAGGTAGAAGCGTTCATGCCGTGGTCGGCCAACAGAACAAAGTAGGTTTCCAAAGCCTGGGCTGCCTGAGGGTCCGGCTCCTCGCCGCCGAGCATGTAGAGAAAGTTGGCCGCGTGGCCCAAATCATGGCGAGGCTCAATGGGGGGCCGATCACGACGCAGCCGCTCAAACGAGGCCACGATGGTCGGCAGTTTGGCCGTCAAGCTGACCGCACGGCAGAGGGATGATCCCCCCTCCTCCTGGTGCACGCAGGAGCGATCAAACATAGAGAGGGTTGAGGCCACGGTGCGTAACGCTTCCATGGGCGTCGCCTGGGGAGGAAGAGAATGCATAATGCCCCACACAACCCGCGGCAACCGCCGGTTGGCCCGCAACCAGGTGGAAAGCATGGCCAACTCGCTTTCGGCGGGCAATCGGCGATACCAAAGCAAAAAGGCCGTTTCCTCATACGATGCCCGCTCTGCCAGATCGCGGATGTCATAGCCGCAGTAGGATAGCTTACCGGCTTCGCCGTCAATGGCACTCAAATACGTCTTGGTAAAGATAACGCCTTCCAACCCGTATTTGATTTCAACTTCCGTCATTGATTCCTCCTCGCACTAGGGGGAAACTACCAGACCGGATCGTCCCCGCCGGAGCACAGCCCAATGGACCGGACGCAGACAAAAGGCCGTTCTGAGCAAGGGATTTGGTCCGCCGGAAGCAGGGAGCGAGGGAGAATTTTCCCCACCGGACAATGTTTCCTTGCCCCAACCGGAGCAGTCGTATTATACCACACTTTTGGGATTGAACAAGGCAAGTGCGGCGAGGGCGATCTGGGGGTGGTGCGAGTCGGCACCGAGGCATCACACCTCCTCGGCGTAACGTGCGCCCCCTGCAATGCCCCGGGCCAGGCCCGAAGGCCCGAAGCGGGAGAGCCTTACTCTTGACGCTATGCCCCTTTTCTGTTATAATACCCGCCACAAAGGGAGCAGGCCGAACGGCAAACCCCCGTAGAGGCGGATCGCTCCCACCGGGTCGCGGTTCAGGGGAGCGAAAACGGGTAGCGGTTTGCTCCGGGCACGAACGGATTCTACCGAATCTCGTGGGAAAGTGGGGCCTATTCGATGCAGAATGTCTCAAGTGCACCTCGAGGTCTGTTTGCAGGCCGTAAGGGTCGAGAGCGCAAAGAAGCTCTGACCGCTTACCTCTTCTTGCTACCGGCCATCGTCCTCATCTTTGTCTTTGGCTTATGGCCGGTGATCCACGCTTTTTACGTCAGCCTCCACAAATGGAACATCAAACCCAAAGGCTCGGAATGCATCCCCTACTGGTTGGCCTCTGCCGGCCTCGGCTCACCGGAGGCATTAGAACAAACCGATTGCCTGGGCCTGGAGAACTATGTCAACCTTTTGGGGTTGCAAGACATCCAAGCGGTGATCGGCATGATCGCGGGCCTTGCCCTGGGCGCCGTGGCCTACAGCTGGTGGCAACGCTCTCGCACAGAGGAAGGCCCCGACCGGAAACGCCAGGTCGCCGCAGGCCTGGCGGCAGGCATCGGCCTCCTCCTGCTGATATGGGTCATGCCGGACCTGCTCGCCTCCGGTGAGTGGACCTATCTGGTCACGGCGGCATTGCTCTTTTTGGCCTGGCTTATCTGGAAGGGGGCCGGGCACACCGATTCGACTTTGCGTTTGCTCCTCCGCTTTCTCTCCATGGTCGCCCTCGTCTCGGCAGCCCTGTACTTCTTCTTTGTAGATTTCCAGCGCATGTGGGAACTGGGCAACCAAGATTTCTTCAGATCGCTCATCTACACCGTCTTTTACTCCCTGGGCACGGTCCCCGTCCAGCTGAGCGTCTCCCTCGTCTTGGCCTACATCCTCTTCCAAGGGGTGCGAGGGCAAGGCGCGTTCCGTCTCCTCTACTTTATGCCCTACATCGCCCCATCGGTAGCCACCGCCGTCGTCTTTCGGCGCATCTTTACCCTGCGCGATACAGGGCTGATGAATAGGCTGATCGGCCTGTTCGGCATCCCACCCCAAAAATGGCTGCACGAGGCCAAAGGGGTCAACCTCATCATCCTAGACCTGCTCAACCAAGCCCTGGGCACGAACTGGGCCTGGCCCGACATCCCCGATCCGCTCAACGTCATCCTCAGCGGCCCCAGTTTGGCCCTCGTCTCGATCATCATCTACAACTGGTGGGTGTTCATCGGTTACGATACGGTCATCTACCTGGCCGGGCTGGGGGGCATCCCCCACGAACTGTACGAGGCCGCCGAGATCGACGGAGCGGGCCGCTGGTCCCTCTTCCGCAACATCACCATCCCCTTGCTTTCCCCGACGACCTTCTTTCTGACCATCATCGCTACCATCGGTACATTCAAAGCCTTCAACCATATCTTTATGATGAAAGAATTGGCGGCACGGGGAACGGTGGACACGGCCAGCCTGCTGATCTTTCAGACCTTCCGGGCCGACGGCCAATTCGGCGAAGCAACGGCAATGGCCTTTATCCTGTTCGGTATCATCCTGATCCTTTCGCAAATCCAAAACCGTATCGGAGAAAAGTTGGTGTTCTATGGCTAGCCCAAAGTCCAGCTCAACATGGTTGCGCATCCGCCACAGGATCGGGCGAGGGATCATGTACCTGATCCTGATCATCGGTGCAGCGGTGATGGTCGTCCCCTTCCTCTGGATGCTCAGCACCTCAATCATGACCATCGGCGAGGCCAATGCAGGACGACTGCTGCCCCGCGCCGTCCGAATGACCTGCCCTTACGTCAACCTGCCCAAGTACTCCAAAAACACGGTCATCGGCTTTGGCGTCGGTCCGGTGCGGGAAGGGGAACAGGAACTGCCCACCGCCAACTACTACGTTGAAGTACGCTTGGAAGAACAAAGCAATCAATGGCTCTTCCGCTTGGTCAACCGCAAAGGCAAACCGGTCCCCATCGTCCCTGCCGGTCGCCCCGACGCCCCCCTGACCGACGGATGGCAAGCGATCAACCCTGCCGGAGGAATGGTAGATACAGGCCGGGGATTGACCTTTACCTTTGCCCCGGCAGGCGCATACAAAGAGGCAGACCGACGGTCCGGCGCGGCCCGCATAGAATATGTCAACTGCTGCCAATACCCCACCGACGTTCTGGAAAAGGAGCTGGCCGACGAAGCGGAACGGGAATACACCGGCAGGCCCATCCCGGAAGACCTAAGCAATTGTCGCACCGTCGGCCGCAAGATCGCCTACTTTTTCAAAGAGTTCATCGGCGGCAACTACCACCAAGCATGGAAGACGGCCAAATTTAACGAATACATGTGGAACAGCATCCGCATCACGGCCATCACCCTGGTCGGCATCCTGATCGTCTCCACCCTGGCCGCCTACGCCTTTGGGCGGATGAATTTCCCCGGCAAGAACCTCCTCTTCACGGTACTCCTCTCGACCATGATGATCCCGGAGACGGTCGTCCTCATCCCCAACTTTTTGACCATCACCGGCAACAACCCCTTCCTGCCCTTCATCAACTGGTACGACAACTGGCCCGCCCTGACCATCCCCTTCATGGCCGGTTTCTTCAACATCTTTTTGCTGCGTCAGTTCTTTGCCCAAATCCCCAACGAGCTGTGGGACGCAGCCCGCATAGACGGAGCCGGGCACTTGCGCTTCCTCATCCAGGTTGTCCTGCCCCTTTCCAAAGCCCCTATCATGACCGTCACCATCTTTGCCTTTATCGGCTCCTGGAACGCCCTGATGTGGCCCCTGATCGCCACCAAAGCCGGGTCCGATTGGTGGCCCATCTCGGTCGGCTTGCAGAATTTCGTCAGCGAAGCCGGGCCTGAAACGCACCTGTGGATGGCCGCCGCGACGATCTCCATGCTTCCTGTGCTATTGCTCTACTTCCTGGCCCAAAAACAGTTCATCGAAGGCATTGCCACAACCGGGCTAAAAGGCTAAATCGGACTAGAGAGGAGGTGGTGCACCGAACAAACCGTTGATACGTCGGACGCAAAGTGAACGATTATCCAAATAACCCTGAAAGAAAGTTGGAGGAGAGAATTGAAATGAATAAGAAACTAGTCTATTTGGTGGTCCTGGCTGTGTTGGTAGTCCCCTTGATTCTAACCGCCTGCGGCCCCACACCGGAACCGACCATGGCCCCGGAACCGACCAAAGCGGTTGAGCCGACCAAAGAACCGGAAGCAACCAAAGCCGAAGAACCGACCGAGGCCCCGGAAGCAACCAAAGCCCCGGAGCCGACCAAAGAAGCAGCTCCGGCGGAAGCCAGCCCCTATGATGATGTAGACCCGACGGGGGCCAAAGTCCTATGGTGGCATCAGCATACCAAAGAACGCCAGGAAGGCCTGAACCAAATGGTCCAGGAGTTCAACGAGACCAACCCCTGGGGCATTGAAGTCATCGCCGAGTACGCCGGGCACTATGGCGAAATCTACGACAAGATGATCGCCGCCATCGCCGCCAACGACCCGACCCTGATGCCCAACCTGGTAGTCGGCTACGCCAACCAGGTAGCCAAATACCAACTGGCCGACGCCCTCGTGGACATGGACTACTTTGTCGACAGCCCCAAATGGGGCCTCACCGAGGAAGAAAAGGCCGACTTCTTTGAGGGCATCT
>CAZQKE010000085.1:0-7315 GCA_964593865.1 uncultured Anaerolineaceae bacterium | reverse complement strand
TGGACGTGCTGACGGCCTTGCGGGAGCGGGGCTATCGCCTGGGCATCGTCTCCAACTGGAGTTGGAATCTGCGGGAACGGGTGGCTCAGGTGGGGCTGACCGACTTTTTTGAGGTCATCTGGGCTTCGGCCTATGCCGGGTGTGGCAAACCCCACCGTTGCATCTTTGACCAGGCGTTGGCCCAGATGGGCCTGGCCCCGGAGCAGGCCCTTTACGTGGGCGATAGCTACCGCAACGATGTGATAGGGGCGCGGCGGGCGGGGATGGACGCCGTCCTCCTGGACCGGGACGGCAAGGCGACGGAGGCCGACTGTCCCGTCGTCGGCGATCTGTGGGGCCTGTTTGATCTGTTGTAAGGGTGTGTTTCAGATTTGTAGGGAACACTCTTGCAGAGTCTGGTTTGAAACGCGCCCCTACCGATTGTAATTTTGAAGTGCACCCACCTTGATCTGCTTGCTCTGGCTATTTTGTATTCTGGCGCAAGGTGTGGTATTATTGTGTGCACGCTTTCACAAGTGCACCTGTTACACCACAAAGGTTAGGAGGCAAGGATGCCAGACAAGCAAAACGTCCCGGACATTGTCGTTGGACGGCTGCCGATCTATTTGCGCGCCCTGTCCTATCTGCTGGCCGAAGGGCAGCAGATTGTGGCCTCCAAGGATCTGGCCGAGTGGCTGGGGATCAGCTCGGCGCAGATTCGCAAGGACCTCTCTCACTTTGGCGAGTTCGGCAAACAGGGAATGGGCTATGACATCGCCCATCTGCAAGATCAGCTCAAACGCATTCTACATGTGGAGCAGGTCTGGGATGTGGCCCTGGTGGGGGCCGGAGACCTGGGGCATGCCATTGCCCATTATGGCGGCTTTGAGGGGCGCGGTTTTCGCATTGCCTGTGTCTTTGACAACAACCCGGCCAAGATTGGGCAACGCCTGGGACGGTTCGAAATCTGCGACGCGGCCCTGTTGGTCGAGCGGGTCCGGGAGATGGGCATCCGGATCGGCATCGTTGCTGTACCTGCTTCCGCCGCTCAATCGGTGGTGGATCAACTGGTAGCAGCAGGCGTCGGAGCGATTTTGAACTACGCGCCGATCACGGTCACGGTTCCGCCGGGAGTCCGGGTGCAATATATTGACCCGGTGGTTCACCTGCAACACATGACCTACTATTTGTGATCTGCAATGCCGCGAACGCCGGCCATACCCGACGCGCCACAAGCCCTCCGCCGCTTTTCCAGGCGGCGGAGGGCTGCTGATCTGTGGCCGGGTTTGTCAGTCGGCTGCCTTTTCTGTAGATTTGCTTTCGGTCGAGGCGGCAGCCTTTTTGTTCGTCTCCCCTTTCGCCTTTGCGTCCGATTTCTCCCGCCCGCTGCTCAGGGTAGGAGAAGAGCCGGAACGGTTGTCGGTGACATAGAACCCGGACCCTTTGAAGATAATGCCCACCGGCTGGATGACCCGATGCACATGGCCGTCGCATTCGGGGCATTCGGTCAGTGGATCGTCGGATATGCGCTGCATTTTCTCAAAGCGCACCCCACACGAATCGCACTGGTACAAATAGATCGGCATTCTTCAAAACCTCCCCGCGTTCTGTTTTCGACGGCCTAATTATACACGGCTTGGCGGTGCCTGCAAAAAATGAAGGGGCTGTAGACAGGGAATTGGTCCGATTGCGTTCAATAGGCGTGGCGGTCGCCAAAAATGCTAAAGAAGGTGCGCAGGATGATCTTGAAATCGAGCCACAAGGACCAGTTTTCAATGTACCACAGATCGTACTTGGTCCGTTCGGCGATGGAGGTATCGCCTCGCAGTCCGTTGACCTGCGCCCAACCGGTCATGCCGGCCTTTTCGCGGTGGCGATCCATGTAGCGGGGGATGCTGCGCTGAAACTGCTCGACATACACGGGCCGTTCAGGGCGTGGCCCAACCAGGCTCATCTCGCCCACCAGGACATTGATGAGTTGGGGAAGTTCATCAATGGAAAAGCGGCGGATGAAGCGGCCCACCCGTGTCACGCGGGGGTCGTTTTCGGTGGTCCAACCGGGGCCGTTCGCTTCGGCGTCGGTGCGCATAGAGCGGAATTTGAGACACCAGAAGGGTTTGGCGTCCAGCCCCATCCGCTCCTGGGCATAAAACACCGGGCCGGGCGAATCCAGCTTGATCAGAGCAGCAATGAGCATCAAAAAGGGTGAAAGGACGACCAGGCCCACCGCGCTGCCCACCAGGTCCACCGCCCGCTTGAGGGTCAGCTTCCAGCCGCGCAGGGCGATGTCGCGGACGGTCAGCAAGGGCAAGCCGCCCAGGTCACCGATGCTCAACTCGGTGGCAATGATCTGAAACAGGTCGGGAAAGATCTTGATGCCCACCTGTCCCCGTTCGCAGCGGGAGATGATGGCCAGGATTTCGTGATGGCTCAGTTCAGGGCGACCGATGATGACCTCTTGGATTTCGTGCTCCTGGATCAGGTGGGGGATGTCGTCCACGTTGCCCAGCACCGGAACGCCCATGATCTCCTGTCCTGTCTCGGCGTCGCCATCCACAAAACCGACGACCTCGTAACCCAGGCGCGGCATCTGGCGGATCTTTTGCAGGATCATGCGCCCTACATCGCCGGTGCCGACGATAAGCAACCGATCGGTGCCGATGCCCCGCGCCCGCAGCCAGTTGCGGGCGGTCACCCAGCCGGAACGGCTGAGTGTGACCAGCAGGATCGTCAACAGCCAGGCGTAGATGATCATGACGCGGGGGAAATCCAGTTCCAGGGTGCTGTTTTTGAACAGAAAAGTGGTAAAGGCTATGGTGGCGACCGTGCCGATGGAGGTGGCGGCAAAGATGCGGTAGAATTCGTCCAGGCGGGGCATGGAGCGTTTGACATCATATAGCCGCGAGAAGAAGTAGAGAAGCAGCATCGTCACGACCTGGATGACCAGCATCCCCACGTAATCGCGGAAAGGAGCAATGGCAATGGCCGCCGGGGTGACGTTCTTGCGCAGCCAATAGGCCAGGTAAAAGGCCAGGGCGACGACGACGGCGTCGTTGCCCGCCAGCACCAGGGCAAATAGAGCATCGGCGCGGCGTTTCATCGGCCCACACCCCCTTCTGCAACCGGCACGGCTGAGGCGACGCCCCGTTTTTCTACCGGACGCAGCCGGTCCCGCAAAACGGCCCAGCCCCCCAGCAAGGCAACGGCGGTGTAGATCAACCAGTTGACGGGCCGGGGGGTTTTTTGTTTGAAATGCTTGTCGTGGAAAAGGCGCATGGTTTCATAAAATTTGATGTTGGCAAAGCTGCTGCGCTGGCGGCTCGATTGGCCCTTGTAGTGCAAGACCGTTACGTCGGCATTGTACCACACCTGCCAGCCCTGCTCCTTGATGCGGTAGCACAGGTCCAGGTCTTCGGCATACATGAAAAACCGTTCGTCCAGCAAGCCGACCTGCCGGAGGGCCTCCCTCCGAATGAGCATGAACGCGCCCACCACCGAATCGACCTCCGTGGTCACGTCGGGCGGCAGGTAGGTCACATTGTAACGGCCAAAACGGCGGCTGTGGGGAAAGAGTTTGCTCAAGCCAAAGATGCGGTAAAAGGCGACCTCCGGCGTGGGGAAGCTGCGCCGACAGGCTTTGTCCAGGCTGCCGTCGGCTCGCACCAGGCGCGGACCGGCTGCCCCTGCCTGGGGATGGGCCGCCATGAAAGCCAGCATGTCGGCCAGGGCAGAGGGGGGCAGGACCGTGTCCGGGTTCAGCAAGAGGACGTGACCTGGGGCCGGGGCTTCGGGATCTTGATCCCCGGCCCCGGGTTCCTGAAACCCAAAGGCCCGTAGCCCCAGATTGTTGCCCGCCGCATAGCCCCGGTTTTCGGCGCGGATGAGATGCACCTGGGGGAACTCGGCGGCAACCATCTCTGCGCTGCCATCGGTCGAGCCGTTGTCCACGACGCAGACCCGGTAGGTGAAGTCGCCCCGGCTCTCGAACACCGATGCCAGGCAGTCGCGCAGCAGGTCGCGGACGTTGTAATTGACAATAATTATACCCAAATCCAGGGTGGATGGTTCCATGCCGCTATTGTACCACAAAAGCCGGATTTCCCGAACTCGGAGCCGGGATTGGTCCTGTACCTATTCCACCCGTCCGCGTTCGTACCAGTGGCGGCGGCGTGCGATGGTGTTTGCGATCAAGGCGAGGACCAGGGCCGACGCCGCCAACGTCCCGCCGACGATGAGCCAGGCGGTAGACGGAATGCGCCGCCGGACGGTCAGGCTGTCCACGGTCAGAGGACCGGGATCGGCGCGGAGGGTGACGGTGTGCGGCCCCCACGCCAGGTTCCGGGCCAGATGCAACTCTTCGCCAGCAGCAAAAGGGAGCGTCCGTTCGGCTCCGCCGTCCAGGACGTAGGCCAGGGTTCCTGCGAAACCGGGGCCGGTCCGCAGCCACAGGTCGGTCCCCTCGAAAGAGAAGGTCAGCGTCGCCTGGGGGTCCTCGCTGTAGCGGTAGCCGCCCAGTTGGGCCGCCGGATTGCCCCGATCTTCCCAGCGCCCGCCGTAACCCAACGCCCAGTGGTCCTCCTGGGCGACGCCGGGGTAGAGGCGGTGCGCTTCCTCGCTGTGGAAATAGTCTTGCAAAGCGTAATAGACCGGCATGGGGCTGAAATCGGGTTCCACCAGCCGGAAATAGTACATGGCCTGGTCTCGCTCCCTGTCGGTGGCCCGCTTGAAGAACCAGGCGTTGACCACGCCCAGCCAGGGCCATTCCCGCTGGGCGCGTTGGTAGGCCAGCACGGCGTACCGGGCCTGCTGCTCCGGCGTGACATAACCGAATTGCTTGTTCGGGAAATCGGGCGGCGGCGCGTTCCAATTCATCTCGGTAATCCAGATCGGTTTGTAGGCGTCGCCGTTTTCAACCATGATCTCCCGCAGGTAGAGGGGCCGTGAAAAGTTGAGGACCCGGGGCCGCATCCGCCGGTCGGTGGGGCCGGACCAGAGGCCATAGCCCTGCATGGCCAGCACGTCGAAATAATCGGCGGCCCCGGCGTCGTACATGCGCTGCAAAAAGATAAAGTCGTTCAGGTCGCGGGGGCCGAGGGGGATGGTTTGGGCCAGCGCGCCGGAAAGGACGATGCACTCCGGGCAGGCGGCTTTGACGCGGGTATAGCCCACTTTGAGCAGGTCGGTGTATTCTTCCGGGCTGACGGGCCGCTCGCCCCATTCGGGGTAGATGTTCGGCTCGTTCCAGATCTGGTAGACGTGGATGCGGCCCCGGTAGCGGCGGACGACGGCTTCGACGAAATCGCCGTAATCGTCCAGGTTGTCGGGCGGAGCAAAGGGGCCGACGGCGTCGCCCTGGGCGCGGCTCCAGGCCGGGGGGTTGCTCAGCCGGGCGATGATCTCCAGGTCGTACTGTTCGGCCAGGTCCACGATCTGGTCGTACTTTTCCCAGGCGGAGCGGTGCGGCTCGTGGCGGCGGTCCTCAAAATCGCCTTTGCCGTGAATTTCAATGTCCTCCCAGGGGAATTCCTGGCGCAGCCAGTGAAACCCGGCCTCGGCGATCATTTGCACGGCCCGTTCCCGCTTTTGGGGTTCGACCTCCTGTTCCAAAAAGGTGTTGACGCCAAAGGGGTTGATCCCGGCGTGGGCCACGGGCGCGAAATCGGCGGTGCGGGGCCGGGGCCGGGTGATGTTGCCCAGCCATTCCAGCCCGCCGCGCACCTGGGCGGGCAGCGTCTCCTCGCCGGTGACGTAAAAGAGCAAGGGGGACCACAAAGGGTGAGCGAGGGCCAGGGCCGCCGCCAGCGCGACGGCCAGCATTGCCAGGGCTGCGATCCGGCCCAGGCGGCGGGATCGGGCGTTTCTTGAGGTCATGGTCTCGCCATCCTGATCAAGCCGGGCCGGTTTCAGGTTCTTTCCACATCTCGGCGATGCGCGCCTGGATTTCCCGATACCGCTCCAAGATTTCGGGACGTTCCAAGAATTCGGCAAACCGGCCCAGCCAATCTTCCAGGTAGGGCAGGTCCAGGTTGCTGCGCTGCTCGATCAGCACGCCTTCGATGTCTTGCCAATCTTTGGGCCGCCCGGCCACCGCTTTCTGGATGATCAGGTCCTCGGCGGTACACAGGTAAACCGTCACGCCGTCAATGTCCCGCTGCACGGCGCGGGTGACGGTCTGCTCGTCATAGCCGGGAATAGTCAACAGGAAATCCACCGTCACCCCGGCGATCTTGACATCCACAATCAAGGGCTGCGGGGGCCGGGCCGGGCGGCCCCGTTCGGGGAAAGCCGCCCGGAGCGATTCGCGGATGGCCGGGTACTCGGTGTTGGGAACGAGAACTTTGATGTCCACATCATGGGTGAAGCGGGGAAGGCCCCATAGCTGGTTGGCGATTCCGCCGACCACGGCGTAGCGGTAGCCGTGGTCCCCCAGCCAGGCGGTGGCCGTTTGCAAGGCGATCAGCAGGTCGTCAGCCACAAGCTCGCCTCCGGGCCTCGAACCGTTGAAGTTGCTCATAGTAGGTTTCCCATTCCAGGGCGGCCAATGCCTGCCCGCCGGGTCCCAATTCCGGCTTGAGCCGCCGGGCCAGGGCGAACATGGCCCGGTACTCTCGCCATTTTTCGGCGGGAGATTTTTTCCCCGCGCTCCGCACCCGCTCCTCGAATTCGGCCTCGTTCCAGGCGCGATATTGGGCCAGGGCCTCCTGCCAGATTGCTTTGTCCAGAGTCATTGGTTCATCCTCGTGTCCTGCCGTACCCACCTGGATATTTGCCCGGCGTCAACTTTTTCCCGCCGTGCGCGGGGCGTTTGGGTGTCCATTCTTACCACGTCCGCTGGAAGGTCACGTTGTAGCTGTAATGGATCGGCCCCAGCGCCTCGCACGAAGCAGCGTCGGAACAGATGCCGCCCCGGATCAGATCGTCCCAGACGGCGTGACCGTGGAGCACCGAGAGGATGTGGGTCGTTTCACTGGTAAAGGTCCGACCGGCGGTGTTGCCGACAACTGTAAAGCGATAGTCGGCGGCCCACATGGTAAATTCGGTCTTGCCCGGCCCCTTGTTGCCGGTGATAACTTCCTCCCCCGGCTGATTGTTGACATCCTTGAGGATGATGCCGTCCAGGGGCGCACCGCTGGCGTCAATGACGGTGAAATAGATGTTGTGCAGACCGGTTGACCCCAGGCTGCCGTCCTCAAACGCGACGATCTCTTTGACTTTGAAATCCACCTTTGGCGGGGGCGTCGCCGTCGGCGGGGCCGTGGTGTTGGTCGGTTTGGGTTTGGGCGTGTTGGTCGGCGCGGGGAGCGGGGTGTCGGTAGGCGGCGGGGGCGGCGTATCG
>CAZQKE010000084.1:0-15418 GCA_964593865.1 uncultured Anaerolineaceae bacterium | reverse complement strand
GCGTGCTGATTTCGTAGGACAGACGCCGCAAGAATTCATCGGGCACAATGCCCCGATAGGCCGTCCGCCAGGTGTCCACCTGAACGCGGGCGATAGACTCGGCGTCCTCCGGGCGCGCCGGTCGGATCTGCACAAGGTGTTCCCCGATCAAGTGACCTGTCCTTTTTCAGCGATCAAGGCACAGATTCCAACTGCTCCCAATCCCAGGTGGGTGATCAAAGCCGCGCCGGCAGGCTCGATCACCAGCCGCTCGGTGGGGACCAGTTCGCCCAGGGCTTCGACCAGTGTTTGGGCCAGGTCCTCTGCGTCGGCGTGCAGGATGGCCATCTCTTGCAGCGGCCCCCAGGACTGCACCTCGGCGATCAGCCGCTTGAGGGCGCGGGAGCGGGTGCGGACTTTGGCCCAAATCTCGACCTCGCCATCTCGGACGCTGAGCAGGGGCTTGATCCGCAACGCCGTACCTACCACCGCCGAGATCTGACTGATGCGCCCGCCCTTGTAAAGGTTGTCCAACGTGTCCAGCATGGCCGTCGTGCGCAGCCGGGGCAGCAGGGCACGGACTCCCGCCGCCACCTCCTCCTGGCTCAACCCGGCACGGGCCATACGGGCCGCTTCAATGACGGCCCAGCCCATGCCCATTGAGATCTGTCCCGAATCGATGACCTCCACACAAGAGGGATCGGGCAATGTCTGAGCCGCCGCCCACGCGCCGTTGACCGTGCCGCTGAATTTGGCCGGAACGTGGATGGAAACGATGCGGGTCGCCGGGTCCTCGGCCAGCAGTTGGCGATAGGTTGCCACAAAATCTTGCATCAGCGGCTGCGACGTGCGGGGCAGCTCCTCGCCGGCCGCCATCTTGGCGTAAAACTCCTCCGGCGAAAGGTCCACCCCGTCGCGGTAGACCTTCCCGCCGATAAAGATCTGGCAGGGGACGATGGAGATGCCCAATTCGCGGGCGAGATCGGCGGGCACGTCCCCGGTGCTGTCGGTGACGATGCAGACCGGTGGGGCAGCGGTGTCCTTCATGCGGCTCACATCCCTTCGTAGACAACCACGCCCAGGGCATCCGGCCCCAGATGGCAGGCAAGGATCGGGTCGTATTCCATCACCGGGATTTTGTGGTCGGGCAGGATCTGGTGCAGCTGGCCGTGCAATTCGTCGATCAGCTCGGTGGATTCGCGGGCCAACGGTCCGACCAGGATGACCAAGCGTTCCACGGTGGCAAACTCGTCCACAAAGCTCACCAGTTTCTCAATGGCCATCAATCGGGTGCGGACCTTTTCCAAAGGGACGATGTCACCATCTTCGACCAAGAGCAAGGGTTTGATGCCCAACATGGTCCCCAGAAGGGCCTGGGCGGTGCTGACTCGCCCGCCTTGCTCCAAATAGTCCAGCCGCTCGACGAAAAAGACCAGGTAGATGTGGGGCAAAATGCCCCGCACCAGGCGGACCACTTCATCAAGTGAGCTGCCCTGGGCGGCAGCCTGGGCGGCGGCTTCAACGGTGAGGGCCAGTCCCCAGGAAGCGGTCATGGAATCCAGGATGGAGATGCGACAACGACCGAGAAAAGGGCGCGTGGCTGCCTGGGCGCGGGGGAGGGCTTGGCTCAAGCGGCAGGAACTGAGGATGACCAGAATCTCATCGGTCTCCCGGCTCAGGCGGTCGTAGGCGGCCTGAATGGCGCGGGTGGGAATGGTCGCCTGGCAGGGTTGGACCGAACCGTGGGCCATGCGCTGGAAGAGTTTTTCTTGCCCCCCGTCGCGGTGGATGAGGAACTTTTCGTCGCCAAAACGGATCTCAACGGGCAACAGGGTGATCTGATGTCTGGCGACGAGATCAGGGTCTAGGTTGGCCGTAACATCGGTGACGATTCGTACTTTTGACATAACGATCACTTGCTCCCGTGGCTTATTCGGCGGAGAGGATGTAGCTATAGTGAGGCTGCCCGCCGTCCACCACCTCAACCTCCAGGTCGGGATACCGTTCCTCCAGTTCCTCGGCCAGGGCCTGGGCTTCGTCGGCGGTGACATCCTCGCCGTAGTAGATGGTAATGATCTCGTGATCCGGCGTCAGGACCGCGTCCAGGGCCTCGCCGATGACCCGGTTGGGCGATTGGCCCTGGGTTGTGAGCTTGCCGTTCACCAGACCGATGATCTGCCCTTCTTGTACCCGGATGCCGTCGATGGTGACCGAGCGAACCGCCCGTGTGACCTCAATGGTCTCAATGGCTTGGGCCGCCTCGGTCATGGTCCGGACGTTGGCCTCTAGATCGGCCTGGTAGTTGAGGGCCAGCAACGCGCTGATGCCCTGGGGGATGGTGATGGTGGGCACAATGCGGACCGATTTGGCCGAAAGCCCGGCTGCCTGCTCTGCGGCCAGGATGATGTTTTTGTTGTTGGGCAAGACGATCACCTGATCGCCGTGGACCTGCTCAATGGCTTTGAGCAGGTCTTCGGTGCTGGGGTTCATGGTCTGGCCGCCGGAAACGACGATGCCTGCTCCCAAGCTCTCGAACACCTGGGCCAGCCCCGGCCCCGGTGCGACGGCGACCGTGCTTACTGCGCCAATCGGCTCTTCGGCGGCCTGGGGCCTTTGGGCCTTGCTCAGGATGAAGTCCTGGTACTGTTCCTGCATGTTTTCTACGATCACCCGGCTGAGGGACCCCAGGCTCGCGCCGTAATTGATGGGTGTGCCCGGCTCCGGCGAATGGACGTGGACCTTGACCGTTCGTGAATCGCCGACGACCAGGGCGCAATCGCCCATGGAGGCGATGGTTTGACGGATCTCTTCAACATTCAGCCCTTCACCGTGGATGATGAACTGAATGTCATAGCCGTACCCTTCTTCGCCTTCGGCGTGCATGGGATGCAGGTGGACGGCAGCCTCCAACTCGGTGTCTATGTCCAGCCGCTCGCCTTTGGCGTAGCGGAGCATCCCTTCCAGGATGATGAGCAGGCCCTGGCCTCCCGCATCCACCACTCCCGCTTCGGCCAGCACCGGCAGGAGACTGGGGGTGCGCATGACCGATTCGCGGGCCTCCTGGACGATCTGTTCCAGGACGTAGCGCAGATCGCGGCTGCTGGCCGCCGCATTGACCGACGCCTCGGCGACCTCGCGGGCGACGGTCAGGATGGTCCCTTCCACCGGTTTGATGACGCCCTGGTAAGCGGTAGCCGATGCTTCCCGCAGGGCAGAAGCGAACTGAACCGTGTCAAAGGAGACCAACCCCTCCAACCCCCGCGCAAATCCGCGAAAGATCTGGGAGAGGATGACGCCCGAATTGCCCCTGGCGCCCATCAATGCGCCGTGGGCCACCTTTTGGGCAATGACGCCGACCTCCTCTTCCGGCGAATCGTGGATCTCGCGGTAGGCCGATTGCATGGTCAGCAGCATGTTGGTCCCCGTATCGCCGTCGGGCACGGGATAGACGTTCAGGGCGTTGATGGCCTCTTTGTGCCGTTCCAGCCAGGCCAACCCGGCGCGGATCAGGCGTTTGAGGCCCTGGCCGTTGCAAAACGGAATCGGCTCGCCGGGATTGGAGTTGTCAAGTTCGGCGGGGAAGGTCTGCTCGTCGGTCAATGCAATGCCTCCTATTTTTCATCACTTACCCGCAAATCGCGGACGTGGACGTTGACGGCGGCGACCGGCACGCCCAGTGCCTTTTCGACCGAGTATTTGACTACACTCTGAATGTTGTGGGCGACGGCGGCAATGCGCGTGCCGTATTCAATGACCACGTACAGGTCAATCTCGATGCGGTCGTTTTCAATCTTGACGCCCACGCCCTGCCGATGGCCGGATGGCTGCAACAGCCGGACGATGCCGCTCTTGAGATTCTTGTCCACCATGCCGACCACGCCGTAGCATTCCAGCGTGGCCTGCCCGGCCAGGCTGGCGATGGCCGTCGGCGAGACCTCAATTCTGCCCAGGTTTGTGTTTTCCATGCGTACCCACTCCAGCAATCCCTTCCGCCCCTTTGGCGCGGGCGAGACGATGTGCGCCCCGGCCCTTGACCGGTTTGCGCAAAATCAACCCTTGTGGTAAGATAGCCGCCGCAAATCGGGCCGGTGCTCGTGCAGACCGGCTTTATCTATGCAAGAGAGGTGCAATTATGGCGAAATGTGAAATCTGCGGCAAATCCCCATCCTTTGGGCATCGGGTCAGCCACTCGGCGGTCAAGACCAACCGGCAGTGGAAGCCCAACATCCAAAAGGTCACGGTCTATCGGGATGGCCGACCGCGCAAGATGAAGATCTGCACGCGCTGTCTGCGCACCCTGCACAAAGCTTAAACCCGGCCAGCATTCCGGGTGATCGCTGCCCCGCATCCGCCGCCCGGTGGGTGCGTTTTTTTTTATTGCACCGCCTCTCGCAGGCGGGCGATGGCCGGGCCGATGCCCTCCGGCGCGGCAAAGACTGCCGTGCCCGCCACCAGAATCTCGGCCCCGGCCCGGACGACCGGCGGGGCCGTCTCCGGCCCGATGCCCCCATCCACCTCTATCCGGGCGGCAGCCCCCATCTCGGTCAGCATGGCCCGCAGCCGCCGGATCTTGGGGATCATGCTTTCAATGAACCGCTGCCCGCCAAAGCCGGGGTTGACCGTCATCACCAGCACCAGGTCCACGTAGGGCAAAATCTCTTCCAGGCTCGCCAGGGGTGTGGCCGGGTTGAGCGTCACGCCCGCCGAACAGCCCAGCTCTTTGATCTGCTGCACGGTGCGGTGCAGGTGCGGGCAGGTCTCCACATGGACGGTGAGGCCGTCGGCCCCGGCGGCGGCAAAGTCGCCCAGGTAGCGTTCCGGCGTTTCAATCATCAGGTGAACGTCCAGGGGCAGGCGCGTGGCCTGACGCACGGCCCGGACGACCGGCGGCCCGATGGTGATGTTGGGCACGAAATGTCCGTCCATCACGTCCACGTGGATCAGGTCGGCGCCGGCGGCTTCCGCCTCGGCGACCTGGGCGGCCAGGCGGCCAAAGTCGGCGGCCAGGATGGACGGCGCGATTTGGATGTTGCTCACCTCATCCTCCATCGTCTGCGATCCTCCCGCCATCTGCCCCTGCGCGGGAGGCCCCATTGTATGATACCCGCTTTTGGTCAAAAATGCAAACATGCGCGGCGCAGATTTGGCGCCGCGTTCCGGTCCCCGGCAGCCTCGGCGTCTCTTCGGATTCTGCGGATTCACACGGGTACGCCGGGTTCCCCATCCGTGAAACCTGTGCTTATCCGTGTGCTGCAAGATCCCGGCTCCCGCCGACGGAGCTGGCCGCACCCGGCTTCGATCTCGGTTCCGCGCCGCAGCCGCACCGTGACGGGGATCCCGGCCTGGGCCAGCGCATCGCGGAAGGCATCCACCCGTGCCCTGGGGGAGGGGCGCAAGGAGGAACCGGGCGTCGGGTTCAACGGGATCAGGTTCACATGGCACAGGAGGCCGTGCAGCAGGGCGGCCAGCCGTCGCGCCTGGCCCGGCGTATCGTTCACCCCGGCGATGAGGGCGTATTCGACGGTCACGCGCCGGTGGGTTCGCCCGGCATAGTGGCGAACGGCGGCCATCAGGTCTGCCAGGGGGTAGCGGCGGTTGATGGGGACCAGGCGGTTGCGCAGGTCGTCGTCGGCGGCGTGAAGCGACACCGCCAGGTTGATGGGCTGCTCTTCTTCGGCCAACCGGCGGATGCCGGGCACAAGGCCCACCGTCGAAAGGGTGATGCGCCGCGCCCCAAGCCCGAACCCCCGCGCGTCGGTCCAGGTGGCGATGGCCTGCCGGGTGGCCCGGTAGTTGGCCAGCGGTTCGCCCATGCCCATCAACACCAGGTTGGTGATGGGCCGATCGGGGAATTGGGGGCGGATCTGGCGGGCAAAATAGAGCACCTGGGCGACGATCTCGCCGGAGGAAAGGTTACGGGTCAGGCCGCTTTGCCCGGTGGCACAAAAGACGCAACCCATGCCACAACCCACCTGGGTAGAGACGCAGACGGTCCGCCGCCGGTTGTAGAGCATCAACACGCTTTCAATGGTCTGGCCGTCGTGCAGCCGGAAGAGCACCTTGCGCGTCAGGCCGTCGGCGGATTCTTGGGTGGCAATGGGCGTCAGCGGATGCAGATGGGTCTCGGCGGCCAGCCGCTCCCGCAACGCCTTGGGGATGTTGCCCATGGCGGCGAAATCGTCGGCCAGGGAGCGGTACAGCCACCGCCAAACCTGTTCCGCCCGGAAGCGGGGTTCGCCCCATTCGGCCAGCAGCGCGGCCAGTTGTTCATAACTTAGGTCGTATAACGTCAAATGCACGGTATCCGATTTTCTCAATGACCGATGACTAACGGTCAACGGCCGATGACCAATTATCAACCAAATCGCCGACGCTCTCAAATACCCAGTCAGGCCGGAGGTCCGATTGGGCCAACATCTCCCGGTCGGTGATGCCGCTGAGGACCAGAATGGTGTGGAGACCGTTCCGTCGTCCGGCCAGGATGTCGGTTTCCAACCGGTCGCCGACGATGGCCGTCGTGGCCGCCTTCGCGCCCAGACGGGCCAGGGCCTGTTTGATCATGGCCGCTTCCGGCTTGCCGATGACGGTCGGTGCAACGCCGGTAGCGGCTTCCAGGAAGGCCAGGGTGGCCCCGTTGCCCGGCACGATGCCCCGCTCCGAAGGGAAGGTTTTATCCGGGTTGGTGCCGATAAAGGCCGCCCCGGCCCGGATTTGCAGCGTCGCTTCGGCCAGCCGTTCGTAGCACAGGTCGGTGTCCATGCCGACGACGACATATTCGGCCTCCTCCTCGACCAGGATAAAGCCCGCTTCCTGCAACGCCGTGCGCAGGCCGTCCCGCCCGATGACGAACACCCGTGCCCCCGGCGGCGCGACGCCTTGCAGGTAGTCGGCGGTGGCCAGGGCGGAGGTCAGCACCTCGTGGGGGTAGACGGTGATGCCCATATCCGCCAGTTTGTCCACATATTGCTGTGGGGTGCGGGTTGAGTTGTTGGTGGCCAGCACAAAGCCGATCCCCCACTTCCGCAACGATCCGATAAAGGCATCCGCGCCGGGGATGGCCTCCCGGCCCCGGTAGAGTACGCCGTCCATGTCAACGATCAAATGGGTCAGGTGTGATAGCGTCTGCTGGGTTGTCATCGTTTCTCCTCAAGTTTTCATAATCTCGGCGGGTATCCACATCCAGGAGCACCGCCGGGTCGTCTACTTCTACCCAGGCGACCTGCCCCCGATGGCGATGGAGCAGGTCCCGCCCGCCCCGGTCGCCCTCTATCGCCAGCAGTTCGGGGAAGAATGCGCGGTCCCAGAGCACCGGGTTGCCCCGCTTCCCCCGGTAGCGGGGGACGACGATGGGGGCGTCTCCGGCCCGATAGCGGTCAATGAGGGTGCGGAGCAGGCCGGGCGTCAGGGCCGGTTGGTCGGCCAGGACGATCAGGGCGGCTTTGATCGCGGGCCGCAGGGCACGCAACCCGGCCCGCAAGGATGTGCTCATCCCCTCGGCCCAGGCATCGTTGACCACGATCTCCAGCGGCAGGCCAGCAAGGGCCGCCGCCACCGCCTCGGCCTGAGCACCGACGACGACCACCACCTGGTCCACTCCCGCCGCACAGACCGCCTCGGCCACCCGCCGGACCATGGGGCGTCCGTCCACCGGCAGCAGCTGCTTGAGTTGGCCCATGCGCGCTGCGCGCCCGGCGGCCAGGATGACGGCGGCCAGAGGGCGCAAAGCAGGTCGTTTTTCTCCCACGTGGAAGCCCCGGCTCAGGCGGCCGGGCGGGAAACCGTCGGTTTGGAAACCGGTGCTTGCATCTGTGTTCATCTGTGAGATCTGTGTCTTCCGAAAACGGCGGTTGGAATGCACCCTGGGGGCCGCAGGCCCGGAAAGCGCGACTTGGGCCGCTGCTCCGGCGCCATCCCCGACCGGGGCGCGAACACGCGAATGGGAGGGACGCTGCACCCCTCCGCGCCGGGCACATGTTCACCCCCCGCAGGTTCAACCGGGCCGTGGGACCGGCAGCCTGCGGGAGGTTTCGCCGCTCGGCGCACCTCGCTATTCTAAAGCCAATGGCCGGAAAAGGCAAGTCTCCTGTTCCGGCGGGGTGTGGTGTGGTCCGGTTTGCCGATTGCTTTCAAAGTTGCCTCCCCCAAATGTGACGCCGCAGGCGATAGGAGTTGATGTTTCCCCCAAGATGTGCTATCATCCTCCCGGCAACACAACCTTGAGGGGAGTATGTCATCCCTGCCTTGCCGGAGAGGGTGACCGAATTCTAAAAATCAGATCAAAGGAGAGAAAAGATGGATTTCGGTTGGAACGAAGAGCAACGTCTATGGCGGCAGACGGTACGGGATTTTGCCCAGAGCGAGATCGCTCCTCGTGTGCGGGAGATTGACACCCAGGAGCGGATCCCCCCTGAGATCATCAAGGGCATGGCCGATCTAGGGCTTTTGGCCCCTGTGTGCTCGGAGGAGTATGGCGGCGCAGGTATGGATTGGACTCTGGCCGCCATCGCTGCCGAAGAGTTGGGGCGGGCCGACATCAGCCTGGCCATTCCGGTCCTCTACCTGGTGGAGGCGGCGTGGGGCTTTATCTTTGATCGGTACGGTACGCCGGAACTCAAAGCCGAAATCTTGCCAAAGGTGACGGCCGGCGAAGCGTTCCTGGGCATCGCTACCACGGAGCCGGAAGGTGGATCGGACATCTTGGGGGCCTGCCGCACCAAAGCGGTCCGCGACGGCGATGGCTGGCTGCTCAACGGCGAAAAAGTGTTTATCAGCGGTGTCCGCGAATCGTTGGAGATGGGCGGCATCCACCTACTGCTGGCCCGCACCGAGCAGGATCCGGCTGCCGAGCACAAAGCCTTTACCTTCTTCGCCTTGCCGCTCAAGGGCACAGAAGGCATCACCCCTACCTTTTTTGAGGACATGGGCCGCATGGGAATTTCCACCGGCGGTTTTGCCCTGGAAGATGTGCGTTTGTCGGATGCGCACATTGTCGGCGAGGTGAATCGGGGGTTCTACCATGCCATGGAGGGCTTTTCCGCAGCGCGGGTTCTCATCGGCGCGACCTGCATCGGCGCAGCAGAGGCGGTGCTGGAAATGGGGATGGAGCACATCAAGGAACGCCGTGCTTTTGGCCGCCCGCTGGCCGCCTTCGAAGGCATTCAGTTCCCCCTGGCCAATCTCTACACCGAGCTAGAGGGCATTCGGTTGGTGACCTACAAGGCCGCCTGGACGATGGATCAGAAGTACGGCCCAGGGACCAAGACTCACTACGACATTGCTCTGGCGGCTGCCATGGCCAAGCTCCGGGCGCCGGCGGTGGGGTTTGAGATCATGAACGAAGTAGCCGATTGGTTCGGGGCGATGGCGTACACCAAGGAATGCCCGATTGAGATGGGCATCCGGGGCATCCGCTCCTACTCCATCGGTGCAGAGGGATCGCTCAACATCATGCGGCTGATCATTGCCCGTGAGCTACTGGGGGCCGAGTACCTCCCCTATCGTCACTAGGCGGACGTTGCCACCCCGTTGCGCAAGCCGGGGCTTGCAAATCAAAAACCTCCCGCAGACAACCTGCGAGGGGTTGAAGACGGCCGGCGGCCCGCAAGGTGCGGCTTTCAGCCGCAATTTTCGTGGCGCAAGTCTGGACTTGCGTCCCCGGCTTGCGCAAAACTGTGGCCCGCAGGGACCGGCGATCTCTGCGGTGCAGAATCCTGGAGTGTAGCGGTGGGGAAAAAGCAAACCAAACAAAGGACCGTGTTGGACGGTTCTCGGTTGATCGTTGAATCCTGTGTGCGTGCCGGGGCGGAGGTGTACGTCGGCTATCCCATCACCCCTGCGAACTATATCTACCAGTACAGCAGCCAACGCTTCCCCTCCATTTTGCACGCGCCGGACGAGATCACGACGTTGCAGTGGATGGCCGGTCTATCCGCTACCGGCCTTTTGCCGGTCACGGCTACGGCGTTCCCCGGCCTGGCCTTGATGGTGGAATCGATCAATATGGCCTTTATGATGGAGCTGCCGATGTTGATCGTCCTGGTGCAGAGGCTTGGCCCGTCTACCGGTTCCGCGACGGTGGGGGCGCAAGGTGATCTGCTGCTCCTGCGCGGATTGATCTCCGGGGGGTATCCGTTGCCGGTGCTGGCCGTTTCCGACTTTGGGGATTGTTGGGAACTGCCCTCTCTGGCATTGCGGCTGGCGGTTTCCCTGCGCAGCCCTGTGGTGCTTTTGACCTCCAAAGAGATGGCGATGACCCAGCGCAGCTTTGATCTGGATCTCCTAACCGAGATAGAGCCGGTGCAATGGCGATTTTACACAGGGCAGGAACGCTATCGGCCTTATGCGACCGACGGCGGCCTTGCCCCACCGTTCTTGCCAATCGGCAATGATCGCCACCAGGTGCGGCTCACCGCTTCTACCCACAATGCGGAAGGGGAGCTCCTCTCCGCCGATGAAGAAGCGTTGGAAAATACCAGACGCCTGCAGAAAAAGATAGAAACAGGGACACCGGCCTACTATGAGCTGGACGAACAGGAGGGGGCGGAGGCGGTGATCGTCTCCTACGGCATTACCGCCTATGCGGCCAGGGAGGCTGCGGTGAAGCTCCGGGCGCAAGGGATGCCGGTGTCGTTGCTGATTGCCAAGACGCTGCTACCGGTCCCCGCGGTCTACTATGACATCTTGGAGCGATACCGCCGCATCGTCATCGCCGAAGAGAATCTGCAAGGGCAGATGGCCCAGATCCTCTTTGGTTACCGCTTGCCGGATCGCGTGCGTTTGGCCCACGGCATCGGGCGGTTGGTCCACCCCGACCAGATCATCCGGGAGGTGACAGGCTCATGAGCAGCTCCTTTCTGATCAAAAAACCCGGCTTTTGCGCCCGTTGCGGTCATTATGCGACGGTCGGCAGCACCGGTCGTGCCCTCAAGGCGTTGGGCGTGGAGCCGCACGACGTAGTGGTCGTGACCGACATCGGCTGCTTGGGCATCATTGACAAAAGCCTGAGCACCCATACCATTCATGGCCTGCACGGGCGGTCGGTTGCCCTGGGGGTAGGGTTGGCCATGGGCCTTCCGCCGCACAAAAAAGTCATCGTCTTTATCGGTGATGGTGGGGCGACCATCGGTTTACAGCATCTGCTGGAAGCGGCGCGGCGCAACGTCAACATGACGGTCATCGTCTACAACAACATGCTCTACGGCATGACGGGAGGGCAGCCCAGCGGGCTGACACCGCGGGGCTTTGTCACGCGGCTCACCCCTGCTCCGGAGGGAAGCAAGCAGGAACCCTATGACCTGTGTGGACTGCTCCATCAGGCCCGTGCCGCTTACGTCCACCGCGTGACCAGTGAAGATAAAGGGGAACTGGTCCGGGCCATCAAGGCTGCGTTGGAGACGGAGGGCTTTGCCCTGGTCGAAGTGCTGGAATGGTGTACGGGGCGCAATCCGGGGGTGCGGGAGAAAAAGACCGCTCAGCTCAACGCAGAGCTGAAGGAATGGGCCGACCGTTCCCGTTGGGCGTTGGGACCGCAACATAACCCGCCGCGCCCCAACTTTTCCCTCGACCGATCCGACAAACCCTCCCTTTTGGAGGGCCTGGCCCTCCGGCCTCGGTTTCGGTCATCGTTGACGCGCCCTCTGGCCCTGGTGTTGGGCGGCAGGGCCGGGGGGCGGATCCGCTCGGCGGCAGCCTATCTCAGCCGCGGTGCCGTGCTTTCCGGCCTACAGGTCACCCAGCGCAATAGCTACCCCGTGACGGTGGAATCGGGCCACTCGGTCTCCGAGGTGATCCTCAGCCCCGACGAGATCTTTTACATGGGCATCGACAAGCCGGATATTGTCATCGTCCTCTTCAAGGAATGTCTGCCCCACATCCACTCCCGCCTGATGCGGCTCACGGAGCAGGATACCCTCTATGTCAATGCCGCCTTGTGGGAAAACGGTCTGCTGCCGACGGAGATCCGCGCCCGGACCGTTCTCCTGGATTTTCGGCGGAAGAGCGGGTTCGCCGAGCGGTACTGGGGCGTCATGGCCCTGGCCGAAGTGCTACGTCATTCGCAGCTTTACGACCTTGAAGCCTTCAAAGAGGCGGTTTCCTTGCGGAAAAGGTTCGCTCCGGAGAACCTGGCCGCCATTGAGGCCAGTGAAGGGTTGGCCGTCGCCGTTTGAGACAATGACCGACATGCGCGATCACTTGCAAGATACATCTGACGTTGCCGAACCGGAGCACGCTCTGCCGCCGGTCACCCTGGCGACCCTGCCCGAACCGCTACGCCGGGCTGCCCTCCGGGCCGGGTGGGCGGAACTGATGCCGGTCCAGGCCAAAGCCATTCCTTACCTCCTGGCAGGCCGTGACCTGATGGTCCAATCGCGGACCGGGAGCGGCAAGACCGGCGCGTTCTTGCTGCCCATCCTGGACCGCGTTGACCTGCAACGCCAAGTCTGCCAAGCCCTGGTGCTGACTCCTACCCGCGAGTTGGCCCGCCAGGTGGCCGAAGAGGCCCGAACCCTGGCCGGGGAAAGCGGGATGCGGACCGCCGTGGTCTACGGCGGCGTAGCCTATGGCCCCCAATTGCAGGCTTTTCGCCGGGGGGCACACCTGGTCGTGGGCACGCCGGGCCGCATCCTGGATCATCTCCTCAAACGCAACCTTTCCCTCAAACATCTAAAGATGTTGGTCTTTGACGAGGCCGACAAGATGCTTTCTATGGGTTTTTACCCCGATATGAAAGCCATCCGGCGACACATGCCCGCCCGGCACGTGCAGAGCTGCATGTTCTCGGCCACTTTTCCGCCCCGCGTGCGACGCCTGGCCGCCGAATTCCTCCACGAGGCCGAGTTCCTCAGCTTGAGCCGCGATCACATCCACGTAACCGATGTGGATCATGTGTACTATGTTGTGCCGCGCATGGACAAGGACCGCAGCCTGGTGCGCATCATTGAGGTCGAGAACCCGCCCTCTGCCTTGATCTTTTGCAACACCAAAGCGCGGGTGGGGTATGTGACCGCCGTCTTGCAGCGTTTCGGCTATGACGCCGATGCCCTGAGCTCCGATCTCTCGCAGAAGGCGCGGGAGCAGATCATGACCCGTATGCGGCGGGGCAAACTCCGTTTCCTGGTTGCTACCGATGTGGCCGCGCGAGGCATTGACCTCCCCGACCTTTCCCACGTTATCATCTACGAACCGCCGGACGACCCGGAGCAGTACATCCATCGTGCCGGGCGCACGGGGCGGGCAGGGGCCGGCGGCGTAGTCATCTCCCTGGTAGATGTCATGGAGCAGATGTCCCTGGAACGTATCGCCAAACGCTACGGGATCGGGATGCAGGAGTGGCCTTTGCCTACCGATGAAGATGTGCAGGCCATCGTCTCCGAGCGGGTGACGGCCCTGTTGGAGGCCCGGCTGCGTGACCGCGACCGGCTCCGCGTGGAACGGATGCGGCGTTTTGCGCCGCTGGTCCACGAACTGAGCCGAAGCGAGGAGGGACAAGCCCTGCTGACCATGCTCCTAGACGACTACTACCAGGAAACGCTTCACCCCGCACCGGAGCGGGTGGATTCCCGTCCCGAAAGCCCTCCAAAAAGAAAGCCCCGACGGCGAGGCAGACGCCGTCGGTAGAGGGGAATGGTGTGGTGAAAAGATTGCATCTGAACGAGCAGGTAGAAGAAGCCCTGGCCGAGGGGCAGGCGGTCGTCGCCCTGGAATCAACCGTCATTGCCCACGGCTTGCCTTACCCCACCAACCTGGAAACCGCCCGGCGGATGGAGGCCATCATCCGGCAGGAGGGGGCGGTCCCGGCGACCATCGCCATCCTGGGCGGGCAGGTGCGGGTGGGCCTGGATGATGCCGCCCTGGAACACCTGGCCACCGCCCCGAACATCCGCAAAGTAAGCCGCCGCGACCTGCCCATCGTCGTCGCCCAGGGCGGGGACGGCGCAACCACCGTCGCGGCCACGGCGACCATCGCCGCCTGGGCCGGAATCTCGGTCTTTGCCACAGGGGGCATCGGCGGCGTCCACCGCGACGCCCCCTTTGATGTCTCCAACGACCTGCCGACCCTGGCTTCTACTCCCGTGGCCGTCGTTTGCGCCGGGGCCAAGTCCATCCTGGACCTGCGGGCCACCCTGGAATGGCTGGAAACGGCGGGGGTGCCGGTGGTCGGCTACGGCGCGGATGAATTCCCCGCCTTCTACAGCCGTAGCAGCGGCCTGCCGGTGGATGTCCGTGTGGACACCCCCGCCGAGGCGGCAGCCATCATCCGCGCCCAACGGCAGATGAACCTGCCCGGCGGCCTCCTTGTCGCCGTCCCCGTGCCCGCCGAAGCCGCAATCCCTGCTTCCCGGCTGGAAAGCGTCATCACCGCCGCCCATGAGGAGGCCCACCGCCGGGGCATCGAAGGCAGCCGGGTGACACCTTTCCTGCTGCAATGGCTCGCCCAACAGACAGAGGGGGCCACCCTGCGGGCCAACCTTGCCTTGCTGGAAAACAACGCCGCCGTGGCCGCCCGGATCGCCCTGGCCCTGGCCCGGCAAATCTCCCCGGCAGGCCCGCGCCGCCGGGGTGCAGAAAAACGGGAGGCTTGACATGACCTGGCCCATCATCGTCTGGAAGCCCGATTATACCGCCTTGCTTCTTTCCTACGTCTATGTCTTTACCGTCATCGCCCTGGGCGAGCTGCTGCGACGCATGGGCCGCCGCCCCCTGGAATTCACCCGCAAATTCATCCACATCGGCGTCGGCATGTGGGTTGTGGGCACGGCCTTGCTCTTTGAGGACCGCACCCTGGCCCTCATCCCCCCGGCGAGTTTCGTCCTCATCAACGCCCTGTCTTATTGGAAGGGCACGTTCCAGGCCATGGAGGAAAAGGGCAACCTGGGGACCATTTACTTTCCCATCGCTTTTGGGGCGTTGATCTATTTCCTTTGGGCGGAGCCGGTGCTGATGGTCGCCGCCATGATGCCCTTGACCTGGGGGGATGCCCTGGCGGCCATCATCGGTCGGCGGTATGGCTACCATTTCTACACCGTGGGCCGTTCCACCCGCTCCCTGGAAGGTTCGGTGGCCATGCTCTTTTGGAGCTGGGTTGCCACCGCCCTGGCCCTGTTCCTGATGCCCTACCTGCTGAACCTGCCCACCGTCAGCCCCCTTTTGTCGCTGATGTACGGCGGCGCGGTAGCCCTGGTTTGCACCCTGGTTGAAGCCCTTTCCCCCTGGGGCCTGGACAACCTGACCGTCCCTGCGGCAGCGGCCCTGACGCTTACCCTGTTGCCTTTGTGAAATATGCCCGGCCCGGCGGCGCAAGGTTCCAACTTACAGAGAAAATCGCGGTTGGAACCGCCAAGACGCCAAGAGCGCGAAGGTCTTCGTGCTTTTTCTCCTTCCCTTTGCGGCCTTTGCGCCTTTGCGGTTCAGATCTCCGGGACCGCCAAGCGGGCCGTCC
>CAZQKE010000083.1:0-27350 GCA_964593865.1 uncultured Anaerolineaceae bacterium | reverse complement strand
CCGTGGTTTTAGCCTTGGGTGGGCGGGAGGAACCTTTCAGCGAGGAGGATCAAGCGTTGATGCAAGCTGCTGCTGCCCACGCTGCCCAATTCATCCGCAGTGGATGGCAACACCGTGCATTGGCCGAGGCGGAGGCCCGTTTCCGTGAGCTGTATCACAACGTGCCGGTCGGCTTGTATCGCATCACGGCGGACGGCCGCTTTTTGGCCGTCAACCGGGTGCTGGTGCAGATGCTGGGCTACCCCGATGAAGAAACGTTGTTGGCTACACCGGCTGTGGAGTTGTATGCCGGTGCAGAGGATGGGCAACGGTGGTGGGAGCATGTGGAAGACCCTTGTGATTGGGAGGTGCTGGCCCGCCGTTATGACGGCAGCCTGATCTGGCTGCACGGCATAGGTCGCCGTGTACTCGGTCCTGAGGGCCAAGTGCTCTATTACGAGGGCAGTGTCATTGACATCACCGACCGTAAGAAGGCAGAGGATGCCCTGCGCGAGGCGGAACGGAGATACCGCACCGTCGCCGATTTCACCTACGATTGGGAATACTGGGAAGCCCCCGACGGACGATGGTTGTATGTCTCTCCGGCCTGTGAGAGGATCACCGGCTACGCGCCCGATGAATTTATTGCCAATCCCCGTCTTGTAGATGAATTGATCGTGGAGCAGGACCGCGAGATGTGGGCGGCCCACCGACACAAGGCGGGGCAAGGGGCGCAACAGGCTCTTTTCCGCATCCGGCGGCGGGATGGTGATCTCCGCTGGATTGAACACTGGTGCCAACCCGTCACCGACGAGGATGGGCAGTTCTTGGGGTATCGTGCCAGCAACCGCGATGTCACGGACCGGGTGCAGGCCGAAGCCGAATTGCGCCGCAGCCAGGCCAACCTGGCCGAAGCGCAACATATCGCCCATTTGGGCAGTTGGGAATGGGACATCCCCAGCGGCAAGTTGTGGTGGTCGGAGGAAGTCTACCGCATCTTTGGGCAATCCCGCGGGGATTTCGAAGCTACTTACGAAAACTTTCTCAAGACCATCCCTTTGGAAGATCGGGTGATCGTCACCGAGACGGTGGCCCATGCTCTGTATGAACACAAGGCGTATGACGTCCAACACCGCATCCTGCGGCCGGACGGCACGGAGCGCGTCGTTCGGGAACGGGCCGAGGTCATCTTTGACGAGGAAGGGCGACCGCTGCGCATGGTGGGGACGGTCCAGGATGTCACCGAGCGGGTACAATTAGAGGAGCGGTTGTCCGCCATCTACCGCTTGGGGCGGGAGCTGATCCTGCATCCCGACGAAGAGGAGATCGTCCGGCGGGTGCTCTCCACCGCCGCCGATGTCCTTCACTGTGACTTTGCCTCTTACGGAGTGGTGGATCAAGAGTCCGGTACACTACGCTATCGGTATCTGTTTGCCGACGGTCGCCTGCGGGAATGGGGCTTGGTTTTGCCCCTGGATGGAGAACGGGGCGTCGGTGTGGCTGTTGCACAGACGGGGCAACCGATCAACATCGCCGATACGGCTCAGGAACCGCGCTATGTGTCTCCGCCTGGCTATGCCAGTCGTTCTGAACTGTGTGTCCCCTTGAAGGCCGAAGGGCGGGTGCTCGGAGTCCTCAATGTGGAGCGCCGTCAGGTGGCCGCCTTCACCGCCGCCGATATGCAGCTCCTCCAGACCCTGGCCGATCAGGTCACCACCGCTTTGGAAAACGCCCGCCTTTATCGGAATACGCAAGAGCAAGCGGAGCGATTGGCCACTCTCAACGCCATCAGCACGGCCATTACCTCGTCCCTGGATCTGGACACGGTGATCGCCCAGCTTCTGGAAAAGGCGTGTCAGGCCCTCAATGCGGAAACCGGTTCTATCCTGCTCCGCGACCCCCGCACGGGCGAGTTGATCTTTACCCAGACGATGGCCGACGAGGTACATGCCCTGAGCGGGCGTCGCTTGGCGCCCGGGCAGGGCATCGCCGGTTGGGTGATGCAGCACAGGGAGTCGGCGGTGGTGAACGATGTGCGCCAAGACCCGCGCTTCTACAGCGGCCTGGACGAGGTGACCGGGGTCCGGGTGCAATCGTTGTTGTGTGTACCCTTTGGCCGGGATCAAGGAGTCGGCGGTGTCATAGAGATCATCAACAAGCCGGGAGGGTTCAACGAAGATGACCTCCAGTTTTTGGAGTCTATCGCTCCCGTCGCCGCCATCGCCCTGGAAAACGCCCAGCTCTATGCCTCTTTGCAAGCCCGAGTCTCCGAGCTGGAGATCTTGTACAACTTGGGGTTGCTTCTTTCCAGCACCCTGGATTCCGACGTAGCCATCGAGACGGCCCTCAACCAATTCCAGGGCATCTTCCAGGCAACGGGGATCTCTTTGCTTCGCCAGGACCCCCAAAGCCGGGAAATGTACTTTGTGCATACCCTGGGCAAGAGCGTGGACGCAACCCTGGACCTGCCGATACGCCTTGAACCGGGGGAGGGGATCGCCGGTTGGGTGATCTCCCACGGCAGGTCCATTTTGTTGGATGATGTACAAAAGGACCCCCGTTGGTCGGATCGGGTGGACCACTATCTGGGCCGCGAGACGAGATCGCTGATGGCCGTCCCGCTGCAGATTTCCGGCCAGAACCGAGGGGTGATAGAGGTGGTGCATGAGGAACCGGGCAAGTATACTGCCGACGATCTGCGCACCCTGGAGACCGTCACCTTTGCGTTGTCCGTCGCTTTGGAAAACGCCCGGCTCTACGAAGAGCAAAGGCGTTTGTTGCGCGAACGGGAGGCTACCCAGGCCCAGTTGATCCACAGCGAAAAGATGGCTGCCTTGGGGCGGTTGACCGCCTCCATTGCCCACGAGATCAACAACCCCCTCCAATCGGTGCAGGTCTGCCTGAACCTGGCGGAAGAGGAGATGGAAGATGAGCAGCGGCGGGACAAGATTGAGATGTACCTCAATCTGGCCAGCGGCGAGATTGAGCGGGTGGCGAATATTGTGACCCGTATGCGTGACTTCTATCGCCCGGCCCGCGACGAAAGGCGGCCTACCGACATCCATGAAACGTTGGAGACGGTGTTGGCCTTGACCAACAAGAAGCTCCAGCACGCGAACGTAACCGTCGTGCGCGAATGGGGCGAACTGCCCCCCATCCAAGCCAACCCCGATCACCTGAAGCAGGTCTTTTTGAACCTGGTGCTCAACGCCATAGATGCCATGCCCCAAGGTGGGACTTTGCGCTTGCGCACCGGCTTGGATTGGTCCCGTTTGGGCGGGGAAGAGGAGGTGTTGGTAGCACGCGTAGAATTCAGCGACAGCGGGGAGGGCGTGCCCGCCGAGGAACTTCCCCGCCTGTTTGAGCCGTTCTTCACTACTAAGGAGCACGGTTCCGGGCTGGGGTTGTTCGTCAGTGCGAACATCATCGAAGCCCACGGTGGGATCATCACCGTCGAGAGTGAGAAGGGAGAAGGAACGACCTTTACCATCTTGCTGCCCGTATCGGATGGGGGTGACTAGAGTCGCCCCTTGTAGGCTTGGGGCCGGGCGTCCGCGCGGACGGGCGTCTCCGCGCCGGGCAGTGGTGCGAGCTTCCGGCGGGCCCGGAGACTTGTGCCATACGGTCCGGCGCAGAAGGAACGCGGGCAGCTCGTTTTCGGAGTGAGTTTATGACACAGGCCACCATCCTCGTTGTGGATGATGAACCGGGCATCCGATTTGCCTTGCGGGAGACCCTGGGCCGGGATGGTCACAAAGTCGTTGCCGTGGGTAGCGGTGAGGCTGCCCTGGACCTGCTGGCCCGCCAAGAGTTTGATCTGGCCTTGCTTGATCTCAAGCTGCCCGACATCGGCGGGATTGAGCTACTATCCATCCTACGAGAACGATGGCCCGATACGGTCGCCATCGTGCTGACCGCCTATGCTTCCCTGGAGACGGCCGTGGAGGCGTTGCGCCACGGAGCGCATGACTATTTGTTCAAACCCTGCAAAACCATTGAGATCCGCGCAAGTGTGCGTTCCGGCCTGCTCAAGCGGCAGGAGAAAAAGCGGCAACGCCAAATGGCGGCATACCTGGAACGCAGCCTGGCGGATATTCAAGACATCGTCGGCGATCTTTCGCCCTCTGCGCCGGCCGTTCCTTCCCGTTTTGTGCGGCGGGGAGACCTGATCGTAGACCTGACGCGCCACGTGATCACGTTGGACGGTCACCTGTTGGAGCTCAGCCCTACCGAATTCAACTTGCTGGCCTATTTGGTCAGCGAGTCACCCCGTGTGCTCACGCCCCAGGAGTTGATCCGGGAGGTGCAGGGCTATGAGAGCGAGCCGTGGGAGGCGAGCGATACGGTGCGCAGCCACATCTATCGCATCCGGCGCAAAATCAAGGCTGCGACCGGGCGCACCGATGTCATCCGCACCGTGCGGGGGGCCGGATACACGATCCCGTCATGAAACCGTCACGAAACTGTGACGGCACAAAGCGAGAAAAAAAGGTATACTACAATCACCGGCGAGGGGAGTTATGAACGCCAAGATTGCATCGCGTAATCGCGAATCGGGAGCAGAAAGATTGAACGATTTACAAGCAGCTTTTGTCCGCAATGTTTCCCATGAATTGCGCACGCCGTTGACCCTTATCCAGGGGTATGTGGAACTCCTGAGCGAAGGGGAACTGGGCGATCTGGCTCCGCAGCAGCAACAGGCGGTGTACACGGTTTTCAACCATGTGCAGGAACTGCGGACGCTGGTTGAGCGGATCAGCATTTTGACCGCCTTGGAAGCGGATGAGCAGATTTCGCAACCGGTTGCTTTGAACAACATTGTGGAAAAGGTGGTGGAGGCCCGGCAATCCGCTGCCGGAGCCGAACAAACGCTTGAGGTGGATTTGGCTGCGGACTTGCCGTTGTTGTTGGGGGATGCTTACCACCTGGAACATGTCGTAGATTGCTTGTTGGAAAACGCCTACAAATTCACCCCTGCAGGCGGCCAGATCAAGGTGCGTACCTGGTGGGAACCTGGCTGGGTCTGCCTGGAAGTACAGGACAGGGGAATCGGCATGACGGCAGAAGAGATAGAGAAAATTCTGTCAACCGACTTTTACCAAGTGGACGGTTCAACTACAAGGCAATACCGTGGCTTGGGGCTGGGCATGACATTGGTCCGTGCCGTAGTGGCGAAGCATGGAGGCCGGTTGGAGGTTCAAAGCAGGCCGGGGCAGGGCAGCACGTTCACCGTTCGGCTCCCTTCCGCAACGGCAGAAACCTCCGCCGAAGGTCCGGAGCCTCCGCAGCGAGGGGCATGGCGCGTCTTGATCGTAGACGACGAACCGATCGTCACCATGACCTTGAAAGAGGCCTTGTCCAAGATCCCGAATTGCCAGATCGCCACGGCCAACGACGGGCAAGAAGCCTTGCAGCTCTTTCAACAACATCCCTTTGATCTGGTCATCACCGATTACAAGATGCCCGGCTTGGATGGGATCAGCCTGGCCCGCCATGTGCGCCAGCTCTACCCTCAAGTGCTCGTTATCCTCATCACCGCCCATGGCGATCACGGCCTGTATGAGCAAGCCGCCGACGCTGCCGTCCAACGGATTCTGAACAAACCGGTAGGAGTGATTGAGATACGCGGTGCAGTCCAAGAAGCCCTGGGACAGAGCAAATAAGAGAACCGGAGGAAGAGACCTGTGTCGCAGAGTAGGCCAAAACGCGTCCTGATTGTAGATGATGAACCCCACGTCACCATCATCTTGGCCGAGAGTTTGAAAAAGGCAAACAAGGGATATATCATTGAAACGGCTAACAGCGGCCAAGAGGCGTTGGCAAAAATCCGGCAGGAGCCTTTCGACCTGATCCTGACCGATTACAGAATGCCGCAGATGGACGGTCTGGACCTGGCTACGGAGGTCCATCGGTTGTCGCCGGAAACCCAGGTGGTTTTGATGACCGCCTATGGCACCCAGAAGCTCCGCGAGCGCACCGAGCAGCTGCGAATCGCCGGGTTCCTGGATAAACCGTTCACCGCAACCCAGATCAGGGAAGTGGTTGAGCGCGTCCTGGAGCGCACATCGTCACCTTCCGCGCCACCTCCGATGCCACAGGCCATAGGCGAGGAAGTCTCGGAGCAGCTCCAGAAGCTCCATGCCGATACGGGCGCGCGCTGCGTTCTGCTGCTCAGTTCGGAAGGATACTCGGTGGACACGGTGGGGCATACCGAAGGGCTGGACTTGCCCGGTCTGAGTGCCCTCATTGCGGCCAATTTCGCCGCCGCCGCCGAATTGGCCCGGATGCTGGGCAACACTTCCGTTTTCAAATCCAGCTACCATGAAGGGCCGGACTACAACGTTTACTCTTATGAAATCAACAAAGACTTTTTGCTGGCGGTGATCTTTGGCACGGAAAGCAAAGTAGGGGCGGTTTGGCTCTTTGCCAAACAGACGGCGGCAGCCTTGCTTCCCCTCCTGGAATCCCAGCCTGGTCCCCGCCAACTGGATAGCGGCATGGCCGCTGCCATTGATGCCGAAATGGATCGTCTCTTTGAAGAGGCCAGCAGCGAAGGAGACGGTACACCGTTGATGAGCATTGAGGAAGCCATTGCTGCGGGCTTGCTTCCGGCGGACATGTTTGATTCGGACGATGAGTGATTCCCCGGTACACGTTGGAAACCTGCGTGACGCCGGGGTTGCAGCGAACCTTTGGCCGCCGGCGCGGGTGCGCACCTTGCCAAACGAATTTCAAGAAACCTGAAATCTTTTAAAAGATTTCTGAAACGCCCACTGCCGCCTTTTGTGGTATGCTACACTAGGGCCGTTGCGACCGCTTGTCTCCCTGCAAAAGCCCGTGCGGCGGTTGAACCATAAGCGGAGTGGGGAGGACCATGGGCAAACGGATTCTGATTGTAGACGATGAAAAGAGCGTGGCCTTTTTTCTGGCCGAGCATCTGACCGCCCTGGGGGCAGGGTATGAAGTGGAAACGGCCGGCTCCGGTGAGGAGGCCCTGGCCTTGATGCAAAGTCGCACCTACGACCTGATCATCACCGACCTGCGGATGCCGGGCATCAACGGCCTGGAACTGATCGAGCGGGCCAGGAGCCGGTCGCCGCACACGCGCCTGATCTTGATGACCGCTTACGGCAACCGGCGGGTAGAATCCACCGCTTACCAACTGGGGGCGTGTCGCTACCTATCCAAGCCCTTCCACATCCAGGACCTGGTCGCGGCGGTGCAATCGGCCCTGGAGGAGATGGAGACGCCGGGGCGTGGCATCCTGGTCCTTTCTGATGAGCAATTTGATGAAATTTCCCAGCATCTGACCGATCTGCGGTTTGAACTCAACGCCCAATGCGTCCTCCTGGCCGATGTCACGGGACGGATGCTGGCCCACTTGGGGGCGGTAGAAGGAGTGGACCTTCAGGTGCTCATCTCCCTCATCGGCGGCGGGTTTGCCGCTTCCTTTGAAACGGCCCGCCATGTGGGAGAAGAGGAGGCATTGGTCCTGAACTACCACGAGGGCACGAAGCTGGACATCTATTCGGCCAATGTCAACGAGGAGATGTTCATCGTCCTCCTTTTTGACAAAGAAAAGCAGCGCAGCCGGATCGGCATGGTGTGGCTGTACATGCGACGGGTGCTCCAACGGCTCCGGGCCGTGATCCGTCACACGGAGCGGGTGTCGGCTGCCCAGGTGTTGGATGACGACTTTAGCGAGCAGCTCAGCGCGAGTTTGGACCATCTGTGGCTTGACTCTTCGGCGGAAGAAAGTCCTACCCTGGAGGAAGCGACCCAGGCCCTGCGGGATAGCATGGCCGCCGATGCGGAACCGACGGGTGACCAAGAGGTTGAAACGATTGACCTGGCCCAGGCGGTCAAAATGGGGTTACTCGACCCATCGTGGGCAGAAGATCAATGACTCGGAACAAAATAAACGGAAAGTAGCATGTTTATCAATTGGAAACTTCGGGAGCTGAACCTGAAAATCGTCTATTACGGCCCGGCCCTCAGCGGCAAGACGACCAACCTGCAGTATATCCATAGTCGGACCAACCCTCGCTTGCGTGGGGACCTGGTCTCGCTCAAAACGCGGGAGGATAGAACCATCTTTTTTGACTTTTTGCAGTTGGAATTGGGGGAGATCAAGGGCCTCAAGCCCAAATTCAACCTCTACACCGTGCCCGGCCAGGTGATGTACGAAGCTACCCGCAAACTGGTCCTGCAAGGGGCCGACGGCGTGGTCTTTGTCGCCGATTCCCAAATGTCCCGCCTGGCCGACAACATCCAGGCCTTCAAGGGGATGCAGCGTCACCTGGCCGATCTGGGATTGGACCCGCAGCGGACTCCTTGCGTGGTCCAATTCAACAAACAGGACCTGCCCGGCCTGGCTCCGGTGCCGGTGCTCAAGCGGCTCTTTGCCCGCGACGGCGCACCCTGGTTCACCGCCATTGCCATCCAGGGGATCGGCGTGTTCGAGACCCTGAAGGCCAGCATCAACCAGGTCGTGAGTCAAGCACAACGACAACTGTGATGAGAGGGAACAATGAGCACAAGGACGACAATCCGGGATACGTTGCAAAAGGGAATCCAGGCTGCCCGTGCCGGGAACAAAACCCTGGCCCGGCGGCTCCTGCTCCAGGTGACGGAGCAGGACCCGATGCAATCTGAAGCCTGGCTGTGGCTTTCGGGCGTGACCGACGATCCGGAGGAAGCGCGGGCCTATCTGCAAACGGTGCTGGCCCTTGACCCCGATAACCGCCAAGCCCAGGAAGGGTTGCGCTGGCTGGAGAAGCAGGCCGCGACTGCCCGAACGCCCGGCAGCACAACACCCCAGGCCGGGGCACCGGCCGTGGATGCTTCCGGGGAACTGGCGCCTCGCTTTGTCCTTTCGGTTGAGCAGGCAGAGGCCATAGACCGTTGGCTGGAGCGGATGGCCTATGAAAGCGAAGCCCGCTGCATCATCCTGGCCGATGTGAGCGGCCAGCTCATCGCCGAGCGGGGGCAGACGGCCCGCATGAACACCCAGGTCCTTTCTGCCCTGGCCGCCGGTGAGCTGGCGGCGACCCAGGAGATGGCCCGCCTGGTGGGAGAGGAAGCCCGCTTCAAGCTGCTCCTCCACGAAGGTCAGGAACAGAGCGTGTACCTTTCCGATGTGGGGGAGCAACTGATCCTTGTTATCGTCTTTGACAACGATACGCCCATTGGCCTGGTGCGCATGGTGCTCAAGCAAGCGGTGGAGGAGCTGGCCCCGATTTTGGAGACGCCCACTCCTCCTCCGTCTTCGCCGGACCAGCATCCCCTGGGCGATGACTTTGCCCAGATGTTGGAGGATGAGCTGAACGCTTCCTTCAGCCAGGAGGGAATGGCCTGATGGCAATTGAAGGCAACCTGCAAGACCTGAGCTTGGCAACCCTGGTACAAATGATCTGCACAGAGCAGATCCAAGCCCGCCTGACCGTGCGGCACAATGACCGAGAAGCGCAGATCTATTTTGACGATGGAAATATCGTCCACATGACCCTGGATGACCGGGAGGGAGAGGAGGTGATCTATGAGCTACTGACCTGGGAGAACGGGACCTTTGAGCTGGAAAAAGACGTCCCCCCTCCGGCGCATACCGTCACGAGTAGCTGGTCCGGTCTGTTGCTGGAAGGGATGCGACGGCTGGACGAAGCCCATCCCCCAACGTGGGATGAATTGGAAGAGATGGACGGGTTGGGAGAAGACCTGCTGGCCGAGCTGGCCGCTATCGCCCCTGACCTGGCAGAACAACTCAGACAACAAGAACAAGAAAAGGAGGATGATGCAATGGCAGTACGGAAACGGCGCAGTGAACTCCTGGCTGAAGCTTTGAGCGACCTGGTCACCGGTTCGACCGACATTGAAGGCGGCGCGCTGGTGGGCGTCGACGGCTTGGTCATTTCGGCCAACATTCCCATCGCCACCCTGGACGAGACCATCGTCGGCGCGGCGGCGGCTTCGGTGGCCGGGTTGAGCAAGCGCAGTGTGGAGCAGTTGCAGCGCGGCAGCTTTGAGATGTCGCTGATCAAAGGCGACCGGGGATACATCATCGTTTCCCCCGTGGATGAACGCAGCGTGTTCGTGGGGATCACGCCGGCCAATGTCAACTTGGGCATGGTCTTTGTGGAGACCCGCGAGGTCGTGGAAGAGTTGGCAAACATCATGGCCGGGTAACCCCCGGTTGCCCACCGCCGAACAAAGGAGAATTTGATGGCAACAGAAGAAGAGAAGAAAAGAAACCTGGCCCGGATCAACGCCATGATCATCTACGGCCTGGAAAAAGGGCTGTGGAACCTGCTGGGCGAATCGGCCCTGGCCCTGAGCACCACCGTCGGTACAGGGATGCTGGAACAGATGGAGCAGAGCATGGGGCTGGAGATCGCCGGTGAGGACCCGCAGGACATCCTGACCGAGATCGGGCGTATCTTTGTAGACGAGATCGGTATCGCCACCAATTTTGACCTGACCAAAGAGGACGACTCAATCGCGATGGAGGTGGACAACTGCGTCCTACTCCATGTGGAAAAGGACCTGATGGCCTCCGGCATCAAGCCCTTCATGTGCCCTTACCTGAACATCGCTGCGGCAGCCATGCGCCAGCGGTTAGGAGGCAAGACCCAGGTCAAAAACATTGATGTAGACGTAGACAAACATCATTGTTCGCTGCGCTTTGAGATGCTCTAGCCGACTTGGGGCATCGGCTCCCACGCCTCGCGTGGGAGCCGTGCCTTCATCCCATAGCGCGGAGGTCGGTCGGCGCGTCTCCGCAGGGGTGGTTCCGGCAGGACGATGAAAGAACCGATTCTCTTTCGCCGCGACGATACCTTGAGCCATGAGCAGGCTCTTTACTGGAAAGATCTGCTCTACCGCACGGTCAAGATCGGCACCGAGGTTGAATTCGCCATGCCCAAAGGCGTCAAAAAGGACGATTTCATGCCGGTCTTGATCGAGGCGTTGCAGCCGACCCGTGACCTGAACAACCTGGGGCGTTACGGGGTTCTGGACGTGGTCAGCGAGCATTGCGGCTTGGAGATCCAGGTCATCGGTCGTCAGCCTTACTACCCGGCCCTGCTCAAGCAGTACCGGGACATCTTTGCCTTGTTGCCGGAAGGCATCCGTGCCCGACCCACCTGCGGTTTGCACTACCACGCTCTGGCCATCGGCCTGGCCGAGCCGGTTCCGGAGATCATCTTGGCGAATATGTGGAACCTGGTGCGCCGCTACGCCCCCAACTTGCGCTTCCTGACCAGCGCGGGAGCCAGCCGTGAGGCCCTCTGCCGACGGCGTAACTACACCAGCCATCTGGAAATGGTCCGCCACACGCCGGGCGTCTACTCTATGCGCCAGATCTGGCAGATCCTCCACGATAGCAAGATGGTGCCGGAGCACCAAAACTTTTTCAATCTGGAACATATCACCTTTACCGATGACGGCGATATACGCAATTTCCATGTGGAATTCCGCTTCCCCGATGCCGATCTTTCGCCGACCTCCATCGTTTCAAAGACGTTTCTCTTCTTGGCCATCGTCCTCAAATCTGTGGAATTGAGCCAATACGGGGTCATCCACGTCGGTTATGTCCATGAGTGGAAACGCAAGTGTCAGCTGCTGGATTGGCTGAGCAACAACGACGGCAAACTGGCGACAAGCGATACCTCCAAGATCACAGAGGAGGTGATAGAGGAACTGCGGGTTGGTTGTCGGGAACTGCTGGAACTACTCAAACCGATCTTTGACCGCTGGGAACACAATCCCAGCTTTGAGGTGCTGAGTCTGTTGGCCGAAACGCCCATCTCGCTGCTGCGGGCCAGCGGGCGGAGCTGGGCCGAGATAGAGGAAATGCTGGCCGAACGGGCCGCGACCCCCGGCGGTGAACTGGATCGGACCGATAAAAAGTTGATGCGTTGCGTGGAGCTGGCCGAGCTGACCGGCTTTTCGGCGGTAGAGGCTTGGAAGTGGGCGGCGGCGCAGGAACTATTCCTCACCCCCCAGGAACTGGACCGACGGCTGGATAAACTGGACCGACTGCGCGGCCTGCGTTGGGACGCCCGGTTGGGGTCGGTGGTGTTTGTGAGTTAGAACAATCTATGTGTGGATTAGCCGGAATTTTGTTGCACCCCATGGAACGACCGGAAGAAGAGTGGCAGGCCATCCGCCACTGCTTCACGCAAACCCTCTTGGCCAACGAAGAGCGGGGGCGCGAAGCCGCAGGCGTGGCCGTGATCCAACGTGACGGTACGTTCCATCTCTACAAGGAACCGATGCCCGCTTCCGAATTGATCAAGACCGAGCCTTATCACCGCGTTCTGGATTCGGTCGGCCCGGAAACAACCTGTCTTTTGGGCCATACCCGAATGCCTACCAAAGGCAGCCGCTGGAACAACGCCAACAATCACCCCCTCTTGGCCGGGCATGTCCTGGGCATCCATAACGGACATATTTATAACGACGATGCTCTCTTTGCCCAACTGGGCCTGCCGCGGGCCGGAGAGGTGGACAGCGAGATCGTCTTCCGCTTGCTGGACACCCTGTCGCCCGTCGCCCTGGATGGGACCTATCTGGCGGCGGTTCGCCAACGGCTGACCTTGTTACAGGGATATTTTGCCATCCTGGCGGTGGATGTGCGTCGCCCGGAACGTCTCCTGGTTTTGAAAAAGGAAAGGCCCCTATGCCTGCATTACCATGAGCCGTGGCAGGCTCTCTGCTTTTCGTCCCGTTACATCTTTTTGCGCAAGGCTTTTGGCCGTTCCGTCATCACCGAGGCGTTGGATAGCGGGTGGGCTTATCTCTTTGACGCCCATCGGCTGCCGCAACAAGGACGCGAGCCTGTGGAGCGTTTGCCGCTGAACGAAACGGCTGACTAGGCGATCATGGCCGGAGAACAGATCCTGATCATTGATGACAAAATAGAGATCGGCAGGTTCCTCGTGGACCTACTCGCGCCGCTGGGCTACGAACTGTCCATTGCCACCAGCGGCATAGATGGGTTGGCAATGGCCCTGGACAAGCAGCCCGACCTGATCCTGTTGGACCTCAACATGCCCGGCATGTCCGGCCTGGAGGTTCTGGAAGCCCTGAATCGGCATGAGTGCCGCTCGCCGGTTATCTTGATGACTCTGTACGGCTCGGAGGATGTCGTCATCAAGGCCCTGCGCTTGGGCGTCCGGGACTATTTGACCAAGCCGTTTCAGATTCCGGAGCTGCTCAAAGCCGTAGAAAGCGCGTTGGAAAAGACGCGCCTGCAGCGGGAGCGGGAACGCCTTCTCCGGGAACTGAGCCAGGCCAACCGGCAACTGAACCGTCGGATGCGCGACCTGGCCACGCTGCAGGCCATCGGTCGCTCGGTCGCCGCCCTGATGCCCCTGCCCGACCTGCTGCGGCGGATCGTAGATGCGGCTTTGTATCTGAGCAATGCCGACGTCGCTACCCTTTTTTTGCACGACGAAAGCACGGGCCATCTGCATTTGGAGGCCATCCGCCACGGCGAGGATTATCAGTCCAACCTCCAGGACGACATCCACGATAGTCACGCCGAAGACGCATTGCGCGCCGGGCAACCCCTTTGGGTTCCCAAGCCGACCAAACGGACCGGTATGACCGGCTACCTTTCCGATGAGGCCCGCTCCATGCTTTATGTTCCCATCAAACTCGGCGAACGGGGGGCCGGTGTGATCGCGGTGGCATATCTGCACGAGGATCAGGAACCCCCTGCCGAAGTGCAGAAACGTCTCACCGCCCTGGCCGACTATGCGGCCATTGCCTTGCAGAACGCCCGTCTTTATGAGAACCTGCGGCAGCGGGCGGAACAGTTGGCAACCATCAACCGTATCGCCCACCTGACCACTTCTTCTTTAGACCTGAAAGCCGTGATGCGCTCCGTCGTGCAGGAGATCAAGGATGTCCTCCATGCCGAGACGGCCACGTTGGCTTTGGTGGATGAAGAGCGCGACGAGTTGGTCTTTGAGGTCTCCCTGCGGGGCGATTTGGATAAGCTGGGCAAATTCCACTTGAAGATCGGCCAGGGTGTGGTCGGTTGGGTTGTGCGCCACGGCCAAGCCCTGCGGGTGAACGATGTGGAGCAGGACTCCCGCTTTTACGCCGGTGTGGACCGGGTAACGGGTTTTCGCACGCACTCTCTCCTGTGTGCTCCCTTGATCGTGTCGGATAAGGTGATCGGGGCCATTGAGGTTATCAACAAGCAAGATGAGCAGGGAGGCAGGGGGCTGTTCACCGAGCAGGATGAGGCCTTGTTGCAGGGCGCAGCGGCCTTCATCGCCATTGCGATTGAGAATGCCCGTCTGCACGAAACCGTGCGCCAAGCTGCCGCCATGCAGGCAATTCAACAGATGATGGTCACCCTCTCCCACTATATCAACAACTCCCTACAAACCCTGTTGGGCACTTCGGAGTTGCTGGAGGGGAACCATCACATTGCAGCCACCATCAGCGAAGAGGTCCACCGGATTTCGGCGGTCCTTTCGGTCCTACGGGACATCGTCTCGCCGGAAAGCACCGTCTATCTCGGCACAACGCAGATGCTTGACATAGAGAAGGAACTCCAGACCCGCCTGGCCGAAATCACGGCGGACCATCTCAGGTCAGCTCACGTCCTCCTGTCAGAGGATAAGCCTGACCGGTAATGAAAGATGCCCGTTCCGAAGCCAAAAAGGCCACCAGATCGGCTACGTCGTCCGGCGTGGCAAAACGCCCCAGGGGGATACGGGCCAATGCTGCTGCCAGTACCTCCTCATAAGACATCCGGCGTACCTGCGCTTCCAACCGAATCCCCCATTGCTTCAAGGCCGTATCCACATCGCCGGGCAAGATGGCGTTGACGGTGATGCCGAACTCGGCCACTTCCTGGGCCAGGGAGCGGGTCAGGGCGACAACGGCGGCTTTGCCGGCCGCATAGGCCGAAACGCCCGGTTTGGGGCGTTCGGCGGCGATAGAGGCCATGTTGATGATGCGCCCGCCGCGTCCTCCCTGGATCATCAAGGGCAAAGCATATTTGCAGCACAGGAACACGCCCGTAGCATTGATCTCCAATGTGCGCCGCCACGCTTCTTCGGCCATCTGGAGCACCGGCGCCGGGCCGATGGCCGCCCCCGCATTGTTGACCAGGATGTCCAAACGGCCAAAAGCATCCCGGACGGTGGCGATCATTGCCTGTACCGCTTCTGCATCGGTCACGTCCACCCGCACAGGCAACGACCGGACCCCCAGCGATGCGATCTCTTGGGAGATGGCGACCATCTCTTCCCAACGACCGCCACCGGCGTTGGGCAGGTCGCTGGGGGGCGCACATAGATCGCCCAAGATGACGTGCGCACCGTTTTCCGCCAGCCGACGGGCCACTGCTTCCCCAATGCCACCCTTGCGCCCCGCCCCGGTGACAAGGGCTACCCGGTTTTTGAGATTCAGATCGTACATATCCTCCCCCGAAGGTAAACTTTACAACCTCCCACAGGTTCCAGAAGGGCTTCCGGCCCGCCGACCTGCGGAAGGTTTTTTGACTTGCAAAGCTTCCGCCTTGCACTGCGTTGCTCGGTGCGGCGGGCCGCGTCCGCGCGGGCGAATGACCGGTTCCAGGCCCGACAGGAGTGACTTGAGTCGCCACCGCCCCCGGCGCGGGCCGACCGGGATTTTCATCCCCGGCGGTGTGCCGGAGATCGGTCCGCTCCCTCCTCACAATTCCACGAAATAGGCACGGCAGGCTCGGTCGATCAGGTCTTGGGATAAACGGGGGGCAATGTTCCGGTAGCGGGCAATGTCGGCGATCTCGTCCAACAGGTCGCGGGGGTGACAGGCCCGCAACGGCTTGCCCGGCTTGATATAGTATTCGCGCAGCAGGTAAGCCAGGCTCTCTTCCTCAAAGGGGATGTCGCGTTTGATGCATTCCCGCTGGAAGATCTGGCGATAGTCGTCAAAGGAGGGATCGCCTACCTCAATTTTGTGACGGATACGGCGCAGAAAGGCTTCATCCACCAGGTCGCGGGGTTCCAGGTTGGTGGAAAAGACGATCAGCACTTCAAAGGGAACCTCTATCTTTTGCCCCGTGTGCAGGGTCAAATAGTCGTAACGTTTTTCCAGGGGGACAACCCAGCGGTTGAGGAGATCGCGGGGGCGCACCTGCTGGCGTCCAAAGTCGTCGATGAGGAACATGCCGCCGTTGGCCTTCATTTGGAAAGGGGCTTCGTAGTACTTGGCCCCATCATCCCACACCAGGTCCAGCGTCTCTAGGGTCAGCTCCCCCCCGACGGTGATGACCGGGCGTTTGATGCGCAGCCAACGCCGGTCATGCCGAGGTTTGCCTATCGCCGGGCCGACCCCCGGTGGCGTTTGTTCCGGTTCTTCGGCCAGTTTATGGTTCACCTCATCAAAGACTTTGATGACCATTCCCCCTACTTCCACGGCGTAGGGCATGTACATCTCGGCCCCCAGCACCATCTTGCCGATGCTCTCGGCCATGGCCGTCTTGCCGTTGCCCGGCGCGCCATACAAAAAGATGGATCGCCCCGAATTGACGGCAGGCCCCAGCATGTCTATCATCTCCTGGTCTACGACCAGGTGGGAAAGGGCTTGGCGCACATCCTCCTCATGGATCGAGGAGGTCATCACCGGCTGACGGCGAATCCCCTCACTGTATTCGGCCAGGGGGACCGGTGCAGGGCCGACATACTGGCTACGGTCCAGGACCTCGCGGGCGCGCGTAATCCCTTTGGCCGTGATGGTGTATTCGTAGCTGGATTGTCCCAGCCCACCTGCGCCCTTGACTTCACACAACATGTCCCGCTTGAGGAATTCCATCACCCGATCTACCACGCCGCCGAACGGCAGCCGCAGGTGATCGGCGATCTCGGCCCCTGTGATATAGCCGCGAAAGTAGAGCAGCTTCAAGGCCAGGTCGGCGAGGAACCCCAAGCTCAAGCCCGTTTCCTCGATGGATGTGGGACGGGCCGGGACGAATCGTAGGCTATCGGGTGAAGCAGGACTCATTCCACTACCTCCTGAGCGATTGGACGGCGCGCAGAGCGGCTCGCGCCGACGGTCTCATACGGTGTTGGGAGTATAGCACAGGGTTGAGGACAGGGCAACTTTTGACGGAGCGGTGAGCGGATCGTCGGCGCATTGCAAATTTCTTTGGTGGCCGTCTGCGATCTCGTTCCGGCAGAGGCGGCTTATGTTACTTGTCGGTGATCAACCGGTATTAGGGTACTATTGACGAAAGAAGAGTTCGGTTGTATAATTTCAACTGTTCAGGCCAATTGGTGCTTGTCGTCGGAGATAAGGGATGCTCTCCTACCCTTGTTTCTCCTCAAAAAGGGCCTCGCGCATGGACAGGAGGTGCGAAAGATGCTCAAAGCCGAGACCTGGTGGAAACGCGTTCTTTATGTGGTTGTTGCCTTTGCGTTGGTGTTGAATGCTTTGCCGCCTGCCGCTGTTTGGGCCGGTGCAGGGCAGGACATCGGCCCTGCGGAAACGGCGACGGCGGCGCAGGCGGTCGCCGAGCGGGTGTATCCCTCGCCCGCCGAACCGGCCGAGCCGCTGTACGGCCCCTTTGCGCCGGAGGCGACACCGGCGGCGGACGCGTACAGGGTGATGCTGCCGGTGGTGATGCAGGGGTACACACCGCCTGCATCCACCGAAGCGGTCGTAGAGCCGGGGGTGGGGGGACGGTTGATCTCCGGCGATGGAGATGTAACCTTGACCTTTGCCCCCCAAGCGGTGTCGGAAACGACGCGCATCATCTACCGGGAACCGGCTACACTTCCTGCACTCCCCCCTGATCTGGTGGATGTCGGCGTTTCTTTCTCCTTGAGCGCTTATCGCACCGCCGATGGCCAAGCGGTCCGAGAGTTCCCCCCCTTGGTGGTGACGGCAACCCGCATGATCAGACCGGGCTGGCAAGTGACCGAATACCTGGTCACAGAAACGGTCTCGGTCACAGTGCAGTACCGGGATAGTGATGTCGCCGGGCTGGACGAACGACGGTTGCGTCTACACTATTACGACGAGGCCGAAAATCGGTGGATCCCCTTGTTGACCGTGGTTGACCCCCAGGCCAATTCTGCCTCTGCTCCCCTGGATCATTTCAGCACCTTTGCCCTGTTGGGGGTGGCTGCAGTTCCTTCGGAGACGCTTGTCATCCTCGACCCGGACCACGGCGGCGCAGATCCCGGCGGGACGGTGACCAGCCCGGCGTCCTATGCCATTGAAGAGAAGGCGGTCAACCTGAACGCCGCCCTGGCCGTCCGCGATTGGCTAGAAGGTTGCGGCGTCAACGTCCTGATGACCCGCGAAGACGACAGCAGCCTATCGGCAGCCTGGCGGGCCGACTTTATCAACAGCAATGCGCCCGACCTGGCGGCTACCGTTGCCTTTAACATCCTGAACCATGAAATGAGCGATTTCATTGGCGGGCCGCTGGGTTTGGCCGATTTCAGCAAGCCCGATGATGAAGACTTGGCCCGCCAACTGGTGCGGTCTATCGCCGAAGTGACCGACTTGCCCCCGGACCGGGATGTGCATGACGCCCGCACCTGGGGAGGGACGGGCTTGTACCTGCCCACCCATGTTTCCGACACGCTCTATGCCCAAATCGAATCGGCATTTCTCGATTCGTACTATGACCGAGATAATGTAATTGACCCCAGGTTGGAATACATTGCCGGTGGCATTTACAACGGTATCATCGCTCGACTACAATTGACAACCTGTGTACCGTTCAGCGGAACCATCACCGATACGCGCGCCGACCGCACTTTGGGTATCAATCATTGGACTCGTTACACTGCTCAGGGCGTCAATCCCGTCACCGGCAATCAGTTCCAGTGGTCGCGAGACCTGTTTGTGCCCGGCCCGGGGCTGAATGTAGATATTGTGCGCTATTACAATTCCCAATCCGACGAGATCGGTCTTTTTGGCAAGGGTTGGTCATCGCTTTACGATATGAAGCTGGACTTTCTCGACGGTGGTATAGTCCGCGTCAAGTATGCCGATGGTCACCGAGCGAGGTTTACCCCCGATGGCAGCGGCTATCGGGCCGAACCGGGTGTATTTGAGACGCTGACGGCCGAGGGCAGTGGGTATGTATTGACCACGCCCGACCAGTTGCGCTTTACCTTTGACGGTGCAGGTGTCCTACAGAGTATCGCCGATGAGGCCGGCAACACCATCACCTTGCACTACACCGGTGCGTTGCTGGACCGGATCGAGGACGCTGCCGGTCGGACTTTTGATGTGGAAACCGACGCCGCCGGTCATGTGACCAGGATCACCGATCCGGCCGGCCGCGTGGTAACCTATACTTACGGCGTTCAGAGCCTGGCCTATACCAGGTACCTGCGCAACCTGCGCGGCACATTGGCTCCGGAGCAAGCCCATGACCTGCTGGCCATGACCGATGCCAACGGCGGCCAGACTAACTACGAGTACGACCCGGCCGGGGGGTACCTGCAACGCATCACCGATCCGGAGGGGATCACCTACCTGGAAAATGTATACACCCCCGACGGCAAGGTACAGGAACAGAAAAACGCCAAGGGAGATCGGGGGACATGGGACTACGATCTGCCCAATATGCAGGCCACCTTTACCGATAACGAGGGCAATCAAACCGTTTACAAATTTGACAGCAAGTATCGCGTCATTGAGGAGATAGACGCCCTGGGCCAGAGCACTTTTTACGAATACGATGACAACGACAACATTATCGCCAAGACCGACAAGCGGGGCAACACCTGGCGCTATACTTATGACGAGCGGGGCAACATGCTGACCCGCACCGACCCTCTGGATGCATGGTCGCTCTATGACAGCGACGTGACCACCTGGACCTACGATGACAAGAACAATCCGACCAGCATGACCGATGCCCTGGGCAACACTTGGATCTACGAATATGACGACAAGGGCAACCCCATCCATGTTGTCGAACCCAACGGAGCCGAGACCTTTGCCGAGTACGACGACAAGGGCCAAATGACCAGACTCGTTGACGCCGAGGGGCGCGAGACCCGCTTCGAGTACGATGCCTATGGCAACCGCATCAAGACCTGGGACGCCGAGGGCGGCTGGACCGAGTCCACCTATGACGCTTCCGGCCACGAACTGACCCGCACCGAATGTCTCAACCCTCCCGTTTGCGACCGGACCCGGACCACAACCTACGAGTATGACGGCAACGGCAATATTATCAAAGAGACCGATCCTCTGGGCCGAGAAACCACTTACGAGTATGACGGCAACAACTTGCTCAGAAAGAAAACAGACCGCCGGGGCGGGGTATGGGAATACAGATATGACGAAAACTTGAACCTCGTTTGGGAAAAGGATCCCCTGGGCCGCATCAACGAGTACACCTACGACAAGATGGACCATCGCCTGACGGCGAAGGATCCTCTAGGCCGTATCACCAGTTTTGAATATGACGACATCTATCGCCTGATCAAGGTGACGAATCCCAAAGGGGATGAATACCATTACGAGTATGACCCCAACGGCAACCTGCTGACCCTGACAGATCCCTTGGGCTACCGGACCCGCTTTGTTTACGACGCTACCAACCGGCGCAAGTATGTCCACGATGCCATCGGCGGTACGACCGAGTACTGCTACGACCCCTTGGACCGCATCATCCGTGTCTTTGACCCACGCCGGGCCAAGACCGATTTCCGCTATGACAGCGTGGGCAACATGGTCGAAGTGATCGACCCCCTGGCCAACCGGGTGACGATGGGCTACGACCGCGTCCACAACCGCATCCGGCTGACGGAGGGCATCCCCAGCGACGGAAGTGAGCCGGGCCGCACCACCACCTATGAATTCGACGGGTTGAACCGTGTTGTGCGTAGCGTTGACCCCCTGGGCCGCGTCACCCTGACCGAATATGACGGGGTGGGCAACGCCATCGCCGTGACCGACCCGATGGGCAATATCACCCGCTTTGAGTACAACCTCAACGGTTGGTTGATCCGCGAAGTGGACCCCCTGGGCGGCGAAACGGTGTACGAGTACGATGCGGAAGGTGCGATGACCGGCATGACCGATGCTAACGGTCATACTACCCGTTATGATTACGACCTGGCCGGGCAGCTCGTCAAGGTCACCGATCCGTTGGGCGCCGAGACCCGGTTTGAGTATGACGCAGCGGGCAACCAGACAAAGATAATCAACGCTTTGGGCCGGACGACCGAATACGCCTATGACGAATTGAACCTGTTGGTTGAGGAGCGCGACCCGCTGGGCAACGTCACCCGCTACGAATACGACGCCCTCCGCCGCTTAACCGACCGAATCGATGCCAACGGTCTGACCACTCATTACGATTACAATCCTTTGGGCTGGCTGACCGGTGTGCTCGACGCCGAGGGCAACTATACCAGGTACGAATACGATCCGGTAGGCAACCGGACGGCCATCATTGACGCCAACGGCATCACCACCACCTTTGAGTATAACTTCCTCAATCAGCTCACCCGCGAGACCGACCCTCTGGGAAAGACCTGGGAGTATGCCTACGACGCCAGCGGCAATATGATCCGTCGTGTGGACGGCAAATGGCAGGCAACTTACTATCGCTATGACGCCGCCAACCAGTTGGTCGCTACGGTCTATGGCATCGGCGCGGGGCAGAACATCTCGGTCACGTTCGAGTATGACCTCAACGGCAACGAGATCGCCATGCACGATTGGAACGGCGACTGGACCTACGAATACGATGCCCTCAACCGCCGTACCCGTGCCGTTGACTATAAAGGCCGTGTTCTGGAATGGGATTACGATGCCGTGGGCAACCGCAGCGGCATGACCTACCCCGATGGCCGCGCTATCGGCATGACCTACGATGCCGCCGACCGCCTGGATGTGCTGACCGACGCCCAGGGCCGGGCGCACCATTGGGATTATGATCCGCTGGGCTATATCACCGCCCAGGTCAACCCCAACAACACCCGCACCGATTACGACTATGACGCCGCCAGCCGCCTGACCGGCCTGCGCAACACCGGGCCGGGTGGGGCGATCATCGCTGCCTATGCCTATACCCTGGACGCCGTGGGCAACCGCACCCGTGCCGTTGAGCAGCGCGGCGGGGCGACGGTGGTCCGCGATTACGAATATGACGACCTCTACCGCTTGACCCGCGCCCGCACCGATAGCGGCCAGGATATGGTCTATGTCTACGACCCGGTGGGCAACCGCTTGCGAAAGGCCGGCACGCCGGAGCCGATTGGCGGGACGATGCCCGATCCGGTGGATGTATCTTACACTTACAACGCCCTCAATTCAATGCTCACCGCCGGGCCGACGCGTTTCGAGTACGACGACAACGGTAACCGCATCCGCAAAACCGAGCCGCTGACCGCCACCGAGTATGTCAGCCTGGCCCTGTCCCTGGGCTGGGAGATCACCGGCACGGTGACGACCGACTATGTCTACGATTACGAAAACCGCCTGACCCACGTGACGACGGCCATTAGCTACACCCAGGCGGTGAGCCACGGCGGCGGGATCAGCTATACCCAGGGCGTGAGCCTGGCCCTAGAAGCCCGCTACGTCTATGACGGCTATGGCCGCCGCGTGGAAAAGTGGGTGACGACGACGCTGACCGCTACCGGGGTGTTGAGCGCGCCGACCGCCTTCCACCGCGAGTATGTCTTTGACGGCCTGGATCCGGTGGTCGAGTATGACTATGCGAGCGGCCCCATCACGCCGACGCTGGTGAGCCACTATACCTACGGCAACGGGCGCATGGTGCTCCTGGAGCGCACGCCCATCAGCGGGACGGTGGAGAGCTACTGGTATCACTATGACGGCCTGGGCAGCGTCGTCGCCCTGACGGATGAGTCCGGCGCGGAGGTGTGCCGGTACAAATATGACGAGTACGGCAACCTGCTCCAGGACTGCCCCGACCTGAACCACTATACCTACACCGGGCAGGAATATGATGCCGAGACGGGGTTGGTGCATTTCTACGCGCGGTATTATGATGCGGAAGTGGGGGTGTGGATAGCGCTGGATACGTATAGAGGGAGTGTCAAAAATCCACCATCCTCCCATAGATATATGTACGCATTCGATAACCCGTTGACTTGGATTGATCCGAATGGTTCTGAACCGAATAAAGCTCAGATAGGGAATGTTGAATACTGGTATCAGTGGTTGAGGACAGAAGAGGACAAAATCGGCAAGGACGCAACTCCGCAGCAGCGGCGACAATTGTTAAAGACCTTGGCAGATCAGACGATGGGCGGGAATCCCTATGGAGTACAAGTAGATAAAGATCACGGGTACGATAATCGCAAAACTTTGTTTGGTCGGTACTTGTACAGTGAGAATTATGGGGGTGTGGATGCTAAATCACATTATCTAGACTCGCTGCATTTCTTCAACGCGGCCTACCTTACTGCCGGAGGGACAGATCCTGCAGGTGCGCCCAGTTGGGTTCCCGAAAAATTACAGAAACTTGGATGGAGCATGTGGTCATCTGATATTCGGCGCAAAGGGGTACTTGCTTTTGGACTTGGAGCAGAAGTATGGCAGTATCGCCAGCACAACCAGAGTGCTTTTACACTAGAAGATTTCCCTTCTAACGTGGCTGGGGCGGATTTCGGCCGAGTTATAGATTTAAACCGGTCTATATCCGATCAACTGAAAGCATTTTTGGAAAATGATGCTGGGGCATATACTGGACCGATGTGGTGTTCAAAAGAGATGCCGGCGGGCTTTGAGGATCTGCCAGACCGCGATAACAGAACATTTGCAGAGGCAAAAGTAGAAATCAGATCTGTTGTAGTTGATGCATATGTATCGGGACGGCTTGGGATAGAGCGCGATACGAGCTTTTGGGAGGATCCGCTTGGAACAGTGGCTTATTTAGCAGGATCTCTTGTTCGAAAACTTGACTTCTGGTTCCCACGCCGGAGCGTGGGAATGCCGGCAACGGGGAACCAAGCGTGGTAGGTTTGTAGGCGACGGCTGGTCTGAGGGCGAAGCGTAGTCGGTGCCGAGAGCCTGAGAGAAAGTGTGCCACGGATGTCCTGAGGCGTCGTCAGTTATTGTTGCGAGTACGTGAGGAAGGCTTCTATGAAGATAGATATGCTGCTGGCCGAGTTGGAACAACATAGGTCCGAGCACGAAATCTGGCCCAGGGCAAGCCATGCGGATGTGGCACAAACGGAAGCAGACATAGGGATCTTGCTTCCTGAATCATATCGGCAGTTTGTCACTCAATTTAGCAATGGGGCCTATCTGTTTTTTGTGCAGGAAGTGTGCTCCGTTGGTAACAGTAACAGACGAATATCCTCAATTCAACAGGTGTTTCATCGAGATTGGATGAGGAATAGATCTTTAACCCGGATGGAGCTGGAAACCAATCTTCCATTTCGAGAAGGAGGAACTATTAAGCGGAAGTACCTTGTGCCGTTCTCGCTGGATTCCAATGGCAATGAGTGGTGTTTCCTCGTGGAGGAGTGGATTCCGAGAGAAGAGTATCCAGTAGCCTATTTGGATAATCGCCACTTGAAACTGTATGGTCGGTTGGAAGGTTTTGCTTCTTGGCTCAATGTAGTGTGCAAGAGCAAGAAAGAGGTTATCCGAACACTATATGATGACGACGTACTCGAGGGTGAACTGGGGCTTGGATAGCTTGGCTTGACTTGACTCGTTCCCACGCTCCGGCGCGGGAACGAGAGCGGGCCGCTCGGAGAACTACACCGGGGCACTACACCGAATGGCGAAAGGAGCGAATGGGGGCGCGGGGTGCAAAATTTGTTCCTTTCCCTATTCGTTGTAGTGTTCTCAAAACACTACAACGAGTGGCGAAAAGAGCGAAAGGGGGCGCGGGGCGCGAAATTCGTTCCTTTCCCTATTCGTTGTAATGTTCCCGAAACACTACAACGAGTGGCGAGAGGAGTGAATGGAGGCGCGGGGCGCAAAATTCGTTCCTTTCCCTATTCGTTGTAGTGTTCTCAAAACACTACAACGAGTGGCGAAAGGAGCGAAAGGGGGCGCGGGGTGCAAAATTCGTTCCTTTCCTTATTCGTTGTAGTATTCCCGTCCGTTGTAGTGTGAGACCATGACCAAAATCATCCACAAAGAGCTCAGCTACACCGTCCGAGGTGTCCTGTTGCATGTCTACAACGCCTTGGGGCCGAACCTACCTGAGCATTTCTACCAGGCTGCCATCGCCATTGGCCTGGAAGAACGCGGTATCCGTTGCACTGCCGAAAAAGCCTTTGAAATCTACTACCGTGATGAGCGCGTTGGCCTTTACATGGTGGACCTTTGGATCGAAGGAGGCAAGATCATCCTGGAACTCAAAGTTGCGCCCGAAATCCTGCCCGTCCACAAAGCCCAGGCCATCTCCTACCTCAAGGTCACCGACGCCGACCTGGCCATTGTCGTCAGTTACGGAGCCGGTTCGCTGTTGGATGAGCGATTGCCCAACTTTGTGCGGAACCAAGTCGTTGACTCTCAATGGAAGCGGCGTCCCGTTGCCGGCAACTTGCTCTACCCGGACCTGTCCAACCGCTTGTTCGAGGCTCTGCACCGCGTTCACTTTGAACTGGGGCCGGGCTTTCTCCACCAAGTTTATCGTCGGGCGGCCATGATTGAACTGCATCATCAGGGCATACCTTATGAATACATCAAAACGGTGCCCGTCTACTATGGGCGACACCACTTGGGGGACCAACCGGCCCGCCTGATCGCTGTGGATGGCAAAATCCTGTTGGCGGCCATCGCCGTCCGGGACATAGATGATGCCTTGCGTGAACAAATGAAGGCTCGTCTGCGGCTCCTGGACTACCGCCTGGGCTTTTTAGCCAACTTCCACGGCACGACATTGCAGATCATACCGGTACGAAAATAAATTCGTTCTATTCAATTCGTTCCATTCAATTCGTTCCATTCTCAATTCGCTGTAGTGTAACAAGGAGGAATCTATGAACAACCAAACCCATCATCACCCTTACCGTAGCGCGGTCGCCCTGCTGCTGACCGCCGCTGCCCTATTGCTCGTCGCCTGGAGCGTTGCTGCGGCCCCGGCGACCCCTGTCGGCCCTGTGGACCGTGACCCGGCGACCCTCATCCCCTTTGGCCCCGACCAAGGGGATACCTACCGTGCCTATCGGGCCATCTTTGACCATTTGAGCCATGAAGGAAGGCTGCGCTGGGTGCAGACCGACTTCAGCCACGACGGTGTGGACTATGCCCCCGGCACGGCCCTTGTCCCGGAAGCAGAACTGACCGGCCCTTTCGACCATGCCCTCCTTCCCAGCGGGACCCTGGATTTGCGGCCTGCTTACGCCGTAGCTCCCATGCGTGTTGCCCTCTTTCGCTCCTCCGTCACCGATACCTATGGCGATGTCAACTGGGAGCTGGCCGCCGTGCGCGAAGTCTTTGAAAACTACCTTTGGGGAGCTGTGCCCGACGACATCTTGGACGAGGATGCCATCCGTGCCGGGGATCTAGAAAACTATGACCTGCTTGTGTTGCCTTCGGTCAAAATCGGGACCGTCACAACCGTAACCCAGGAACTGGGGCCTGATGGCTTGGCGGCCATTGCTGCATTTGTGCGTGGCGGTGGACACCTTTACGCCCAGGGAGAGGCAACCTACATCGCCGAAGCCGCCGGATTGGTCCCGCCCGGCACGGTCAACCCCGAAGTGCGCATTGATGCCCCCGGCAACGTCGCCCATCTGGACGTCGCCTTACCCGACCATCCCCTGGCCCTTTCCTGGTTGACCGACACCCTCTACATCTTGAGCGACCCTTACCTGACGGCCGACGCCGACCTGCCTGCCGTTGCCACATTTGCCGATGGCTCCTGGCCCGGTGCACCGGCCATCCTCTCCGGCCTGGTGGAACAGGGCCGCGTCACCCTCGTTGCCGGGCATCCTACCGACCGCCATCGCCGCGAGCAACTGCCCCTCTTCCTGAACGCCTTGCTCCTTTCCGGTGCGGAATACGGCGAATTGTATGGCCGTGCTGCTCAGACCTACAACCCGGCCCTGCCGCCTGACCTGCTGCCTGCCTGGGAGGAGGTTTCCATCAGCGTCACCCTTTCCCTGGCGAACCTGGGGGAGGACACCCTATACGAAGTCATGGTTACGGAGACCGTTGAGCCGGGATTCGTCGTCACCGAGAGCACAATCAACCCGCCGCCCGACGTCGTGACCCATGAGATCCTGCCCGGTCCCTTGACCCGCACCCTCATCGTCTGGGACCTGGGCGACGTGGACCCCGGACAGGTAGAACTTTCCTACCGCGTGCGCACCGCACCCGAATCGCTGGCCCAGGGAGAAAACATCCTCTTTAGCACCGGGCAGGCCACCTATTGGGATGAAAACGACCGTTACGTC